>JBHYDO010000095.1:0-14816 GCA_051860645.1 Roseococcus sp.
ACTGCGGCGCCGCAGCCGCCCAGGACCAACCAGAAGGTGCCGAGGAATTCGACCCCAAGTTTGCGCGTCATACGAACCTCTCCTCCGTGCCCGGCCATTCCGCGCCCCGGGCTTGGGACGGGCGGCAGGCTTCATGGCGCGGTGCGAGGACCAGAACACCCGCCCATCACATCCCGCCGACACAGACTACACAGGATTGAGCAAGCGGAACCTTAACGGTTTGCAAGCGGGCGTTCAGATTTGGGCGACGCGCGGTATCTCGCGCTTGATCTCTGGGCGCTGCTGGGGGTACCCTTCTTTCATGCGCGCACTGATGCCCTCCGCGACACCTGCGACCCGGACCCTGTCCGGCGCAGCGCGGCGCGCCTCCTCGCTCCCGCTTCTTCTTCGACTTACGCGCCCCTGAGCGTGATGCCCGGCCGCGCGCCGGTGTCGCTCAGGGGGTAGCCCCGGCGGCGAAGATGCCGCATGTCGGAAATGCAGCGAAACGAGTGAATTCCATGGCGATGAACCATCCCTCCTTCGGCACCTTGGCCCAGGACCGCATCATCATCTTCGACACGACCCTGCGCGATGGCGAGCAATCGCCTGGCTTCTCGATGAACCTTGACGAGAAGCTTCGCATGGCCGAGGCCCTTGCCGACCTCGGCGTGGACGTGATGGAGGCCGGCTTCCCCATCGCCTCGATCGGCGATTTCGAGAGCGTGGAGGCCATCGCCAAGCGCTTTGCCAAGGACGGCCCGGTGGTGTGCGGCCTGGCCCGCACCTCGTCGGCCGACATCCTGCGCGCCGCCGAAGCGGTGAAGCCCGCCGCCCGGCGGCGGATCCACACCTTCGTCTCCACCTCGCCCCTGCATATGCGCGTGAAGCTGCGCATGGAGCCCGAGGCAGTGCTGGACCTGGTGACGGCCAGTGTCTCCCTCGCGCGCCAGCACACCGATGACGTGGAATGGTCGGCCGAGGACGGCACCCGCACCGAGCACGAGTTCCTGTGCCGCTGCGTCGAGGCCGCCATCAAGGCCGGGGCCACCACCATCAACATCCCCGACACGGTGGGCTACGCCGTCCCGGAGGACATGTTCTTCGTGTTCAACATGCTGCGGGAGAGGGTTCCCGGGGCTGACGGTGTCATCTTCTCCACGCACAACCACAATGATCTGGGGCTAGCGGTGGCCAACACGCTGGCCGCGATCCGCGCGGGCGCCCGCCAGGTGGAGTGCACCATCAATGGCATCGGCGAGCGCGCCGGCAATGCCAGCCTCGAGGAGGCGGTGATGGCGCTGCGCACGCGGCAGGACGCCATCCCGACCACCAACAGCATCATCACCACGAAGCTGCTCAAGGTCTCGAAGCTGCTGGCCGCCACCACGGGCTTCGACGTGCAGCCCAACAAGGCCATCGTGGGCCGCAATGCCTTTGCGCATGAAAGCGGCATCCACCAGGATGGCGTGCTCAAGGATGCCAGCACCTACGAGATCATGACCCCGGAATCCGTGGGCTGGACCAAGAACTCCCTGGTGCTCGGCAAGCATTCGGGCCGCGCCGCCTTCCGCGACCGGCTGAAGAGCCTGGGCTACGAGATCGGCGACAACCAGTTGAACGACGCCTTCAAGCGCTTCAAGGATTTGGCCGACCGCAAGAAGGTCGTCTATGACGAGGACATCGCCGCACTCGTGGATGACGAGGTGGGCCGCACGAACGAGACCATCCGCCTCACCGGCCTCAACGTCTCCACCGGCATGGGCACCAAGCCCATGGCCACCATCACGCTCGAGGTGGATGGCGAGCGGCGCGATGGCATGGCCATCGGTGATGGCGCGGTGGACGCCACCTTCAACGCGCTGCGCCAGGCCTATCCGCACGAGGTGAACCTGAAGCTCTACGCCGTGCAGTCCGTTACCGGCGGCACCGATGCCCAGGCGCGCGTCACTGTGCGCTTCGAGGAGAACGGGAAGCTGGTGGACGGGCAGGGGGCGGACACCTGCACCATCGTGGCCTCGGCCCGCGCCTATGTGCACGCGCTGAACAAGCTGCTGGTCAAGCGCGAGCGGACGGCGCCACCGGCGGTGCTGCGCGCCTAGAACTCCATCCGACCGGATGGAGTCATCTGGTCGGATTTCTTGCTAAAGATTGAAAATTGGCTGGGGCCGCTGGCCGGGCCCGCCTGAACTTCTTGGGTTACCGGGGCACCGCACGCCGATCTAGCGAGACCTGTGCGCGGAAGGCTTGCGGCGCGCGTTTGCGGCTGATTCTCTGCCTTGCGGCGGGGCATGGAGCAGCGCGATGTCGCTGGGGTTGATCGGTCAGGAGCGACTGAAGGTGGACCCCACTTCTCGCGGCGGTGCGACGCTGGAGCGGCTGTCGTGGCTGGTCGACTGGCAGCCGGTCGCTGCGCTGCCTGCACCGCTCTACGCGCCTGCCAAGGGCGAGCCCGCCTGGCCGCCGCTGGCGATGTTCAAGGCGCTGCTGCTGGCGGTCTGGCACGACCTGTCGGACGTGAAACTGGCCGATGCGCTGGAGGATCGTGCGAGCTTCCGCCGTTTCTGCGGCTTCGCCACGCATGAGCCCACACCCGAGCGCACGGCCTTCGTGCGCTTCCGCCGGGCCCTGATCGCTCTGGGCCTGGACCGGTTGCTGTTCGAGGCGGTGACAAGGCAACTCACGGCGCGCGCCAGCACCATCAAGACCGGGACGCTGGTGGATGCGACGATCATCGCCTCGGCCAGCAGGGACGATGACGAGGCGCGCTGGGTGAAGCACCGCGGCCGCGGCGCGGTGCACGGGTTCAAGGCGCATGTCGGCGCCGATGCGGACACCGCGCTGGTGGAGACCGTGTCGGTGACGCCGGCCAATGTGAACGACGGCCGGGAAGGCCCGGCTGTACTCCCTGACGATCCCGGCGATGTGTTCGCCGACAGCGCCTATCGTGGCCAGCACTTTACGCAGGCTGTGCGCGCCAAGGGCGGCGTGCCACGGGTGGCGGCCACGGCGATGTGGGGTCGCGACGAGGCCGAGACGCTGGCACGGCTCGCAGCCTGGTATGGCGCGATCCAGCGCGTGCGGGCGCGCGTCGAGAAGATCTTCGGCACCTGGAAGCGCTGCTACGGCTTGAGACGGATGCGATGGCGCGGCCTCGCTCGCGCCACCGCCCAGGTCCACTTCACAGCAACCGCCTACAACCTCAAGCGGAGCCTCAATCTCCAGACCGCGTGAGCGGCGAAGTACGAATACGCGTGTCGCCCGCGCCGCGCGATGGAAAACCACGTCCCGCACATCACAACACCGCGCCGCAAGCCTCCCGCGCACAGGTCTCACTCGCGCGATCGCCGGAGGGTGGAACACCCGGCGGCGTGAATCGCGCGGCCAGACAGGTCAGGGCCGCATCCTGAGCGCGGTGGGGCCGGGCTTGAGCAGTGGCCGCGCCAGCCGCGCGAAGTCGCACAGCAGGCGGCGCGTGTCGCGCGGGTCGATGACCTCCTCCACCCAGAAGGCTTCCGCCGTGCGGAAGGGGCTGCGCAGCGCATCGAGCCGCGCCTCGATCTCGGCGAGCCTGGCCGCGGGGTCCTCTGCCGCGGCGATCTCGGCGCTGTAGGCTGCCTCGATCCCGCCCTCCAGCGGCAGCGAGCCCCAGCGCGCCGACAGCCAGGCGTAGCGCAGCGAAAGCCGCCCCGCCGGCTGGTGCGCGACGCCCGCCACCCCGAAGGCGTTGCGGACGATGATGGTGCACCAGGGCACCGTGGTCTGGTTCATCGCCGCCATGGCGCGCACGCCGGCGCGGATGGTGGCGGCGCGCTCCGCCTCCAGCCCCACCATGAAGCCCGGGCAGTCCATCAGGTAGACCACGGGCAGGTGGAAGGTCTCGGCGAGGTCGAGGACGCGCACCACCTTGGCGCAGACCTCCGCGGTCCAGGAGCCGCCGTGGAAGAAGGGATCCGACGCCATGACGGCCACCGGCAGCCCGTCCAGCCGCGCGAACCCCGTGATCAGCCCGCGCCCGAACATCGCGCCCATCTCGAAGAAGCTGCCGCGGTCCAGCACCGCCCCCAGGATTGGGCGCATCTTGTAGACCTGCCGCCGGTTGCGCGGGATGGCGCTGAACAGCGCCTCCTCGCGCCGCGCGGGGTCGTCGTCGGACGGCGCCTCGGGCGGCAGCCCATCCACCGAGGCGGGCAGATAGGAGAGGAAGCGCCGGGCGCAGTCGAAGGCCTCGGCCTCCGTGTCCACCGCGTGGTCCACCGCACCCGCGCGCGTCTGGATTGCCCAGCCGCCGAGTTCCTGCTTGGTGAGGTCCTGGCCCAGCCGCTTCACCACCGGCGGGCCGGCCACAAAGAGCGCGGAATCCTTCGTCATCACCGAATAATGGCTGGCCGCGAGCCGCGCCGCCCCCAGCCCCGCCACCGAACCGAGCCCGAGCGCCACCACCGGCACCACGGAGAGGTTCTGCGTGGTGTGGTGATACAGCCAGGTGCCGCCCACGCCGCCCGGCAGGTTGGCGCGCCCCGTCGTCTCGATGGTCTTGACCGAGCCGCCGCCGCCCGAGCCCTCGATGAGGCGGATGAGGGGCAGGCGGAAGTCATGCGCCATCCGCTCGGCCATGATGGGCTTGTCGCGGATGGTGGCGTCCGCGCTGCCGCCGCGCACGGTGAAGTCATCGCCCACCAGCACCACCGGGCGGCCATCCAGCGTGGCGCGGCCGAACACGCAGTTGGAGGGGGTCAGCGTCTCCAGTTTCCCATCCGCGCCATAGCGCGCCTGGCCCGCGATGGCGCCGACCTCGTGGAAGCTGTCCGGGTCGGCCATTTGCGTGATGCGCTCGCGCACGGTGAGGCGCCCGGCTGCGTGCTGGCGCGCCACCTTGTCCGCGCCGCCCAGCGCGCGGGCCTGCGCCTCGCGCGCGCGCAGATCGTCAAGCTCGGGCTGCCAGGTCATGCGCGGAGCGTGGCGAGCGGCTCGCCCTCCTCGACCGCCTGGCCCTCGCTGACCAGCACCTCCTCCACCGTGCCGGCATGGGGCGCCTGCACCGGGATTTCCATCTTCATGGATTCGAGGAGGATCACGGTGTCCTGCGCCGCCACCGCGCTGCCGGCCGGCGCCGTGATCTTCCAGACGGAGGCGCCGATCTCGGCGCGGAGAGTGGTGACGGCCATGCTGCTTCCCCGTGGCCCCGTGCCGGGGCCTTGGCGGGCAGCCAAGGGCGCGGGGGCGCGGCTGTCAACCGCGCGCGGGGCTGCCGCGGGGCAGGTTCAGGCGACCTCGCGCGCCGCGGCGATCCAGCCTTCCACGTTCACCAGGCGGCTGATGGGGCCGAGGGCGCGGCGCAGCGCCTCGGGGTCGGCCTCGGCCATCTGGGCGGTGCTCTCGATGCCCAGGTGGCGCAGGCGCAGCACCATGCCCGGGCCCATCCCCGGCAGTGGAACGGAGGGGGCGGGCGGCGCGGCCTGGCCCCGGGCCGGGGCATCGGGCGCCGCCTGGGCCAGGCGGTCGGCCGCGGCCTGCGCCTGCGGGGGCGACGCTTCCGCCGCCATCGCGGCTGCCTCGGTCGCAGGGGCGTCCGCTGCCGGCGAATCCGGGGCCAGGGCATCGGGGGCTAGGCTTTGCGGAGCCGCCGATTCCTCGATCGGCGTTCTCTGTGCCAGGTCCTGCGCGGCCAGGGCTTCCGCCACCCCGGCCATGTGGGCAGGCGGCTCGGCGTCTGGCGCGTGTTCGGCCATCATCCGGTCCAGCAGGGGCGCCGGTTCCGCATCCTCGGGCTGGGCGCTAGCGGCCTCCGCATCGGCCAGGGCGAGAGGGATGCCGCATGGCACGGGGGCATCCGGGGGCGGCGCCGTGGGTGTCCCCTCCACGGTCATCAACGTGCCGAACACCGTGCCCTCGCCGTCGGGCGGCTGGCGTTGTGCGTCCTCCGTCGCGGGTGGCGCAGGCGGCGCCTCGGCGGGCAGGAGGGCGACGCCCTGGGGCGGGCATGCCGCGGGCGGCACGACCGGTGTGGCCCCCGCTGTGGCCCCCACTGTGGTTCCATGTGGGACGCGCCGCAGCCTCGCGCGGTCGCCGCGCAGCTTGTCGCGCAGGGCCGCGCGCATCTCGCGCCGCGCCGCGCGGTTGGCATGGATCGCGGCCACCCCGCCCAGCGCGGCGGCTCCGGCCTGTGAAGATGCGGTGGCGTTTCCGCCCAGCCCCTCGGTCATCATGTTCCTCGCTGGCCGTTGGTGGAAGGCGGGGGCCCGGGAGGCACGCGCCCCCCGGGCAGGACGCAGGCTCAGGCCGCGGCCGGGTCGGTGGTGAGGCCCACCGCCTCGGCGGATTTGAGGTAGGTCTCCACCGAGGCGACGACCGCGCGGATCTCGATCGCGATCAGCTCGATGCCGACCAGCGCCACGCGGATGAAGGCGTCAACGACGACGCCCTTGTCCAGGATGCGGTCGATCACTTCCGCGAGGCTGCTGGAAGCGAGGCTCTTGTTGATGGTCATGGGGTGGTCCTCCGTCTTGGAACGAGAAAGCGGTTGCGGTCATTCATGACCCTGGAAGACCCCGCGCCCGGCGGCCGACCTCCCTGGTCACGCCGCAGCATCGCGGCTGTAGGTAAAAACTCCCTCAATTTCGGCGCTATTGCGCGGCGAGCAGCGGAATTTCGGCCGCTTCGTCCGCGTCCCAGTCGCACGGCTTGCCCATGGCGTTGCGGGGCAGTGCGGCGCCGTGCGCGATGCGGACGGGGCGCTCGGGCGCGGTCCAGTGGTCGCGGCAATGCGCCGCGACCCGCTCGGCCAGCGACGCGCCGGCAGAGGGTTCCTCGGGCAGGAGGAAGGCCTTGAGACGCGGCTCCGGCAGCGCGGCGTCGAGGCGGATGGCGCAGTCGGCCACGCCGGGCAGGGCGCGCAGCCGCTCCTCCAGCAGGCGCGGGAAGACGTTCACGCCGCCCACCTGCACGGCCTCGTCCTTGCGGCCATGCAGCCGCAGCGTGCGCACGCCCGGCCAGGTGGCGCGGTCGGGCAGGGGGAATTCGCGGCCGCTGCCGCGCTCCAGCACCGAGGCCGCATCCCCCGCGCCGCCCGGCTGCCAGCGTGGCATCAGGTGGAAGTGCCCGTCCGCCGTCGTGCGGGTGGCGATGCCCGCCGTTTCCGAACTGCCGTAGATCTCCATCACCTCCGCGGCCCCCATGTCCAGCAGCGCCGCGTGCAGGGCGGCAGGCAGCGGCGCGGTGGAACTGGTCACGACCAGGCCCGGCGGCAGGCGGTCCAGCCCGCGCTGCAACGCCTGCAAGGAGGTCGGGTGCGCCACCAGCAGGTCGTCGCCGCGCAGCGTGCGCCGCAGCGCGCCGGCGGACAGCCCGCGCGCATCCAGCAGCGGCATATCCAGCGCCCGCGGCAGCAGCACGGTGAAGAGAAAGCCGTAGATGTGGTGCGGCGGCACCAGCGCCACCACGCGCCCGCGCCCGCCGAAGCGCCCGGCGAAGAAGCCGGCCTCCTGCACCAGCGTCGCCACCTCATGGGTGCAGGGCTTGGGGGTGCCGGTGCTGCCGGAGGTGCTGAAGGTCAGTCGCGCGAAGCCCTCCTCCTGCGAGCGGCGCACGATGCGTGCCCAGCCGGCGATGGTCTTCTCCATCAGCAGCATGTCCTCGATCCCGCTTTCGTGCAGGTGGAAGAAGCGGTTCACCGCGGCGCCGCAGGCCAGCAGCTCCAGGCTGTCCAGCGCCAGCCCCGCGCCGTCGAGGCGCTGCGTGCCGTCCCAGCATGCCACCTCCGCGCCGTTCAGACGCCGCCCGCCGGCGTTCAGCTCGGCGGCCAGCAATGCGGCCACCAGGCGCTCCAGGGCGGGAAGATCGAGCGGCTCTGGCATGGCGGTCCTCCTGCGGGCGGTTGCGGGGCAGCTTGGCCGCGGGAGTGTTGACAGGTGATGAACGCGCGGCCGGTCGCGGCATTCATGGGCCGTTCACGGTTGCGCGGCAGCATTGGCCGCGAGCGCCGCACCCGGCGCGAGGAGATCCGCATGGCGGGCCTGTGCATCGAGACCTCGCCGGCCGAGAAGCGCCTGCTGGCGCGCTACCTGGCGGCATTGTCGCCCGCGGCAAACGAGGCCACGACGCTGGCCGATGCGCTGCGCGCCGGGCTTTGCGCGGCGCGGGATGCGCCGTCGTCGTCGGCCATCGCACTCGCGGCGGTGCTGGCCGGCCCCCTCTGGTCGCCGCCGGAGCGCCGACGCATGGGCGCGCGCCTTGCCTGCGCCGTGATCGCGCAGGCGGCGGCGCAGGCTGTGGCCCGCGCGACGCAACCCCCGCCGCCGGAAGCGGCCGAGGGCCGCGTGGCGGAGATCGAGGCGCTGTCCGACGCCGCCCTCGCCCCCATCGCCATGACCAGCGCCTATGCCTGCGAGGTGGAGATCGGCGCGCAGGAAATCACCGCGCATGTCGCGCAGGGCAGCGCCGCCGTCGCCGGGCTCGCGGTCAGCGCGGGCGCGCTGGCCGAGGGGACGGGCCGGCTGCAGGCGATGAGCGAGGGCATGCACGCCGCCGCGCGCGAGGCGGACGCCGCCATGGAGCGCACGCCCCGCAACCTCGCCACCGCCGCCGCGCGGGCGGAGGAGGAGGCCGCGCAACTGGCCGACCTCACCCGCATGACCGTGGAGGTGAAGCGGGCGGTCGCGCAGATCGGTGCGATCGCGCAGCGCACGAACATCCTCGCGCTGAACGCGACCATCGAGGCGGCGCGGGCGGGCGGGTATGGCAAGGGCTTCGCGGTGGCCGCCGCCGAGGTGAAGACGCTGTCCCAGCAGACGCGCGAGGCGACGGCGACGATCGAGGCGACGGTGGGCGGCATAGCGAAGGCCATCGCCCATGGGCTGCACCGGATGGAGGCGATGCACGACGGCATGGCGCAGGCGCGCGGCTTCACCGAGGACGCATCGGCGCGGATCTCCGACCAGGCGCGGCTGGGGGGGGAGATGGCGGCGGCGGTGGGCCAGGTCAACGCCGCGGCGGCCGGCGTCTCGGACGGCGTGCGCGAGGCGGCCGCGTCCGCGGATGAGGGCGCGCGCAAGCTGCTGGAGGTGTCGGACACCACGCACCGCCTGGTGCGCCATGTGGGCGAGATCGAGACGCGGGTGGAGGCGCTGGTGCGGTCCGCCCAACAGGTTGCGGCTTAACCGCATCTTCACCGGGGCCATGCGATGACAGGCGTGGCCCTGGCGCCGCGGTTCTGCTGCCAACCCTTCCCGGCCGGCGGTGCCAAAACATGGAGACCACCGATGATGAGTGTTGCCCACGCCATGATGCCCGACATCCCTGACGCGCCCGCGCCGCGCAGCATCAAGCGCAAGCCGCAATCGGTGACGCTGCAGGTCAGCGGCGGCCGTCCGCTGCGCCTGCGCGGCGAGTTGCTGGCGGAAGGCAACAGCTGGTGCCGCGGCACCGAGGCCTGGCACGAAGTGGCGCTCTACCGCCGCGAGCAGGAGGAGGTCGCGGTCGCCATCCGCACCTTCCGCAAGGCCGAGGGCTCGGCCGACATCCACCGCGCCGAGCTGTTTCCCAACCTCGACGAGGCGATGGCCTGGCTCATCGCCTTCGACCCCACCGCGGACCTGCAGGTGGACCTCGACTGCGCGGACCGCGCCGTGAGCACGGTGATGATCACCCTTCGCGCCGCCACGCTGCGCCAGCGGGCCGATGCGGTGGCGCGCCAATACCACGCCCTGCTCGGCGAGATGCTGCTGCAGCTCGACCAGGGCGCCTGAACTTCCTTCCGCCCCCCAACCCCAGGGAAACCCCGACCATGGAACTCGTCAAATTCGGTGCCGACCACGTGGACAACCTCGTGGCGCAGGACCCCACCCGCCTGGATCGCCTGCCCTTCGGCGCGATCCTCGTGGACCGCACCGGCCGCGTGCTGAAGTACAACAACATGCAGGCGGCGCTGGCCGGCCGCACCGCCGGCGAGGTGGTGGGCAAGAACTTCTTCAACGACGTGGCGCCCTGCACCAAGGGCCACCTGTTCCAGGGCCGCTTCCAGCAGGGCGTGGCGCAGGGCTCGATCAACTCGATGTTCGAATACGCCTTCGACTACAAGATGGCGCCGGCGAAGGTGCGCGTGCACATGAAGTCCGCCTCGATCGACGAGGGCGTCTGGATCTTCATCAAGCGCCTCTGACCGCGAAGGCACCGCCGCCATGCTGCAGGACCGCATCGCCGTCCGGCTCACCCCGGCACCGCCCGCGCCGGCGCCATCGCCGGAGCCACGGGTCGGCCTGGGGTTCATGCCGGTGCTGCTGCCCCGGCATGGGCAGCGGCCGCTGCGCTTCGAGGGCCGTCTGCTGTTCAGCGCGGGCAACCGGGGCGCGGCGATACGCTGCTGGCACGAGGTGGCGGTCTATGAACGCGCGGATGGCGGCCTCGTGGCCTCCGTCCGCCAGGGGGCGCATGTCGCGGGCCTGGCCGAACGCGGCTGGGCCACCGCCTGCGACAGCCCCGACGAGGCGCGCGCCGTGCTGGCCGCGCACGACCCCTTGCCGCCCCTGCCGCTGGACGCGCTGACCGATGCGCCCAATGACGGGCACAACGCCGAAACGCTGCTGACGGCCGCCGCCGAACAGCGGCGCCTGTGGCGCGCGCTGCTGGCGGCCGTCCTTGGCCCCGCACCCACCCGACACGACAACCCGGCCGGCGCTGCACCCGGCCATGATCGAGGAGACACCCCGTGAACGTCATGAACGTCTATGAGCCGGTGGGCGAACGCACCGGCATGCCCATCGCGTCCGAGCCCCGGCTGAGCGCGCGCGTGCCCTCGGGAAGCACCTTCACGCTGCGCAAGTCCGGTGCGCGGCCGATCTCCTTCTCCGGCCGGCAGCTCGGCTTCCAGAGCAACTACCGCGTCGGCACGCCGCTGTGGCACGAGCTGAACCTCTACCAGACCGAGGATGGCCGCTTCGTGGCCGACATCCGCGTCTTCCAGAAGGGCGAGGGCGCGCGCGACCAGTTCCACGTCGCGGTGGTGGAGAGCCTGGACGAGGCGCTGGCCTTCTTCGAGGGCTACGATCCGCGCATGGACGTCACTGCGCCCTTCTCCCTCGACGACCCCGAGCTGGCGCCGGCCGAGCTCGTCGTCCACGCCGCCAAGCTGAAATACGAAATCGGCGAGACGGTGAACCAGTACAAGGCGGTGCTGTCCTCCTTCCTGCATGAGCTGAACGGCTGACAGGCGCCACCCGCGCCATGCACCGAGGGGCACCGGGCGACCGGTGCCCCTTTTTGCTGTCCCATCGCCTCGGCCTCGAATCCTCGGCGCCTCTTCACGGGCCGTTAAGGAGCCCGCTGCTAGACCTTCTGCTAGCAGGACAGGACGTTCCGCCATGGAGCTCGGCACTCGCCGCATTCGATCCGCCGGCCACGGCACCGGCAGCGTGGAGGTGACGCTGCCCACCCTCTTCCGGGAGCTGGTGGGGCTTCCACTCCGCGTGCGGCTGCGCGACGGGCTGCGGCCCGAGATCGTGCTGCTGCCCGAGATGCAGGCCGCGCATGACGTGCTCGACCGCCTCTGGGTCGCCATGGCGCGCGCCACGGCGCTGTTCGTGCCGCCGCCCTTTCCCGCCGCGGACTTTGCCTTCGCCCTCTTCGCCCCCTGCGAGGACGGGGCCGAGCCCGTGCCGCGCCCCGGCGTCGCCTGGTCCGACGCGCAGGCGCTGAGCCGCGCCGCGCCGCATTCCCCCGCCGCCATGGCGCGGCTGCTGCGGGCGCTGGGCGCGCGGCTGGCCGTGCCGCTGGGCGTCGCGGCGCCGCACGCCTTCGGGCTTGGCGCGGCGCTGGCCTTCGCGGCCACCGGCCAGGTGCTGCGCGCGGCCGAACAGCAGGCCTGCGACATTGCCGGCGCGCTGCTGGACATGGCCCCGGGCGCGGCCCTCGCCGAGGCCGGCGAGGATGCCTGGGCGCCCGGCTTCTGGGCGGCGGCCGCGCCCGGCTTCGCCCGCATCGCCGACATCCACCGGCAATGGACGGCCGAGCCTGGCCTGCTGGCCCATTCGCGCGCCGCCTGGCGGCGCGGCGTCACCCTCGAACTCGGCGGAGCCTGAACGGCATGTCCCTGCGTCCCTCCCCGCTCGCGCGGGCCCGTGCGCCGCTGGCGCCGCCGCTCCCGCGCGAACCGCTGCTCGAGACCGAGAGCGAGACCACCCTGCAACTGCGCGCCGGCGCCGACTTCGTCAGCACCGACGCCACCGAGGCGCTGGTGCAGCGCAGCCTGCGCTACCTCGAGGGCGGCTACCCCGTGCATTTCCGCGGTCCGGCCGGCAGCGGCAAGACCACGCTGTCGCTCCACCTGGCCGAGCGCCTGGAACGCCCCGTGGTGCTGCTGGTGGGCGATGACAGCTTCGACACGCGCCGCCTGGTGGGCGGCGAGAGCGGCACGCGCTCACGCCGCGTGGTGGACCGCTACATCACCAGCGTCACCAAGGTGGAGAGCGAGAGCGAGCCGATGTGGCTGGACCGCGCACTGACCGTCGCCTGCACCGAGGGCTGCACGCTGATCTATGACGAGTTCAACCGCGCGCCGCCCGCCGCCAACAACGTGCTGCTGACGGTGCTGGAAGAGCGCATGCTCGTCCTGCCCAAGGCCGGCCGCGGCGAGACCTACACCCGCGTGCATCCCGAGTTCCGCGCCATCTTCACCTCCAACCCGGTGGACCATGTGGGCGCGCACGAGGCGCAGAACGCCCTGCTGGACCGCATGGTGACGCTGGACCTGGAGGGCTTCGACCGCGGCACGGAGGTGGCCGTCACCGCCGCGCGCTCCGGCCTGCCGCTGGCCGATGCGGCGGCCATCGTGGACATGGTGCGCGATTTCCGCCGCTCGCGCGAATACACGCAGCGTCCCACGCTGCGCGCGAGCCTCATGATCGCGCGCATGTCGGCGGTGCAGGGCCTCGCCGTCAGCGCCGAGGATCCGGACTTCGTGCAGCTCTGCCTGGACCTGCTCGGCAGCCGCCTGAAGCCCGGCGTGGCTGGCCAGCCCGACCCCCGACACCGCCAGATGCTGATCAAGCTCATCGAGCATTTCTGCCCCGCCGGCGGCCCGCGCCGCGACGGCCACCGCCACGAGGCGCGCTTCGGGGGCGTGGCGTGAGGCCCCGCCCGCTGCGCGTCCCCGCCCGGCGCGGCACGCGCCTCGCCCGGCACGACACGCACGAGTTCCGGCTGGAGGCGGTGGCGGCGGAATTCGCGCTGAACGCCCAGCGCCGCGCCAAGCTGGTGCGCCAGATCGAACTGCTGGACCGGCAACGCGCGGGGGCCGCGAGCAGCCTCGCCCAGATCGAGGCGCGCCTCGTGGTGCTGCAGCGGCGCATGCGCGGCACCGAGGGCGCGCCGCCCGCCACGCCGCAGCGCCAGGACAGCCTGCCCCACCGCGCCCGCATCATCCTCGAATACTGAACCAGACCGGAGCACGCCCATGGACCTCACCGAGATCATCGAGCGCACCAAGCGCGACATGGCGGCCATCACCGGCCTGCCGCCCGACACGGTCAGCCGGCTCGATCCCGGCGAGGCCGGCTGGACCATCGGCATCGACATGATCGAGCACAAGTCCATCCCCCGCACCCAGGACCTGATCGCGAGCTTCGAGGTGCTGCTCGACCACGAGGGCAAGATCCAGCGCTGGCGCCGCACCGGCCGCTTCCACCGCGCCCAGGGCGGGGAGGGCTGAGCCATGGCCATGCAGCATTCCGTCGCGGGCTCGGGCCTTGCCGACATCCTGGAGCGCATCCTCGACAAGGGCATCGTGGTGGCGGGCGACATCTCGGTCAGCCTGGTCGGCGTGGAGCTGCTGACCATCCGGCTGCGCCTTGTCATCGCGTCCGTGGACCGCGCGCTGGAGATGGGCATCCGCTGGTGGGAGGCCGATGCCGCGCTGTCGCAGGATGCGGCCAAGCTGCGCGCGGAGAACTCCGCCCTCACCGAACGGCTGGCGCGGCTGGAGGCGGCACTGCTGCCGAAGGTGCCCGCGGGGCTGGCGCCATGAGGCGGCCCGTCTCCCTCTCCCGACTGCTGAGCGAACGCGGGCGCGAAGCCGCGCCGGACACGGCGGGGCAGGGTGTGCAGGGCCTCGTCGGCACGCTCACGCAGATGCTCCGCCAGGTCGAGGCGCTCCAGCAGAAGGCCGGCGACGCCAAGCCCAGCGTGGTCTTCGGCTATTCCGTCCGCATGGGGCTGGACGGCGCCGAGGTGCAGAGCTTCGGCCATGTCCCCGACGCCCGCGCCACCTCGCCCGAGACCATGCCTCGCGAGCCGCTGGTCGAACTGCACGAGGAGGCGGACGCCTTCCTCGTCGTGGCCGAGATGCCCGGCGTCCCGGCCGATGCGCCGTCGCTGGAACTGCGCGGCGATGCGTTGCTCATCACCGCCCCGCCCAACTGGCACCGCGCGGTGAAGCTGCCCGGGCCGGTGCGCACCGAGGCGATCACCCACAGCTGCCACAACGGCATCCTCGAGGTGCGCCTGCCGCGCGCGGGGGCGGGCGCATGAGCATCGGCCTGTACATCTACGGCATCGGGCGCGGCGCGCTCTCGGTCGAGGGGCTGGGGCCGGGCCTGGCCGGCGGCGAGGTCATGGCGATGGAGGCGGGCGGCTTCACCGCGCTGATCGGCGTGGCGCCACCGCCGCCCATCGAGGCCACGCGCCGCTTCATGCTGGCGCACACCGCGGTGCTGGAGCGCGCCATGCAGCGCGCCGACGTGCTGCCCGTGCGCTTCGGCACCGTGGCGCCCGACGCGGCCGCGCTGCGCCGCTGCCTCACCGCCCATGCGGCCGGCTTCGAGGCCGCCCTTGCGGTCATCGAGGGG
>JBHYDO010000096.1:0-14574 GCA_051860645.1 Roseococcus sp.
GTCGAAATAGGCCTGGGCGGCGGCGGCCACGCCATAGGCCTGGGCGCCGAGGAAGATCTCGTTCAGGTAGATCTCCAGGATGCGCGCCTTGGGCAGCGCGCTTTCCAGCCGCACCGCCAGCATGGCCTCACGCACCTTGCGCAGCAGCGTGCGGTCCGTGCCGACCAGCATGTTCTTGGCCACCTGCTGCGTGATGGTGGAGGCGCCCAGCATCCGCCGCCCGCCCAGGTAGTTCTCCACGTTCGTGACGACCGCGCGGGCCACCGCCATGGGGTCCACGCCGAAATGCGTCTCGAAATTCTGGTCCTCGGCGGAGATGAAGGCCTGCTGGAGGCGGCCCGGGATGGCCTCGATGGGCACGAAGACCCGGCGCTCATTGGCCAGTTCCGCCATCAGCCGGCTGTCGGAGGCGTAGATGCGGCTCATCTGCGGCGGCGCATAGTCGGCCAGCCAGGTGTAGTCGGGCAGGTCGGCCTCGAGCTGGCGATAGACACCCCAGGCGGCCACGCCGCCGGCCAGCAGGCCCGCCATGGCCAGCACGAAAATGGAGCGCAGCACGCCGCCGAACAGCCGGAAGCGGCGCCGGGGCGCGGCTGCGGGCTTTGGCGCGCTCACCCGGGCGGTCTTCGGGCGTGATTCCACCGCGAGCCGGGGCGGGGGCGAAAGATTTTCGGTCATGCTGCCTCATATAGCATCATGCGCGCCGGGTTGCAGCGCCCGCCGACCGGGATGCAGGGGGCGATCGCCGAAACGAGTCTGGCCAGCCCCGCGCCGATGCTGCTAAGCCCGGAAGCTCGAACGGATCTGGGAGAGAAGAATTGTCAAAGAACCGTGCCGGCCGAAGGCTGGCAGCCGCCGCCCTCATGGGGGCCGCGATGGCCCTTACGGCCCATGGCGCCCAGGCGCAGAACCTCAACATGGCGGTGGGCGCGCCTGTCACCTCGCTGGACCCGCACTACCACCAGCTCTCCCCCAACAACGCCGTCGCCGACATGATCTTCGACCGGCTCATCAACACCGATGGCTCCGCGCGGATGCAGCCGGGCCTGGCCGAGAGCTGGCGCGCCATCCAGCCGAACGTTTGGGAGTTCAAGCTGCGCCGCGGCGTCACCTTCCACAACGGCAACCCCTTCACCGCCGAGGACGTGGTCTTCACCTTCCAGCGCGTGCCCAACGTGCCGAACAGCCCCTCCTCCTTCGCGGCCTTCGTCCGGCCGATCACCAATATGGAGATCGTGGACAGCCACACGCTGCGCATCACCACGCAGAACCCCTCTCCCCTGCTGCCGCAGGACATGACGAACATCCGCATCCTGGACCGCGAGACCCATGAGGGCGCGACCACGGACCAGTTCAACAGCGGGCAGGTGGCCATCGGCACCGGGCCGTTCCGCGTGGTCAGCCACACGATGGGCGACCGCATCGAATTCGCCCGCAATGACAACTACTTCGGCACGCGCCCGGCCTTCGCCACCGTGAACTACCGCATGATCACCAATGGCGGCGCGCGCACGGCCGCGCTGCTCGCGGGCGACGTGGACTTCATCGACCAGGTGCCGACGCCCGACCTCGCCCGCGTGCGGCGCGACGCGCGGCTGGCCACCAGCGAGACGGTGGGGCTTCGCCTGATCTTCCTGGGCCTCGACCACCTGCGGACCGATGCCTCGCCCTTCATCACGGACAACAATGGCCAGCCGCTGGCGCGCAACCCCCTGAAGGATTTGCGGGTGCGCCAGGCGCTTTCGCTCGCCATCGACCGGCCGGCCATCGCGAGCCGCGTGATGGAAGGCTCGGCCACGCCGTCGGCGCAGTTCCTGCCGCCAGGCGTGTTCTCGCACATCCCGAACTATCCGGCGCCGCCCTACGACCAGGCCCGCGCCCGCGCGCTGCTGGCCGAGGCGGGCTTCCCCGAAGGTTTCCGCATCACCCTGCACGGCCCCAACAACCGCTATCCGAATGACGGGCGGATCGTGCAGGCGGTGGGCCAGATGTGGACGCGCATCGGCGTGCGGACCACGGTCGAGGCGCAGCCCTGGACCACCTTCGTGGGTCGCGCCAGCCGCCAGGAATTCTCGGCCTTCCTGATCGGCTGGGGCTCCAACCCCGAGGGTTCGCACCCGCTGCGCAACATCCTGGCCACCGCCAACCGCGACCGCGGCTGGGGCGCCTCCAACCGCGGGCGCTACAGCAACCCCGAGGTGGACCGCCGCCTGGAGGCCGCGCTGGTCGAGATCGACGACGCGCGGCGCGAGGTCATTCTCCAGGAAGCCAAGCGCACTGCGCTCGATGACGTGGGCGTCATCCCCATCCACATCCAGACCAACATCTGGGCGATGCGCAACACGCTGCAGCACGAGGCCCGGGCCGACGAGTTGACCCGCGCGCAGGACGTCAGCCCCCGGTAAGGCACACAGCGCATGACCGTCTACCTGCTGCGGCGCGTTCTTCAATCGCTCATGGTGCTGGTCGCCATGAGCGTGATCGTCTTCGCGGGCGTCTATGCCATCGGCGACCCGGTCGAGATCCTGATCTCGCCCGACGCCGACCAGATGGAGCGCGAGCGCGCCATCGCCGCCCTCGGGCTGAACCTCCCGCTTTGGCAGCAATATGCGGTCTTCGTGCAGAACGCCCTCCAGGGCGACCTGGGCCGCAGCTTCGTGTTCAACGAACCGGCGCTGCAGCTCATCCTGGCCAAGATGCCGGCCACGCTTGAACTGGCCTTCGGCGCCATGTTCCTGTCCATCCTGATCGGCCTGCCGCTCGGCCTCTATGCCGGCCTGAAGCCCGACGGCGTGGGCGCGCGCGTCATCATGGCGGGCAGTATCCTGGGCTTCTCGCTGCCCACCTTCTGGGTGGGCCTCATGCTCATCATGGTGTTCGCGGTTCAACTCGGCTGGCTGCCGAGTTCCGGGCGCGGCGAGACGCTGCAATTCCTCGGCCTGCAATGGTCGTTCCTGACGGCCAATGGCTGGGCCCACCTGGCCATGCCGGCCTTCAACCTTGCGCTGTTCAAGATCAGCCTGGTCATCCGCCTGACGCGCTCGGGCGTGCGGGAGACGATGCTGATGGACTATGTGAAGTTCGCCCGCGCCAAGGGGCTCTCCCCCGCGCGCGTCACCTATGTGCACGTTTTCAAGAACATCCTGATCCCGGTGGTCACCGTGGTGGGGCTGGAGCTTGGCTCCACCATCGCCTTCTCGGTGGTGACGGAGAGCGTCTTTGCCTGGCCGGGCATGGGCAAGCTGATCATCGACAGCATCAACGTGCTCGACCGCCCGGTGATCGTGGCCTACCTGATGGTGATCGTGCTGATGTTCATCACCATCAACCTGATCGTGGACATTCTCTATTCGGTGCTGGACCCGCGGGTTCGGCTGGAGGCGAAGGCATGAGCGACGTCGCCATCCCGCCCGTCGAGGCCAAGGAAGAAACCCCCTTTCGCCGCTTCGTCTCGGAATTCGCGGCGAACAAGGTGGCCGTTGGCGGCTTCCTGGTGTTCGTCATCATCTTGCTGCTGGCCATCTTCGCGCCCTGGATCACGCCGCAGAACCCGTATGACCTGGCGGTGCTCGACATCATGGACGGCCGCCTGCCGCCCGGCGAGGTCGGCGGCTCGGGCATCACGCACTGGCTCGGCACCGACGACCAGGGGCGCGACATGCTGTCGGGCATCATCTATGGCCTGCGGATTTCGCTGACGGTGGGCATCGGCTCGGCCTTCATCGCCTGCCTGGTGGGAGCCTCGCTGGGGCTGCTGGCGGCCTATGCGGGCGGGCGGACGGACAGTTTCATCATGCGCCTAGTGGACCTCCAGCTCAGCTTTCCCACGATCCTCGCAGCACTCATGATCCTGGCCTTCCTCGGCAAGGGGGTGCTGAACGTCGTCATCGCGCTGGTCATCGTCGAATGGGCCTACTACGCGCGCACGGTGCGCGGCTCTGCCCTGGTGGAGCGGCGGCGCGAATACATCGAGGCCGCGCAATGCCTGGTGCTGCCCACCTCGCGCATCCTGTTCGTGCATCTGCTGCCCAACTGCCTGCCGCCCTTGATCGTGGTGGGCACGATCCAGATCGCGCGCGCCATCGCGCTGGAGGCGACGCTCTCCTTCCTCGGCCTCGGCGTGCCCATCACGGAGCCCTCGCTCGGTTTGCTGATCGCCAACGGGTTCGAATACATGCTGAGCGGGAATTACTGGATCAGCTTCTACCCGGGCATCGCGCTGCTGATCACCATCGTCAGCATCAACCTGATGGGCGACCATCTGCGTGATGTCTTGAATCCAAGGCTCAAGAAATGAGCCTTGGATTTTCTGCTCCCGCAAGCGCCGGGCGCCCCCTCCGGCGGCTTGGCTTCGCCGCGCCACCGGCGTTCCAGCCGGCAGGGTCGTTGGGCGGCGCCGGCCGCCATACGGCCGGATTCTCCTGTCAGGTGTCTCGCTGATGTCCACCACCCTCGAAGTCCGCAACCTCCGCACGCATTTCTTCACACGCGCCGGCGTCGTGAAGGCCGTGGACGGCGTCAGCTTCACCGTGGGCCGCGGCAAGGTGCTCGGCCTCGTCGGTGAGTCGGGTTCCGGCAAGACCGTGACCGGCTTCTCCATCATCGGCCTGGTGGACCCGCCCGGCCGCGTGGTGGAGGGCGAGATCCTCTACCAGGGCCGCAACCTCGCCAAGATCAGCGAGGAGGAACTACGCCATTTGCGCGGCAACCGCATCGCCATGATCTTCCAGGATCCGATGATGACGCTGAACCCGGTGCTCCGGGTGGACACGCAGATGATCGAGACGGTCCTGGCGCATGAGAAGGTCAGCCGCGAGGAGGCCCGCCAGCGCTCGCGCGACGCGCTGGGCATGGTGGGCATCCCCTCGCCGGACGAACGCCTGAAATCCTACCCGCACCAGTTCTCCGGCGGCATGCGCCAGCGCGTCGCCATTGCCATCGCGCTGCTGCACCGGCCGGAACTGATCATCGCGGATGAGCCAACGACGGCGCTGGACGTGACCATCCAGGGCCAGATCCTCGCCGAGGTCCAGAAGCTCGCCGCCACCACCGGCACCAGCCTGATCTGGATCACGCATGACCTCTCGGTGGTGGCCGGCCTCGCGGACGACATCGCCGTCATGTATGCCGGCAAGATCGTGGAGGGCGGGGCGGTCAGCGAGGTGCTGGACCATCCCATGCACCCCTACACCGTGGGCCTCATCGGCTCCGTTCCCAGCCGCAACCGCCGCGGCGAACCCCTGCGGCAAATCCCAGGCATGACGCCCTCCCTGCTCAAGCTGCCGGCCGGCTGCGCCTTCCGCAGCCGCTGCCCTCGCGCGGACGACGCCTGCCTCAGCACGCCTGAATTGCTGGAACTCGCTCCCGGCCGCCACGCGCGCTGCTTCCACCCGCACGCGGCCGAGGTGGCGGCATGAACATGGCCTATGCCGCGCGCCCCGTGGCGGACGAGAACGAAGTGCCACTGCTGGAACTGCGCGGCATCTCCCGCCGCTTCGAGAAGAAGCTCGACTTCGCCGGCAAGCTCGCGAAGATGCTGGGCGCTCCGCTGCGCGAGGAGACGGTGCACGCGGTGGACGACGTGACGCTCGCCATCCGCAAGGGCGAGGTGGTGGGCCTCGTCGGTGAATCCGGCTGCGGCAAATCCACGCTCGGCCGCGTCGCCGCCGGCATCCTGCCCCCCTCGGAGGGCACGGTGCTGTGGCGCGGGAACGACGTGACCAAGCTCGACGGCCCCGCCCAGCGCGAGGCCCGGCTGCGCGCGCAGATGATCTTCCAGGACCCCTACGCATCGCTCAATCCGCGCATGAAGGTGCAGGACATCGTGGGCGAGGCGCCGCTCGTGCACGGCATGACCACGCGCGCCGGCTTCGACCCCTATGTGGACGAGCAGCTGCGCCGCGCGGGCCTCGACCCCGCCTTCAAGCGCCGCTACCCGCACCAGTTCTCGGGCGGGCAGCGCCAGCGCATCGGCATCGCGCGCGCGCTCGCCGTGAAGCCGGAATTCCTGGTGTGCGACGAGGCGGTGGCCGCACTCGACGTCTCCATCCAGGCGCAGATCCTGAACCTGTTCATGAAGCTGCGGCAGGAACTGGACCTCACCTACCTCTTCATCAGCCACGACCTCAGCGTGGTGGAGCATCTCAGCGACCGCGTCGTGATCATGTATCTCGGCCGGGTGGTGGAGCAGGCGCCGGCGGAGGAGATCTTCGCCCGCGCCAACCACCCCTACACCGCCTCGCTGCTGGCCTCGGTGCCGCGGATCGACGCGCGCAAGCGGGCCTTCGCGACGGTGAAGGGGGAAATCCCCTCGCCGCTGAACCCGCCGCCCGGCTGCCATTTCCACCCGCGCTGCCCGCACGCCATGCCGCGCTGCAGCCAGGAGGTGCCGAAGCTGAAGCAGGTGGCGGCGGGGCACTTCTCGGCTTGCCATTTGAATTCGTGACGCTCTCGGGCATGTCGTGCCGCAGGCGTGACATGCCCATCCGGCCGATGAGCCCCGTGCCGCCATTCTTCGCCCAGTGGGAATCCGCGGCGCTCATCCTCGAATTCCTCACCGGCCGTGATGCGGCGACCGACCCGCGCTGGGCCGATTCCGGCGCGGAGAGCTCTGCCGAATACGCGCGCTGGGCGCATCACCTCTGCGGCATGGCCTGCCTGCGCATGGCCATGGCCGCGCGTGGCGAGGCGCACTCCATCCACGCCCTGCGCCGCGGGGTCCAGGCGCTGGGCGGCTATGTGGAATTGCCCGATGGCGATATCCGCGGGCTGATCTACGCCGGCGCCGTCGCCTGGCTTGAGGCGCGCGGCATTCCCGCGCGGATCGTGCTGGACGAACCCTTGCCCGTGCTCGCGCCAGGCCAGTTCTACATCGCCTCCGTCCACCCGCGCATCCGCACGCCGGACCAGGCGCCGCCCCAGCGCGGCGGCCACCTGGTGCTGGTGTTCGGCATGGACGAACAGGGGCGGCTGCGCTTCCACAACCCCTCCGGCCACGACGCAGCGAGCCGCGTGGATGCGCGGCTTCGCCCGGAGGAATTCGCGCGCTACCATGCGGATCGCGGCATCCTGATCGGGCCGTAGAAAGGCCCCATGCCCCTCGCGCGCACGAGCGACCGCGCCCTGATCTTCGGCATCGCCATCAACCAGGTGCTGGGCTGGGGCACGCTCTTCGTCCCCTTCACCCTGTTCCTGGAACCCATGGAGCGGGAACTGGGCTGGTCGCGCGCCGCCATCAGCGGGGCCTTCACGCTGGGGCTGCTGCTCTCGGGGCTTGCGGCCGTGCATGTGGGCCGCTTCGTGGACCGGCATGGCGGGCGGCTGCCCATGGGGCTGGGCGGCTTCGCCGGCGCGGTGGTGCTGGTGGCCTGGGCGCTGGTCGACGATCTGCGCGTGTTCTACCTGGTCTGGTTCGCCATGGGCCTGGTGCACGCCACGGCGCTCTGGACGCCGGCCATGGCGGTGGTGGTGTCGCTGGCCAGCCAGCCCATGCGGGTCATCACCGGCATCACCTTCATGACCGGCTTCACGGCCACGATCTTCATTCCGCTGACGGACGTACTGATCCAGGGCTTCGGCTGGCGCGGCGCGCTGTGGGTGCTGGCCGCCATCCAGTGCGCGGGCGGCGCGCTGGCATTGTGGCAGTTCCAGGATGCGCGGCCGCCGCCCCCGCGCGATGGCGCGGTGGTCAACACGCTGCGCGCCACGCTGCGCCGGCCGGCCTTCTGGGGCCTGGCCATGGTGCTCTCCGCGCATTCCTTCGTGGGCGTGGGGCTCTCCGCGCATCTCGTGCCGCTGCTGCGGGAGCGTGGCCTGGACGAGGTCAGCGTCATCTGGCTGGCCGCGCTGCATGGGCCGTTCCAGGTGGCCGCACGCGGCTTCCTGTTCGCGCTCGGCCCGCGGGCACGAATTGCCGCGGTGGGCAGCTTCTGCGTGGTGCTGATGCCGCTGTCCATGGCGTGGCTGGCCGTCTCGCCCTCCACCTTCGGATGGATGCTGGTGTTCACCATGGGCTGGGCGGTGGCGGATGGGCTGATGTCCATCGTGCGTGCCGGCGCGCCCGCAGAGATCCTGGGGCGGGAGGGCTATGGCGCCGTCACGGGGGCTCTGGCCATGGCCAGCGCGCCCATGCGCGCCTTTGCCCCGCTGATCGTGGCCCTGCTCTGGCATACGAGCGGCGACTACACCCTGCCCATCTGGATGCTGGCCGCCATCGGGCTGCTGGCGGCGGTGGGTTTCGTCGTGGCCCTGTTGGACCGGCGCCCCTCGGCCGGGTAGCCTGCGGGCGCGATTCACGAAGGATACCCCCCATGAAGACCCGCGCCGCCGTGGCCTGGGAGGCTGGCAAGCCCCTCTCCATCGAGACCATCGACATCGAGGGCCCCCAGGCGGGCGAGGTACTGGTGGAAGTCATGGCCACCGGCATCTGCCACACCGACGCCTACACGCTGTCCGGCGCGGACCCCGAGGGGCTCTTCCCCGCCATCCTGGGCCATGAGGGTGCGGGCATCGTGCGCGAGGTGGGGCCGGGTGTGACCTCGCTGAAGGTGGGCGACCATGTGATCCCGCTCTACACGCCCGAATGCCGCCAGTGCAAAACCTGCCTGAGCCAGCGCAGCAACCTGTGCACCGCCATCCGGTCCACGCAGGGGAAGGGGGTGATGCCGGATGGCACCAGCCGGTTCCGGTGTGAATCCACCCAGGTCATGCACTACATGGGCTGCAGCACCTTCGCGAACTTCACCGTGCTGCCCGAGATCGCGCTCGCCAAGGTGCGCCCCGACGCGCCCTTCGACGTGATCTGCTACATCGGCTGCGGCGTCACCACCGGCATCGGTGCGGTGGTGAACACGGCCAAGGTCTGGCCGGGCGCCACCGTCGCCGTGTTCGGCCTGGGCGGCATCGGGCTGAACGTCATCCAGGGGGCGAAGCTGGTCGGCGCCGACCGCATCATCGGCGTGGACATCAACCCGGGCCGCGAGGCGATGGCGCGCGAATTCGGCATGACGCATTTCGTAAACCCGGACGCGGTCGGGCGCGACAAGGTCGTGCAGGCCATCCAGGACCTGACCGATGGCGGTGCCGATTTCAGCTTCGAATGCGTGGGCAACACCAACCTGATGCGCCAGGCGCTGGAATGCACGCATCGCGGCTGGGGCACCTCCATCATCATCGGCGTGGCGGCCTCGGGGCAGGAGATTTCCACGCGGCCCTTCCAGCTTGTGACGGGCCGCAACTGGCGCGGCACGGCCTTCGGCGGCGCGCGCGGCCGCACCGACGTGCCGCGCATCGTGGACTGGTACATGGAGGGCAAGATCCGCATCGACCCGCTGATCACCCACCGCCTCAAGCTCGACGAGATCAACACGGGCTTCGACCTGATGCACAAGGGCGAGAGCATCCGGTCGGTGGTGATCTACTGAAGCGCGTCCCGGAGCGGGATCACCCGCTCTTCGACACCGGCTGCATGTCCACCCGCGTGCTGCCATCCGCCACATGTGCGGGCAGGGGCCGGAAGCCGTCGGGCACCTCGATCTCCGGGTGCTCGGCGAAGAGCCGCGACCAGGCGCGAGAGGAAATCTCCTCCGCCTCGGCGATGATCGCGGCCTCGTCCATGGTGAGCACCTTCGCGTCGCGCATCACCCATTCGCCATCCACCATCACGTCGCTCACATCCGCCGCCTGGCCCTGGTGCACGAAGACCGAGACGGGCCGCAGGAAGGGTGCGAGGTGCGCGCGGTCCGTGCGGATCATGATGAGGTCGGCAAGGTTCCCTTCGGCCAGCCAGCCGCCGCCCGCGATGCCCATGGCCTTGTAGCCATTGCGCGTTGCCCAGCGCAGCGCCTCCTCCGGCGTCGGGTTGCGGCCGTCCTGGCGGCGGATGCGCTCCATGAAGAGGCCGGTGCGCATCACCTCCACCATGTCCTCGGCCATGTTGTCCGTGCCCATCGCGATGTTGCAGCCGGCCTGCTCCATCTCGCACACGCGGGGGCTGAGGCCGCGCCGGGCCGCGATGGCGGAGTTGAAGGCCACATGGGCGCGGCGGCGGCCCAGGATCTGCTCCTCGAAGGAGACCATGCAGCGGCAATGCGCGCCGATCATCCGGTCATGGATGAAGCCGATGCTGTCCAGGTATTCCGTCGGCAGCATGTTGTGGTGCGCCTGCACCGCCGCCACCTCGCCCCAGATCTGGTTGAGATGAATGGTGCAGACCGTGTCCAGCTCCTGCTGCAGCGCGCGAAGTTCGCGCAGCAACTCCTCCGAGCAGACGTCGGGCGCCCAGGCGGAGACGCCCACCGTGATGCGACCGCCCGCCGCGCCATGCCACTTGGCGTGCAGCGCGCGGATTCGCGCCACGCCGCGCGCGCCCACCGCCGGGTCGCGGCGGAACTCCGACGGGTCGCCGATGGAGGCGCCCGCGCGGTCCCAGGCGCGTTCGGCCAGCAGCATGCGCAGGCCGGTGTCCTGCATGGCCAGGGCGTAGTTCTCGATTTGCGCGGCATCCTCCAGCACGGCGGTGGTGCCGGAGCGGATGGCCTCCAGCGCGCCGAGCTGGCACATCACCTTCTGCTCATGCGGCGTCAGCGGCGGCAGGGGGATGGGCGAGAGCCCGCCATCGAAGGGCGGCTGGTGCGGCGGCGAGAGGTCCTCGAACACCCCGCGCGCCAGCGTCATGACCAGGTGGGTGTGGATGTTGGCGAAGCCCGGGAAGACGGCACGGCCACGCCCGTCCACCACCTCGGCGCCGGGAAAGCGCGCGGCCATCTCCTCCGCCGGCCCGATGCCGGCGATGCGCTTGCCCTCGATGGCGATGGCGCCGCCATGCCACACCGTATTGGCGTCATCGCCGGTGACGATGGTGGTGTTCGTGATCAGCCGCGCCATGGACGTTTTCCCCTATTCCGGCTGGATGTTCGCCTCGCGCACCAGCCGCGTCCAGCTGGCGCGTTCGGCGGCCATGCGCCGGTCCAGCTCCGCCCCCGTCGTGAAGGCGACGATGGAACCGAAGGAGAGCATTTGCGTGTTCACCTCGGGCATCGCCATCACATGCCGGAAGCCGTCCTCCAGCCGTTGCCGGCGGTCGGCCGGGATGCGGCGCGGGGCGATGATGCCGTTGAAGCCGATGATGCTCCAATCCGTGCCGGCTTCCTTCGCGGTCGGGATGTCGGGCAGGTTCGGGTGGCGGGCGGGGGTGGAGATCGCCAGCACCTTCACCCGCCCCGCCTCATGCGCGCCGCGGAAGACGCCGTAATTGCCGATCATCATGTGGACGTCGCCCGCCAGCAGTCCGGCCATGGCGGGGCCGGTGCCGCGATAGGGGACATGCGTCATGGACACGCCGGCCGCGCGCCGCCAGCTCTCGTAGAAGAGATGCGGCCCCGAGCCCACGCCGGCCGAGCCGAAGTTGAAGGCATCGGGCCGCGCCTTCAGCAGCGCCGTCCATTCGGCGAGGGTCGTGGCAGGGACATTTCCCGCGATGACCAGCACCACCGGCCCTGCGGTGATCTGCGCCACGCCCACGAAGTCGCGCTGCGTGTCGAAGGGCAGGTTGGGGTAGAGGGCGTGGGTGATGCCGAGGTTGCCGGCATCGCCCATGAAGATGGTGTGGCCATCGGGCTCGACGCGCGACATGTATTCCATGGCGATGTTGCCATTGGCGCCGCCGCGGTTCTCCACGATGACGGGCACGCCCAGACGCTCGGACAGGCGCTGCATGATGGGGCGCCCCACCGTATCCGTCCCGCCGCCGGCCGGGTAGCCGATGACGACGCGGATCGGGCGGTCGGGGAAAGTGCCCTGCGCCAGGGCGGGCGCGGCCATCGGCAGCGCGGGCGCGGCGAGGAGGAGGGCGCGGCGGTGGATGGTCATCGGCGTGGCTCCGGCTGTGTCGCCGCACAGCGCACCACCCGCGCGGCCCCGGCGGAACCCGGAACTTCACGCAGATGCGCCGGGCCGCGCCGGAATTGCCCGCCACTTGGGCAGGGCGTTGCCGTCAGGCGGGCAGCGCCCGTCCGCCGGGCGGCTTGGTCATCCAGTTCAGCACGCTGGCCGTCAGGCCCACCACGATCATCACTGGCCAGAAGGCGTCATAGCTGCCGGTCAGCCCCAGCAGCAGCGCGCCAGCCCCCGCGCCGAGGAACCCGCCGATCTGGTGGCTGAAGAAGCACACGCCATAGAGCGCGCCCAAATCCCCCACCCCGAAGCGCCGGGCGATGGCGGCCGAGGTCAGCGGCACCGTCCCCAGCCAGACGAAGCCCATCACGGCCGCGAAGACCATGGTGCCCCATTCGGTCGGCGTGGAGACGGCGAAGGCCGCGATGGCCAGCGTCCGCACCAGGTAGATCCAGCCCAGGCCGGTCTCGGGCTTGATGCGCGAGGAGAGCCAGCCGCAGAACCAGGAGCCGGGGATGTTGAACAGCCCGATGAGCATCAGCGCCGTCATGCCCAGGCTGGGCGCGAGCCCGCACAGCGCGATGTGCGAGGGCAGGTGCGTGGTCAGGAAGGCCAGCTGGAAGCCGCAGGCGAAGAAGCCGCCCGTCAGCAGCGCGAAGTCACGGTCGGCGAGCGCCCGCCTGGCCAGCCCCGGCAGCCCCATCAGCCCGGCGGAGGGTGGCCCCACGCGCGGCGCCGGCCGCCACTCGATGTTGCGCGCGATGGGAATGATGAGCAGCGCGGCCACAGCCAGCATGGCCAAGGCCCCCGCCGAACCCAGCCAGCCGATGGCGCCGAAGGTGATGGGCACCATGGCCGCCTGACCGAGCGAGCCGCCCGCGCTGGCGATGCCGATGTATTCGCCCCGCTTCTCCGGCGGGGCGAGCCGCCCGATGGCCGCCAGCGCCAGCCCCGTGCCCGCGCAAGCCACGCCAAAGCCCGAGAACAGCCCGATGCCCAGCAGCACCATCGCATTGGAAGGGAACAGCGCGGGCAGCCCGCAGCCGATGACGTAGAACACGCCCCCCGCCGCCATGACCCGGCCGGAGCCATATTTGTCGGCCATGCTGCCCGAGATGGGCTGGGCGAGGCCCCAGGTCAGGTTGTGCAGCGCCACCGCCAGCCCGAAGGCCCAGGGTGCGATGGCATGTTCGGCGGAGAGCGGCAGCAGCAGCAGCCCGTAGGTCTGCCGGATGCCCATGGCCAGCGACGAGGTGGCGGCCGCCGCGATGATCGCGACCCAGAGGATGGTCTTGGCGGACCGTGGATTGGCCAAGCCGGCGGGCGCATGTTGCATTCGCAAAGCTGAGGCGAAGGCTCAGCCTTGCACAAGAAAGAACCGCGCCGGGGCAGTCATGCACCCGGCGCGGGGCGGAAGCGACCTTGACGCCCGTTCAGGCGGCGCGGCGGGTCCCGGCCAGGTCGTTCGCCGCCTCGGGATAGGGGCGGGCGGCGATTTCGAGGATGTTGCCGCGGGCGATGCCGATGTCAGCCAGAGCCCGGTCGCTCAGTCGGCTCAGCTCGTCGGCGGTGCGGTTGCGGCGGCGCAGCGCGGCCACGCCGCGCCCCAGGGCCTGGAACGCCGCGGTGATGGCGCTCAGGATGATGGTCGCGCGCATGGCGCGAGCCTGGGCGGTGATCATCTCCGCGTGCTCGGCCGGGCCGAGGCGGGAGATGTAGGGGGCAGGCATCAGCATCGCGGCTTCGGCCGGGGTGATGCGGGAATCCATGTGGTCCATCCGAATGTTTGTGGGCGGTCATCGCCCGGGTTCTGAAGGCGGCCTCGCCGCTCTCGTGGAGAGGATGTAGGAGGGAATCACCGCTTGACGTTGCGCTAAGCTCTGGTTGCACACATGCATTGGACGCATGCCATCTTGTGGACACATGTCTTAATGACGGAACTGAGGCATTCATGAACGAAGTGACACACCGCCTCACCGCATTGCGCGAGGCCCTCGCCGCCGCCGGTGTCGCCGGCTTCCTCGTTCCACGTGGCGACGAGCACCTGGGCGAATACGTCCCCCGCGCAGGGGAGCGCCTGGCTTGGCTCACCGGCTTCACCGGCAGCGCGGGCCTGGCCGTGGTGCTGCCCGGCCGCGCGGCGGTCTTCACTGATGGGCGCTATACCACCCAACTCGCCACCGAGACCGAGGCCGCTCTGTGGGAGCGCCGCCACATCACCGAGGAGCCGCCAGGCGAGTGGCTGCGCCAGCATGGCCAGGGCCTCGCCATCGGCTATGATCCCTGGCTGCACAGCGAAGCCGCCTTGCAGCGCTTCGCCGGGGTCACGCTGGTGCCGCTCTCGCCCAACCCCATCGACCCGCTCTGGGAGGGCCGCCCCGCGCCGCCCGCCACCCCAGTGCTGCCGCATGCGCTGGCCTATGCGGGCGTGGCGGGGGCCGCGAAACGCGAGGCCGCCGCCGCCAGCCTGCGCGCCTCCGGCGAGGCCGCCTGCGTGCTGGCCGACGCCCATTCCGTCGCCTGGCTGCTGAACATCAGGGCCGCCGACCTCGCCCACACCCCACTGCCGCTGGCCTTCGCCCTGCTGCATGAGGATGCCTCGGTGGCGCTGTTCCTGCACGCGCCGGAACGCGTGCCCGAGGCCACGCGCGCGCATCTGGGCAACGCCGTCAGCATCGCCCC
>JBHYDO010000097.1:0-14546 GCA_051860645.1 Roseococcus sp.
CAAGAATGGCAAAGGGGTCCCCGTGATGGCCGGTGACCAGCGCCTCCATGCCAGCGATCATGACGTCATCCTTTCGGCAAGCTCAACCAGGCCGCGCAGAGGAACGCCGATCCACGCGGGGCGGTTGGCGGCCTCGTAACGGATCTCGTACGCGGCCTTCTCCAGCAGGAAGAGGTCGAGCAGCGCGGCCTCCGCCCCCGCGGGCACCCAGGCCTCCGGCGCCTCGGCCTGCACGGCGCGGTAAGCGCCGAGAATGGCCGCTGCGGTATCGTCCTTCCAACGCCGGAACAGCGCGGCGCGACGCTCGGCCGGGCCGGCGGCGGCGGTGTCGTTCCCCTCCGCCACATGTGACGCGTAGTCGAGGCTGCGCAGCAGCCCTGCCACGTCACGCAGCGGGCTGCCCTTGGCGCGGCGTTCGTCGAGCGTGCGCGCGGGCTCGCCCTCGAAGTCCACGATCACGGCATCGCCCTGCGCCACCAGAACCTGGCCCAGGTGGAAGTCGCCATGCAGGCGGGTCTTGAGCGCACCGTCCGCCGATTTCGCCAGCCGGTGCGCGGCCGCGTGCAGCGCCTCGCGCTGCTCCGCGACGAAGCGGGCGCGCGCGGCATCCTCCTCAGGCAACTCCGCCCGCGCAAGCAGGTCGAGAGCAGGATCGAGCTGTTCGAGCACGCCGCGCGCCCAGGCCTTGCGATCCGCCGCGGTTGCGGTCTCGGGCGCGAAGGCCTGGTCGCGCGCCGGTGCGGCCAGTGCCGCGTGCAGTTCGCCCAGCCGCCTGCCGAGCGCGGTGGCGAAGCCGAGATACCCCGCGAAGGCATCCGCGGGCATTTCCTCGTGCAGCGCCGCGTCGTCGATCGCGCGCTGCAGCCAGTCCTGCGTCCAGCCCCAGCCATCGCCCTGGTTGCGGACGAAGGCCTGCACAAGCATGAGCGTGCGCGGCATGCCGTCGGGCGACACGCGCACCACCTCGCCCAACAGGGGCGCGATGTTCGCGAAGCCGGCCTCGGTCAGGTGGCGCGTCATCTCCGCCTCGGGGTGAATCCCGGGGTTGATGCGGCGGATGATCTTGAGCACGACCTGCTCGCCGAAGATCAGCGAGGAGTTGGACTGTTCGGCGGAGAGGCGGCGAACCTCCGCGCCCTCGGGGATGGGAAAATCCAACAGCCGCGCAGTGGCGTTGAAGCGGATCTCCCCCGCGTCGCTCGGCAGGCGCAGACCCGCGCGCAACGCCGCCAGCACGGCGGGCGGCATGCGGTCATCGGCAAAGGCGTCGGTGAGGTAGCCCACCCGGCGGCCCTGGCGCAGCCGGGCCAGTGCCAGCTGCGACGAGAGCGGCCCGCTGCCTTCCATGTCCTCTACGCCCGAGAGTGGCAGGGCGTAGCAGTCGGTCCGGCCACCGGGCAGCCCCACCTCCACTTCGGCCATCACGACGGCGCCCTTGGTCTCGGGCAGGGTGGCGATGGCGGTGAGGCGCAGCGCGCCGAGCTTCTCACCCTTCGAGGCGAACCAGCGCCGCTTGGGCAGGTATTCCGTCAGCACCTGCTGCTCCAGTTCCGCGCGGACGGAGGCGCCCAGCATCTCCTTCACATTCGCGCGCAGCACCAGCGTGCGCAGGTCCGGCAGGGGCTCGGGCGAGGGCGCGTGCCAGGCGGGCAGCGCCTTGTCCGCGGCCAGCACGAACCAATAGAAGCCGTAGGGCGGCAGGGTCAGCAGGTAGGGAAGCTGGCCCACTGGCGGGAAGCTTGTGCCGCCCAGCATCTCCACCGGCACGCGGCCGGCCATGGCAGCGAGGTCCAGCTCCACCGCCTGCGCCGAGCGCGAGAGGTTGAACACGCAGAGAATGGTGTCCTCCTCGAACTCGCGCACATAGGCGAGGACCTTGCGGTTCGCGGGATAGAGCAGGCGCATCTCGCCACGCCCAAAGGCCTGGCTGCGCTTGCGCACCGCCAGCATCCGCCGCATCCAGTTCAGCAGCGAATGCGGATCGCGCGCCTGCATTTCCACGTTCACGGCCTGGAAGCCGTAAAGCGGATCCTGCAAGGGCGGCAGCACGAGGGAGGCCGGGTCGGCGCGGCTGAAGCCGCCGTTGCGGTCGGGCGACCACTGCATGGGAGTGCGCACGCCGTCGCGGTCGCGCAGGAAGATGTTGTCCCCCATGCCGATTTCGTCGCCGTAGTAGATCACGGGCGTGCCGGGCATGGACAGCAGCAGCCCGTTCATGAGTTCGATCCGCCGCCGGTCGCGTTGCAGCAGCGGGGCGAGGCGCCGGCGGATGCCAAGGTTGATGCGCGCGCGGTTGTCGGCCGCGTAGGTGGACCAGAGGTAGTCGCGCTCCTTGTCGGTCACCATTTCGAGGGTCAGCTCGTCATGGTTGCGCAGGAAGATCGCCCATTGGCAGCCTTCGGGGATGTCGGGCGTCTGCCGCAGGATGTCCGTGATGGGGAAGCGGTCTTCCTGCGCGATGGACATGTACATGCGCGGCATCAGCGGGAAGTGGAACGCCATCTGGCATTCATCGCCATCGCCGAAATAGACCTGCGTGTCCTCGGGCCACTGGTTGGCCTCGGCCAGGAGCATCTTGCCGGGGAAGCTCTCATCCAGCTTGCGCCGGATGGTCTTCAGGATGGCGTGGGTTTCTTCCAGGTTCTCGTTGTTTGTGCCCTCGCGCTCGACCAGGTAGGGCACTGCGTCCAGTCTCAGCCCGTCCACGCCGATGTCGAGCCAGAACTTCATGGCGCCCAGCACCTCGGTCATCACACGCGGATTGTCGAAGTTGAGGTCGGGCTGGTGGCTGTAGAACCTGTGCCAGAAATAGGCCTTCGCCTTGTCGTCCCAGCTCCAGTTCGACTTCTCGGTGTCGCAGAAAATGACCCGGGTGCCGTCGTATTTTTCGTCCGTGTCAGACCAAACGTAGTAGTCGCGGGCGGGCGAGCCGGGCTTCGCTTCGCGCGCCTTCTGGAACCACGGGTGCTGGTCGGAGGTGTGGTTGATCACCAGCTCCGTGATCACCCGCAGGCCGCGCGCCTGCGCCTCGCGCACGAAGCGCTTGGCGTCTCGCAGCGTGCCGTAGCTCGGATTCACGCCTCGATAATCCGCGATATCATAGCCATCGTCGCGCAGCGGGCTCGGGTAGAAGGGCAGCAGCCACAGGGTGTCCACGCCGAGTTCGGAGATGTAGTCCAGCTTCTGCATCAGCCCGGCGAAGTCGCCGATGCCGTCATCATTCGCGTCGAAGAAGCTCTTGACGTGAAGCTGGTAGATGACCGCGTCGCGGTACCAGTGCGGGTCCTGCGTCATGATGTCACACGCCCTCCGCGGGGCGCACGCGCCAGATGCCAAAAGGAAGTTCGTGGGGGTCGAGCCTGATCTGCTGCACTTTTCCGGTCCATGTGAAGCTGTATCCGCGCATGAGGTCCTCGACCTCCAGCGCCGCGTGGTCGGGCAGGCCCCATTCCCACAGCGGCAGCTCCACCGCCGCCTGCTGCACCGCATGCGGGTCCAGGCTGACGGCGATGAGCAGCACGTTGCTGCGGTCCGCGCTCTGCTTGCGGTACCAGAGCACCTGGTCGTTGAAGGCGTTGTGGAAGGCGAGGCCGAGATGGCTGTGTAGCGACGGGTTGCCACGGCGGATGGCGTTCAGCCGTGTCACCTCGTCGATGATGTCGCCCGGCGCGCGGTCGGGCCACACGCGGATCTGGTATTTCTCGCTGTCGAGGTACTCTTCCTTGCCCGGCATCGCCCGCGCCTCGCAATATTCGAAGCCCTGGTAGAGGCCCCACAGCCCCGACAGCGTGGTGGCCAGCGCGGAGCGGATCAGGAAGCCCGGCCGCCCCGATTGCTGCAGGAATTTCGGGTTGATGTCGGGTGTGTTCACGAAGAAGTGCGGGCGGAAAAAGTCCCGCGGGGCCGTCGTCGTCAGCTCCGTCAGGTACTCCGCGATCTCGGCCTTCTCGTTGCGCCAAGTGAAGTAGGTATAGCTTTGGCTGAAGCCGATCTTTGCCAGGCGGTACATCACCTTCGGCCGCGTAAAGGCCTCGGAGAGAAAGATCGCGTCCGGGAATTCGGCGCGGATATCCGCGATCAGCCATTCCCAGAAGGGAAAGGGCTTGGTGTGCGGATTGTCCACGCGGAACAGTCGCACGCTCTGGACGCACCAGAACCGCACCACGTCGCGCAGCGCGTTCCAAAGGCCTGGCCTGGCTCCCTCCGTGTAGAAATCGACGTTGACGATGTCCTCGTATTTTTTTGGCGGATTCTCGGCGTAGCGCAGCGAACCGTCGGGCCGCCAATCGAACCAGTCCTTGTGGTCGCGCAGCCAGGGATGGTCCGGACTGCACTGGATGGCGAAGTCCAACGCCAGTTCCAACCCGTGCTGCTGTGCCGCGCGCACCAGCCGCAGGAAATCCTCCAGCGTGCCGAGCTCGGGGTGCAGCGCATCATGCCCGCCATCCGCCGAGCCGATGGCATAGGGGCTGCCCGGGTCGTCGGGCCCCGGCGTCAGGCTGTTGTTGCGGCCCTTGCGATTCTTGGCGCCGATGGGATGGATCGGCGGGAAGTACAGCACGTCGAATCCCATGCCGCGGATGCGCGGCAATTGCCGGATCACATCGTCGAAATTGCCGTGCCGTGTTTCGTCGCCCGACTGGCTGCGCGGGAAGATTTCATACCAGCTGGCGAAACCAGCGCCGGTGCGCTCGGCATCCACCGGCATCTCGGGCGAACGCAGGCGGAAGGGACGGTCATCGGCCGCCGCCATCAGCGTCGCGGTGGCGGGTGCCAGCAACAGCGCCAGCTTCTCGGCCTCGCCCACGCCGCAAAGGCGCGCGGCCAGCGCCGCCAGGTCGCCCCCAGCGCGCTCGCCCGCGGCCTGGACCAGCAGGCGCCCTTCTTCAAGCTCCAGCGACACGGCCACCGCGGCCGCGTGCTTCTTCTGCAATTCGTCGCGGAAGCTCGCGAAGGCGTCGCGCCAGACCTCGATGGCAAAGACGTGGCGGCCCATGCGCTCCAGCGGAAAACTGGCCGTCCAGGCATCATTGCCGAGCGGAGCCAGGCGCGCCTCCCGCCACTCCTTCTCGTCCACCGCGCGCCACAACAAGGCGGCACCCAGCTTGTCGTGGCCGTCGCAGAGGATGTCGCAGGTCACCTCCACCACCTCGCCCAGGATGCGCTTCACCGGGAAGCGGCCCTGCTCCACACTGGGAAGGATCGCCTCGATGGCGAGACGTGGGGCTTCGGTCGTGGCCGGACTGGCTTCGGCCAGGATGTTGCGCGAGGCCTCGGCGTGGAACAGCCGCACCTCGCCGCCGCGCAGGAATACTTCGCTGCCCGGCACCAGCGACATGCCCTCGGCAGGGCAGCACGGGGTGAAGCGCGTGAAGGCGCCCCCCGCGCCAGGCAGAAGGTCAGCGAGGCGGACACCCGTCGCCTGATGCAGGTCGGCGTTCGCGAGCACCAGTGTCGCTCCCTGCGCCCCGCGCACATCCGGTCCATTTGCGCGCAACAGCGCAGTGAGGGGGGCGCCCGGGCCGGTCAGTGGCCGCAATTCGCCCGGCGCCAGCGACCTGCCCTCCAGCGCGGCGTTGGTGGCGCGAAGCTCGTCCTCCAGGTCGAAGCCGGCATTGCGGCGCAGCCATTCCCAGTCGCCGGGCCGGTCACGCGCGGCGTCGAGCGGACGGCGGGCGCCGAACTCGAAACCCATCGGGACGAGCAGCCCCGCCCCGGTGCCGGCGGCCAGTCGCAGATGGCGCAGCGCCGCCAGCCGCGCGAGACCGGGGTCGGCCTCCTGCAGGGCGAGGCGCGGGCCAAAGGGGGCCTCCACCGTGGCCAGCACGGGGCCGAGCGGTGCCAGGCGCTGCGCCTCCTCCACCAGCCAGTCGCCGCGCATGTCCCACCAGGCCAGGCTGCTGAAGGCACCGGCAAAACCAATGCCGGCGAGGGGGGGCACGGCCTCGGCGGGAAGGCCCGGCGTCCAGGCCAGGAAGCGCGCGCCCGGCACGGCGGCCATGAGGCGGCGCCAGATGGCGGGCGGAACGCGGTCGGGGGCTTTGCAGCGAAAGCCCGCGACGCCGGCCTGCACAAAGCGACGCAGACGTTCCTCCCACCAGTCGGCCAGGCTCTCGGCCGTCTCCGGCACGTTCCAGCGGGCCAGAACCACCGCGCGGTCGGGCGGGGGCAGGCGAGGGTCGGGCGGAGCATCAACGCCGGAGGCGGCGAACCAGCCGGCCTGCTCCGCGGCCAGTCGGCCATCGGCGGCCACCCGGTCCAGCACGAGATCCATGTAGAGGTCGAGGCCCTGCGCGCGTGCCTTCCCCGCCAGCGTAAGCAACAGGGCGGCACTGTCACCGGGGTATTCCAGCGCCGGGTGCGGCGCGTCGGGGTCACCCATCTGGTAGAGATGGCCAGTGCCGCCGGGCACCATGGGCGGCGGGATGAGAACGCCGTTGAAGCCCAGCCCGGCCGCGCGTTCCAGTGCCGCATCCCAGGCCGGCATCACCCCGATCAGCAGCGGATGCAACAGATAAAGACGGGGGGCGGGGCTGTGCGGCCGCTCCGCGACGGCAATGGGGCCGGGCGCGCCGGCATGAGCGGCCCTTGGCGCTGCCGGGGCGCTTTCCCGGGGCGCTGCCTCGCGGGGCCGGGGCTTCGTCGGGGTCGTCTTGGGCTTGCTCGGGCGGCGTTCCGCCATTCGGGCCTCCATTGGTGCGGATCCCGCCGCGCCGAAGATGCCGGTGCGGGGGCGGCCCCCTTCGCTGAGGGAACCATGACAGGGCAGCGCAACGTTCTGACCAGGGTATCGGCCGCAACAGAAGACCAACCCCTGGTCGCCAAACCAGAACATCTCGCTTCCCCGACCCAACGCCGCACCTACAACAAGAGATGCATCAATCCGCGCGGAATTTTGCACCGACGAATTGTAGCCGATGCCGATTTGGCATTGGTGTTCAGCGATAGGACAGGGCCAGGGCTACCCTCGAGAGCGATATGTTATTTACCACGCCTGGGCCTCGGGGAAAGCCCAAGCTCCATCCTCATTGCCGTGACGGACTTGACCGTGGGGGCTAAACCTGTCGCGGCAACCCTGAACCCAACCCCGGAAAGGTCTCTCTTGCCCCCCGACACCCGCTCGCTCCGGTATCGCCTTTTCCGGCAGCTCAGCCCGCGACAATGGCCTTCCGAGGGCCTCTCGCCGCTCAACAAGGCGATCGGCGTCCTGATCCTGGTGTCGGTGGTGGTTGCCGCGCTCGAGAGCGAGGTCACCATCCATGACGGCAACGAGGCCCTCTTCCGCACGGTGGAGCTCGTCATCGGCGGCATCTTCCTGACGGAGTATCTGGGCCGTGTCTGGGTGGCGCCGGAGGGCGCGCCCGAGGCCTCCGCCACGCGCGCGCGGCTTCGCTTCATGGTCTCGCCGGCCGGCCTGCTGGACCTCGTGGCCCTGATGCCGCTGTTCGTGACGGTGCTGGGACCGGAGGCCTTCGTGCTGCGCTTCGCCCGCATGCTGCGCATCCTGCGCTTTGCGCGGCTGGGCCAGTTCTCGGGCGCCTTCACCCTGTTGAGCGACGCGCTGGCCTCACGCAAGCATGAACTGTTCGTAGGCGTCTGCGTTGCGGCGGCCCTACTGATGCTTTCGGCCACACTGCTCTATGTGGTGGAGGGCGACGCCCAACCGGAGGCGTTCGGTTCCATCCCGCGCGCCATGTGGTGGGCCATCGCGACGCTCACCACGGTGGGTTATGGCGATGTGGCGCCCATCACCTGGCTGGGGCGCGTCTGTGCGGGATTCATCGCGGTGCTGGGCATCGGCCTCATCGCCATCCCGACCGGCATCCTGGCCGCCGCGTTCAGCGACGCGGCCCAGCAGCAGCGGGCCCGCAAGGAGGCCCGCAAGTCATCGCATCGGCGCGACCCGCCGCATTGAGCCGCTCAGGCGGCTTCCTTGTGCAGCGCATCGGCCAACGTGCCGAAGATGCGGTCCACATGCGGCTTCTCGATGATGAGCGGCGGGCTGAGCGCCACGATGTCGCCGGTGACGCGAATGAGCACGCCCTCGTCGAAGCAGCGGCGGAAGACGCGCATGGCACGGTCACCGGGCGCGCCCTCGCGCGGGGCGAGTTCCACGCCCGCGATCAGGCCGTGGTTGCGCACGTCGATCACATTGGGGGCGCTGCGCATGGCGTGGGCGGCGTCTTCCCAATAGCCCTCGATGGCGCGCACCCGGCCGGGCAGGTCCTCGCGCACATGGATGTCGATGGCGGCCAGGGCAGCCGCGGCCGCCAGCGGGTGCCCTGAATAGGTGTAGCCGTGGAAGAACTCGATGCCGGCCTTGGTGCCGTCCACGATGGTCTCGTAGATCTCGTTGCGGACGGCGACGGCGCCCATGGGCACGGCGGCGTTGGTCAGGCCCTTGGCCATGGTCATGATGTCCGGCGCTACACCCAGGCGCTCGGCGCCGAAATGCGTGCCGATGCGGCCGAACCCGGTGATGACCTCGTCATAGATGAGCAGGATGCCGTGCTTGTCGCACAATGCCCGCAGCCGTTCGAGATAGCCCTTCGGCGGCACCAGCACGCCGGTCGAGCCCGCCACCGGCTCCACCATCACCGCCGCGATGGTGTCGCCATGCAGGGCCACGAGCGATTCCAGGTGGTCGGCGAGGTTCGCGCCGTGCTCGGGCTGGCCGCGGCTGAAGGCGTTCTGCGCCGGCAGGTGGGTGTGCGGCAGGTGGTCCACGTAAGGAAGCATGGCGCCGAACTGCTTGCGGTTGGGGCCGATGCCGCCGACCGACATGCCGCCGAAGCCCACGCCGTGATAGCCCCGCTCCCGCCCCACCAGGCGCACCCGCTGCGCCTGGCCGCGCGCGCGCTGGTAGGCGAGCGCGATCTTGAGCGCGGTGTCGGCGCTCTCGCTGCCGGAATTGGTGAAGAAGACGCGGTCCAGCCCCTCGGGCGTCATCTCTGCCACGCGGGCGGCGGCCTCGAAGGCGATGGGGTGGCCGAGCTGGAAGGTGGGCGCGAAGTCGAGGATGGCGGCCTGCTTCTGGATGGCCTCCACGATTTCGCGCCGCCCATGGCCGGCGTTGCAGCACCACAGGCCCGCCGTGCCGTCCAGGACCTCGCGGCCCTCGGGCGTGTAGTAGTTCATGCCCTCGGCGCGCGCGAGCAGGCGCGGCGTGTCCTTGAAGTACTTGTTGTCCGAATAGGGCATCCAGAACGCGTCGAGGTTGTTCGGGCGCGGCACGGAGAGCTCATTCATGGGACGGGTCCTGCATCAGGGGCTATGCGCAGGATAGGCCCGCCCGGCCGCGGCGCGAAGGGGTGGACCTCGACCGAATGCCCCCCTTTCCCATATGGTGAGGGGCATATTCGCCAGGAACCGCCCCGTGCTCACCACCTCGCCTGATTTTCCGGACAACGCCGCCCGCGCGCTGAAGGATGCCGGGTTGCAGAAGGCGCTCGGCAAGGCCAAGGGCGCCTTCCTGCAACGCCGCGCCGAGGCCGTCGCCCGCCTGCCGGAGTTCGAGGCGCTGCGCGACGTGGGGCGCGACATCAAGAACCACACCTTGGCGAATCTCGACTTCTACCTGGAGACCTTCGCCGCCAATGTCGAGCGCGCCGGCGGCCAGGTGCACTGGTGCAGCACGGCCGATGAGGCCCGCGCCGCCGTGCTGGAGATCTGCCGCAAGGCCGGGGCGAAGACGGTCACCAAGGGCAAGTCCATGATCTCCGAGGAACTCGGGATCAACGACCACCTGGAGAAGCACGGGATTGATCCGGTCGAGACGGACCTCGGCGAATACATCATCCAGCTCCGGCGCGAGACGCCGTCCCACATCATCGCTCCCGCCTTTCACCTGAACCGCGAGGACTGGGAGGCGGATTTCCGCCGCGCCCACACCGACCTCGACCCCAACCGTGTCTTCAACGAACGCCGCGATATCCTGTCCGAGGCCCGCACGCGCCTTCGGCAAAAGTTCCTGGCGGCCGATGTCGGCATCACCGGCGCCAACTTCCTGGTGGCCGAGACGGGGAGCAGCGTCATCGTCACCAATGAGGGCAATGGTGACCTGACGCAGACCCTGCCGCGCGTGCACATCGCGCTCGCCAGCATCGAGAAGGTGGTGCCCACGCTGGAGGATTGCGTGAGCCTGCTGCGCCTGCTGGCGCGTTCCGCCACCGGGCAGGATTTCTCCGTCTACACCACCTTCTCCACCGGCACCCGGCGCGAGGCCGAGATCGACGGGCCGGGCGAATACCATGTGGTGCTGGTGGACAATGGCCGTTCCAGCATGATGGGCACCGAGTTCCAGGAGATGCTGCGCTGCATCCGCTGCGCCGCCTGCATGAACCACTGCCCGGTCTATGGCGCGGTGGGCGGGCACAGCTATGGCTGGGTCTATCCGGGGCCGATGGGCAGCGTGCTGACACCCTCGCTGATCGGGGTCGAGAAGGCCGGCCACCTGCCCAATGCCAGCACCTTCTGCGGCAAGTGCGAGAGCGTCTGCCCCGTGAAGATCCCGCTGCCGAAGATGATGCGCCATTGGCGCGAGCGCGAGTTCGAGCGGCACCTTTCGCCGAGTGCCACGCGCAGCGGCTTGGGGGTCTGGGCCTGGTTTGCGCAGCGGCCGGGCGCATATCGCCTGGCTTCGCGGATCGGGGTGGGCTTGATGGGCCTGCTGGGCCGCCGCAAGGGCGCGTTCAAATCTCTGCCGCTGGCCGGCGGCTGGACCGCGGGGCGCGATCTGCCCGTGCCGCAGGGCGGCACCTTTATGGCGCAATATGCGAAGCGGATGCGGGGCCGATGAGCAAGGACGCCATCCTCATCGCCATCCGCCGCGGCCTCCGCCGAGGCCCGCTGCCCGCCGACGAGCAGGCCATGCTGGGCGGGCGGCTCGCGACGCACCCGCGCCACCTCATCCCCGCGCGCTCCCGCGTGCCGCGGCCCGAGCAGGTGGCGCTGTTCATCCGCAATGTGGAAAAGGAATTCGGCACGCTGCGCCGCGTGCCCGATGCCGCCGAGATCCCCGCCGCCATCGCCGAATACCTGGCCGCCCAGAACCTCCCGCCGCGCATCGCCATCGCCCCGCACCCGGAATTGCAGGGGCTGGACTGGGCCTCGCGCCCGCTGTTGCAGGTCGAGGCGCGGCGCGGCGATGCGGAGGATGCCGTCAGCCTCCAGCACGGCTTCGCCGGCGTGGCCGAGACGGGCACGCTGATGCTGCCCTCCTCCCCCGCCCGCCCCACCACGCTGAACCTGCTGCCCGACACCGCGATGGTGTTCCTCCGCGCCAGCCGCATCGTCGGCGCCTATGAGGAGGCGTGGGACATGCTTCGCGCCGAGAACCAGGACGCCCGCACCGGCGGCTTCATGCCGCGCAACGTGATGTTCGTGACCGGCCCCTCGCGCAGCGCCGACATCGAGCAGACGCTGGAACTGGGCGCGCATGGACCGCGGCGCCTGCACATCCTACTGCTGGATGACGATCCGGAGGCCGCGGACCATGCCTGATACAGCTGTCCGCTCCGCGGACGGGTGTCCGCGCCACGTGCACATCCTCCTGCTGGACGACGACCCGGAGGCGGCAGGCCATGCGTGACGAGCGCCCACTCCCGCAGGACGATGACACCGCCGCCCTGCCCGTCTCGTGAAGCGTCGGCGCGGCCTTTCGGCCGAGGACCGCGCGGCCTGGGCGGCGGTGGCGCGCACCGTTCAGCCCCTGCCAGGCAAGGCGCTGGCCGAACCGGAGGCCCCACCCCCGCCGCCCAGCGTCACCATCACCCCGCCGCCCCGCGCGCCAGCACCGCCCGCCCCGCCCGCACCCAGGCGGCCACCACCGGAGCTGAACGTCGGCGTGCAACCCGACGGCCTCGACGCGAAGCGCTGGCGCGACCTGCGCCGCGGCACGCTGCGCCCCGAGCGCAAGCTCGACCTGCACGGCATGACGGCCGAGCACGCCCATGTGGCCGTCCGCACCTTCCTGCGCGCGGCGCAGATGGATGGGGCACGCATCGTCTGCATCGTTACCGGGAAGGGCAGCAGCGTGGAGGGCGGCGTGCTCAAGCGGGAATTGCCGCACTGGCTGAACGCGCCAGACCTGCGGGGCCTGGTGCTGGGTGCCGCGCACCCGCACCGGGCCAATGCGGGCGCGGTGCACCTGCTGCTGCGCAGGGCGCGGTGAGCAGTCCCGCGGCCAGCCACACCTCCGCGCGGAATGCTGCCATGGGGCAACCGCAGCACCCCCTGTCAACGCTGCGGCTTGGCAGCGGCCGCCGCGCCCAGCCTGCCTTGCCAGCCCGCACCAACGGCGCGCGGCGCGACAGCCAAGCCGCCGGGGGCGGCGCCCGGCGTTTGAGGGCCAAGACATGACCCCCTTCGGCCTGCGCCTGCGCGCGCTGCGCGAACAGCGCGGGGTGACGCTGACCGAGCTCGCGGCCGCTGTGCATGTCTCGCCCGCCTATCTGTCGGCGCTCGAGCATGGCAAGCGCGGCCGCCCCTCGGCCGGCCTCGTGCACCAGGTCAACGAATTCTTCGGGCTCATCTGGGACGAGGCGGAGGAGCTGGTGCGCCTCGCCCGCATCTCCCACCCGCGGGTGGTGGTGGACACCTCGGGCCTCAGCCCGCGCGCGACGGAGTTGGCGAACCAGCTGGCCCGCCGCATCCGCGACCTGCCGGAGGAGCGGGTGGAGGCAATCCTCCGCGCACTCAACGCTAGCGACTGATTGCCTGGTAGGCCGCCAGCGTCGCCATATCCAGCAGTTGGTTCACGCCCGAACCGGTGGGAACGATCTGCGCGGGGTGCGACAACCCCATGAGCACCGGGCCGATGGTGGTGGCGCTGGTCAAATGCGGCACCGCCTTGGTCAGAATGTGCGCGGCGTGCAGGCCGGGCATCACCAGCACGTTTGCCGGCCCGGTCAGGCGGCAGAAGGGGTAGAGGCTGGCGCGCAGGTTCGCATCCAGCGCCACGTCGGCGCCCATCTCGCCGTCATATTCGAAGTCCACACCCTGGCCGTCCAGCAGCTTCACCGCATCGCGGATGCTGCCGGGAATGCTGCCCTTGGGGTCGCCGAAAGTGGAAAAGGAGAGGAAGGCCACGCGCGGCGTCAGCCCGAGACGCCGCGCGACGCCCGCCGAACGGGTCGCGATCTCGGCCAGCATCGCGGCGTCGGGCCGCTCATGGATGGCGGTGTCCGCCACAAGCACCGTGCCGGAGCGGCGGGCGATCATCATGGTCATGCCGAACAGCACGCCCTCGGCGTCGAGCGCCATGCGCACGCCTTCCAGCGCCACGGAATAGCTGCGCGTCTCGCCGGTGATCAGCGCGTCGGCATCGCCCATGCCCACCATGCAGGCGGCGAAGACGTTGCGGTCATTGTTCACCAGGCGCTGGATGTCCCGGTACAGGAAGCCGTCGCGCTGGCGCTTGGCATAGAGCCATTCCGTGTAGCGCTCATTGGAGGAGGAAACGCGGGCGTTCTGCACCTCGATCCCCTCCGGCAGGCGCACGCCGATGCCGGCGACGGTCGCGTGGATGCGCTCCTCCCGGCCCACCAGGATGGGCGTCCCGTAGCCCGCGTTCACGAAGGCGATGGCGGCGCGGATGACCGGCTCCTCCTCGCCCTCGGCGAAGACGACGCGGCGGGGGTTGGCGCGCACACGCTCATGGATGGCCTCCAGCGCATTCGCGGCAGCGTCCAGGCGGTTCGTGAGTTCGCGTGCATAGCGGGCGGGGTCGGCCAGGGGCTTGCGCGCCACGCCGGAGCGCACGGCCGCCTCGGCCACCGCCACCGGTACGCGGCTGATCAGGCGCGGGTCGAAGGCATTCGGGATGATGTATTCCGGCCCGAAGATGAGGCGCTGCCCGGCGCCCGAGCGCGCCACCTCCTCGGGAACCGCCTCGCGCGCCAGTTCGGCCAGGGCGCGGGCGGCCGCCACCTTCATCGCGTCGTTGATGGTGCTGGCGCGCACATCCAGCGCGCCTCGGAAAATGAAGGGGAAGCCCAGGACATTATTGACCTGGTTCGGATAGTCCGAGCGGCCCGTGGCGATGATGCAGTCCGGCCGCGCCTGCTTTGCTTCCTCGGGCGTGATTTCGGGATCGGGGTTGGCCATCGCGAAGATGATGGGCTTGTCGGCCATGGCGCGGATCATGTCCTGCGTCAGCGCGCCCTTCACCGAGAGGCCGAAGAACACGTCCGCCCCCTCCAGCGCCTGGGAGAGCGTGCGTGCGCCGGTCTCGATGGCGTGCGCCGACTTCCACTGGTTCATGCCCTCGGTGCGGCCGCGGTAGAGCACGCCCTTGGTGTCGCACATGGTGATGTTCTCGGGCCGCATCCCCATGGCGCGCAGCAACTCGGCGCAGGCAATGGAGGCCGCGCCGGCGCCGTTGATGACCAGGCGCGTGGTGGCCAGGTCCCGCCCCGTCAGGTGCGCCGCGTTGATCAGCCCGGCGGCGGCGACGATGGCCGTGCCGTGCTGGTCGTCATGGAACACGGGAATGTCCATCAGTTCGCGCAGCCGCTGCTCGATGACGAAGCACTCGGGCGCCTTGA
>JBHYDO010000098.1:0-14507 GCA_051860645.1 Roseococcus sp.
CGCAGCGCAGGGAGAGCGCCGCCGGGTCGCCCAGGGCGGCCAGCAGCAGCGGCGGATCGTCCAGTTCGGCGAGCAAGGGCGGGTAGCCCGGGACGTCCAGGAAGAAGAGATGCGCGCCCATGCGGGAGAGCGCCTCCATCTCGCGCTCCGCCACGTCGCGCGGGCAGGCGCGCGGGCCGAGTGCCTCCAGCGCCGCCTCCGCGCTGCCATGCCGCGCCATGAGGCGGCGGTGCATGACATGGCCCACCCCCTCGGTGCGGGCGAGGCGGAAGGCCGCAAGCGTCATTTGCCGGCGCCGATGCGCGGCTCCGTCCCCGCCAGCAGACGGCGGATGTTGTCCTCATGGCGCAGGGCGACATAGGCGGCGATGGCCAGCACCGCGATGCCCGACCACACGGGCAGCACCGCCAGCGCCACCACGGCCCCCACCGCCATCGCCGAGAGCGCCCCCACGGACGAAATCCGCGACAGCCGCGCCGCCACCAGCCAGGTCACGGCCGCCGCCACGAAGACGCCCCAGCCCAGCCCCAGCATCACGCCCAGCGCCGTCGCCACGCCCTTGCCGCCCCGAAAATTGAGCCAGAGCGGGTGGCAATGCCCCAGCACCGCGGCCAGGGCGGCCACCGGCGCCAGGTGCGGGCCGAACCACACCGACACCAGCCAGACCGCGAAGGCGCCCTTGAGGAAATCGAGCGCCAGCGTCGCCGCCGCCACCTTCTTGTTGCCCGTTCGCAGCACATTGGTCGCGCCGATATTGCCCGAGCCGATGGCGCGGATGTCGCCCAGCCCGGCGGCCCGCGTCAGCACGAGGCCGAAGGGAATGGAGCCCAGCAGCATGGCCCCAACGGCGGCGAGGAAGGCCTCCATCATGCGAAGACGCGCCTTCCGGCCTTGAAGGTGGCGATGACGCGGCCTTCCAGCGCGCGCCCGTCGAAGGGCGAGTTCTGGGCCTTGCCGGGCAATTGCCCGTCCTTCACCTGCCAGGCGCGATCGGGGGCGAGCAGGCAGAGATCGGCGGGCGCGCCCTGGGCCAGCCGCCCGGCCTCCACGCCCAGCAGGGCGGCGGGGCGGCAGGTCAGCAGGGCCAGCGCGTCGAGCATGGCGAGGTCGCCGCCATGCACCCGCGCCAGCGTCACGCCCAGGAGCGTCGCCAGCCCCGCGCCCCCGGCCTCGGCCTGGGCGAAGGGCAGGCGCTTGTCATCGGCGTCGCGCGGCTGGTGGTCGGAGGCGATGGCGTCGATGGTGCCGTCCTTGAGGGCCTCCACCACCGCCAGCCGGTCGGCTTCGGCGCGCAAGGGCGGGCTCAGCTTCGCGTAGCTGCGGAAATCGCCGATGGCGGTCTCGTTCAGGTCGAAATAGGGGGGCGCGGTGTCGCAGGTGACGCGCAGGCCCTCGTCCTTGGCGGCGCGGATCAGGTCCAGCGCGGCGGCGGTGCTGACATGGGCGAAGTGGACATGCCCGCCCGTCAGCCGCGCGAGCGCGATGTCGCGCGCCACCATGATGGCCTCGGCCGCGGCCGGCATGCCGGGGAGGCCGAGGCGCGTCGCCAGTTCGCCCTCGGTGGCCGCACCCTGGCCGGCCAGCGCGGGGTCCTCCGGGTGCTGGACCACCATGGCGCCGAAGGCCCGCGCATAGGACAGCGCGAGGCGCATGGTGCGCGCATTGCCGATGGCGCGGCTGCCATCGGTGAAGCCCACGGCACCCGCCTCGCGCAGCAGGCCGTATTCGGAAAGCTCCTTGCCGGCGCAGCCCTTGGTGGCGGCGGCATAGGGCAGCAGGGTCAGGCTGCCCGTGGCCTCGCCGCGGCGGATCATGAACTCCACCAAGGCGGGGTCGTCCAGCGCGGGCGCCGTGTCGGGCAGGACGGCCAGGGTGGTGATCCCGCCGGCCGCGGCCGCCTGGGCCGCGGAGGCGATGGTCTCGCGGTGCTCGGCGCCCGGTTCGCCCACGCTGGCGCGCATGTCCACGAGGCCCGGGCAGAGGATGGCGCCGCCGGCGTCCAGCACCTCGGCCCCCTCGGCCGGCGCACCAGCCAGGCTTGCAATGCGGCCGCCCGCGATGAGCAGGGCGCCGGGCGCGTCCAGGCCTGTGGCGGGGTCGAGCAGGCGGGCGTTGGTGATCAGCAGGGGCTTCATGCGAGGTGCTTTTCCATGAAGACGCGGGTGAAGGCGGCCTCGACGCCGCGATGCGTCTCGCGATAGCCGAGGCGGCTGTAGAGGGTGAGGTTCTCGATCATTTTTTCGTGGGTGTAGAGGCAGATGCGGCGGTGGCCGCGGCGCCGGGCCTCGACCTCGGCGAATTCCATCAGCCTGCGCCCATGCCCGGCGCCGCGCGCCGCCTCGGCCACCGCGATGTTGTCGAGCAGCAGGCCGTCGGGCCGGTCCTCCAGCACCAGCACGCCGAGGGTCTCGCCGCCATCCTCCAGCACCCAGGCCTGCCCGGCCGCGATGCGCGCCGCGTAGTCGTCGGTCATGGGGGCGGGTTCGCGGCCCAGGCGCGGCACGTAATGGGCGTAGGCGGCGCGGACGAGGGCGCGGAGCGTCTCGGCCTCCTCCGGGCGGGCGGGGCGGATCACGCGTTGCGGCGCAGGCTGCGCGCCAGCACGTCCAGCACCGCCATGCGCACGGCGACGCCCATCTCCACCTGCTCGCCGATGTCGGAGCGGGCGGGGTCGTCGGCCACGGCGCTGACGATCTCGATGCCGCGGTTCATGGGGCCCGGGGGCAGCCCGATGGCGTCGGGCTTGGCCGCGGCGAGTTTTGCGTGGTCCAGCCCGTAGAAGCGGAAGAACTCGCGCGGGGAGGGCACGAGGCCCGTGTTCATCCGCTCGCGCTGCAGGCGCAGCATCATGACCACATCCGCGCCATCCAGGCCGCCGCGCATGTCGTGGTGCACCTCGACGCCGAGGCGCGCGCATTCGGCTGGGATGAGCGTGGGCGGCCCCACCACCCGCACCCGCGCGCCCATGGCCGAGAGCAGATGGATGTTGGAACGCGCCACGCGGGAATGCAGCACGTCGCCGCAGATGGCGACGACCAGGTTCTCCAGCCTGCCCTTGCGGCGGCGGATGGTCAGCGCGTCCAGCAGCGCCTGGGTCGGGTGCTCATGCGTGCCGTCGCCGGCATTGATCACGGCTGCGTCCACCTTCTGCGCCAGCAACGCGGGCGCGCCCGACTGCGCGTGGCGGATCACCAGCAGGTCGGTGTGCATGGCGTTCAGCGTGCTGGCGGTGTCCAGCAGGGTCTCGCCCTTGTTCACGGAACTGGTCGAGACGGACATGTTGACGATGTCCGCCCCCAGCCGCTTGCCGGCCAGTTCGAAGCTGGTGCGGGTGCGGGTGCTGTCCTCGAAGAACAGGTTGATGAGGGTGCGCCCCTTCAGCAGGTCGCGCTGGGTCTTTCCCTGGCGGTTGAGCAGGGCGTAGCTCTCGGCCAGATCGAGCAGGGCGTTGATGTGCGGTGGCTCCAGCCCCTCGATGGCGAGCAGGTGGCCGGTGGGGAGGATGGGATAGGAGAAACCGCTCATTCCACACTTGTAGGGCGGCGCGCGCGCCTTCGGGAAGCCGGGCGAGTTTCGCTTTTTGGGCAGGCGGCGGCGGTGATAGGCTCTGATCGCGTTTCTTACAGGAGATCCGCACTTGGACATCCCCTCGAGAGTTATCCGCGACCGGCGGGGCGCCGCCGCTAATGAGCATGTCTCGGTGGCGGGCCTGTCCATCTACGGCCGGGGCAGCGGGGCGCGAGCGGGTGGGGCTGCCGGCGCCCGCCCCGACCGATTGCCGCACCAGATACACACCATCGTGCTGCACCAGACCGCGGGCAGCTTCATCCAGGGCGCCGAGGTCACCTCGGACGACAGCCTGCAACGCAGCCGACACCGCATCGACCGGATCGCCTCGCATTTCATCGTCACCGATGACGGCCAGGCCATCTATCTGCGCGATGTGGGCTTCGTCCTCAACAATGCCGGCGGGCGCTTCGGGATCGACATCGAGTTCTGCGGCAGCTTCTCCAACACCCCCCTGCCGCGGGGGCGGCGGCTAAGCGAGGCCGCCATCCTGTGCGGGCGGGAGTTGCTGCAAGACCTGGCGCGCGCCATTCCGAGCCTCCGCCAAATCCATCCGCACGGCCAGATCCAGGCGGTACCGCCCGGCCGCGACACCGGGCCGGGGTCGAAATACGACAGCTGCAGCGGGCCCGAGGTGTGGGTGAATGTCGGCGAGTGGGCGGTACAATCCATGGGGCTGGTCAGCGATCCGCCCGCCGCGCCCTATCACAACCACGGCATCTCGCCGCGGCAGTCGAACCAGGCCTATCGCCGGCCCGGACTGTAGCCAGGCCGCGGATCACGGCGCGTTCCTGACCGTCTCAGCCCTTGGCGGCGCGGTCGCGTCCAGCGCTCCCTGCAAGGTATAGGCGGCCGCCGCCGCATCCACCGCCGCCGCGCGCTTCTTCCGCGTCATGTCGGCCTCGCGGATCATGGCGCGGTTGACGGCGGCACTGGACAGCCGCTCATCCCACAGCGCCACCGGCAGCCCTGTGGCGTCGGACAGCGCCATCGCCCAGTCGCGCGCCGCCTGCGCCGCTGGCCCGGCCGTGCCATCCATGGACAGCGGCAGCCCCACCACCAGCCCGCCTGCCCCTTCGCGCCGGGCGATGGCGCTGATCTCGGCGGCGATGGCGACCAGCTTGCCACGCTTCACCGACCCATAGGGCGAGGCTAGCATCAGCGTCACGTCGCTGAGTGCCACGCCGATGACGCGCGCCCCGGGGTCGAGGCCGATCAGCCGCTGGCCGCGCGGCAGGGCGGCCCGCAGATCCGTCATGTTGAACACAGCCATGGCCGGGCTTATGGTCCGCCGCCCTTGTGGATGGAAGTGGAACTCATGTCGCTCGATGCCGCGACGGTGCGTCGCGTCGCCAATTTGGCCCGCCTGCGCCTGGAAGAGACCGAAGTGGAAAAGCTCCAGGCGGAGCTGAACGGCATTCTCGGCTGGATCGAGCAATTGCAGCAGGTGGACACCGAGGGCGTGGAGCCCATGGCCGGCGGCTCGCCGCTGGAGGTGAAGCTGCCCTGGCGCGCCGATGCCGTGACCGATGGCGGCCAGGCGGCAAAGGTGCTGGCCAACGCGCCGGACCGCGAGGGCGAGTATTTCGGCGTGCCGAAGGTGGTCGAGTGATGCGCCCGACCGACCTGACGCTGGCCGAGGGCCTTGCCGCGCTGGACAGGCGCGACATCAGCGCCGTGGAACTCACGCAGTCCTTCCTGGACGCGATCGAGCGGCTGAACCCGCGCCTCAACGCCTACATCACCGTGACGGGCGAGCAGGCGCTCGAAGCCGCCGCCGCCTCCGACGCGCGGCGCGCGAAGGGCGAGGCCGGGCCGCTGGAGGGCATTCCCCTCGGCATCAAGGATCTGTTCTGCACCGAGGGCACGCGCACCACGGCCGGCTCGAACATCCTGGGCGGGTTCATCCCGCCCTATGAGAGCACGGTCAGCGCCAACCTCAAGCGGGACGGCGCGGTGTTCCTGGGCAAGCTGAACCTGGACGAGTTCGCCATGGGCTCATCCAACCAGACCAGCGCGTATGGCGCGGTGGAAAACCCGTGGTCGCGCGCCAATGACCCGGACAGGCGGCTGGTGCCGGGCGGGTCTTCTGGCGGCTCGGCGGCGGCGGTGGCGGCGCGGCTGGCCATGGGGGCGACGGCCACGGACACCGGCGGTTCCATCCGCCAGCCCGCGGCCTTCTGCGGCATCACCGGCATCAAGCCCACCTATGGGCGGTGCTCGCGCTATGGGATCGTGGCGTTTGCCTCCAGCCTGGACCAGGCGGGACCGGTGGCGCGCACGGTGGAGGACAACGCCATCCTGCTGCGCTCCATGGCGGGGCATGATCCGAAGGACAGCACCAGCGCCAACATGCCCGTGCCGGATTTCCGGGCGGCGGTGGGACGTGGCGTGAAGGGGCTGCGCATCGGCGTGCCGGCGGAATACCGGCTGGACGGGCTGGCGCCGGAAATCTCCGCGCTGTGGGAAAAGGGGCTGGACTGGCTGCGCGACGCGGGGGCGGAGATCATCCCCATCTCGCTGCCGCACACGAAATACGCGCTGCCCACCTATTATGTGGTCGCACCGGCGGAGGCCTCCTCCAACCTGGCGCGCTATGACGGCGTGCGCTTCGGCCTGCGCGAGAATGGGTCGGACCTGAAGGACCTCTACGAGCGCACCCGCGCGCGCGGCTTCGGCGCCGAGGTGCGCCGGCGCATCATGATCGGCACCTATGTGCTGAGCGCTGGCTACTACGACGCCTATTACCTGAAGGCCCAGAAGGTGCGCGCCCTGATCCGCCGCGACTTCGAACTGGCCTGGGGGAAGGTGGACGCCATCGTGACGCCCGCCACGCCGTCCGCCGCCTTCGCCATGGACGAGAAGCAGGACGACCCGGTGACCATGTATCTGAACGACGTGTTCACGGTGACGGCGAACCTGGCGGGGCTGCCGGGCCTGGCCGTGCCGGCGGGGCTGGATGGGCAGGGGCTGCCGCTCGGCCTGCAGGTGATCGGGCGGGCGTTTGACGAGGAGACGGTGTTCGCGGTCGGCGGGGCCATTGAGCGTTCGGCAGGGTTCACCGCCACGCCGCAGGTGATGGCGTGACGCCGCTCTGGCGCACCGCGCGGCTGGACGCGCTGCGCGATGACCCGGCGGCCGACCCCGCAATGCTCGCCGCACTCGCGGCACCCTGCCTGGACCTGCCGCGCAGCCGCGCGCGCATCCTTGCCGCCGCACGCGCCCGCCGCTTCGTGAGCTACGGCGATGTGGCTGAGGCGAGCTTCCTCACCTGGGCCGAGGCGCGGCGTCGGATGGACCCGCACCTCCAGGCGCTCTGCGCGGAAAGCCTCGCGGCGGGCGGGCCGCTGCTGTCCGCCATCGTGGTGAACCGCACGGGGCTGGCCACCGGGCGCATGGAGGGCCGGGCGCTGGCGGGCTTCATCGCCATGGCGCTGCGCCTGGGCCGCGCCGTCGGCACCGACCCTTCCCTTTTCCTGCGGCGCGAACAGGCCGCCGTGTTCGAATGGGCTGAGACGCATGACATACATCATTGAAGGCGAAACCGGCCCCTGGGAGGTCGTCATCGGCCTGGAAGTCCATGCCCAGGTGACCAGCCAGGCAAAGCTGTTCTCGGGTGCCGCCACGGAATTCGGCGCCGGCCCCAACAGCCAGGTCAGCTTCGTGGACGCGGGCTTCCCGGGCATGCTGCCGGTCATCAATGCCGAATGCATCGCCCAGGCCGTCCGCACCGGGCTCGGCCTGAACGCGGAAATCCATCTCTGGTCCCGCTTCGACCGCAAGAACTATTTCTATGCCGACCTGCCGCAGGGCTACCAGATCAGCCAGTACGCCCATCCCATCGTGGGCACGGGCGCGGTCGAGGTGACGCTGGCCGATGGCACGACCAAGACCATCGGCATCACCCGCCTGCACCTGGAGCAGGACGCGGGCAAGTCGCTGCACGACCAGCACCCGACCAAGAGCTTCATCGACCTGAACCGCTCCGGCGTGGCGCTGATGGAAATCGTCTCCGAGCCCGACATGCGCAGCCCGGAGGAGGCCGGTGCCTACCTCACCAAGCTGCGTCAGATCATGCGCTACCTCGGCACCTGCGACGGCAACATGGACGAGGGCTCCATGCGCGCCGACGTGAACGTCTCGGTCCGCAAGTCCGGCGAGGGGTTCCGCACGCGCTGCGAGGTGAAGAACGTCAACTCCATCCGCTTCGTCATGCAGGCCGTCGAGGCCGAGGCGCGGCGGCAGATCGAGGTGTGGGAATCGGGCGGCACCGTCCATCAGGAAACCCGCCTCTTCGACACGGCGCGCGGCATCACCCGCTCCATGCGCTCCAAGGAGGATGCGCATGACTACCGCTACTTCCCCGACCCGGACCTGCCCCCGCTGATCCTGGAGCGGTCCTGGGTGGACGACCTCAAGGCCAGCCTGCCCGAACTGCCCGACCAGCGGCGCGCCCGCTACGTCGCCATGGGCCTCTCGCCCTATGACGCCCATGTGCTGACCATCGAGCGCGAGACGGCCACCTTCTTCGAGACGGTGGCGCGCGGCCGCGACGCCAAGGTCGCTGCCAACTGGGTCACGGGCGATTTCTTCGCGGCGCTCAACCGCCTGAAGCGCGACATCAGCGACCCGCCGGTGACGGCCGAACATCTGGGCCAGCTTCTGGACCTCGTGGCCGACAAGACCCTGTCCGGCAGCCTCGCCAAGCAGGTCTTCGAGGCGATGATCGAGACGAGCCGCGCGCCCGGCGAAATCGTCGAGGAACGCGGCTTGCGCCAGGTGACCGACACCGGCGCCATCGAGGCGGTGGTGGACGGCGTCATGGCCGCAAACGCTGACAAGGTGGCCGAGTACCGCTCCGGCAAGGACAAGCTGTTCGGCTTCTTCGTCGGCCAGACGATGAAGGCCATGGGCGGCAAGGGGAACCCGGCCGTGGTGAACGAGGTGGTGAAGGCGAAGCTGGTGGGCTAGGTCAGACGCCCTCGGCCAGCAGCGCCTCCACGTCCAGCCGGCGGGTGAACATCGTCATCCGCCCTTCGCCATCCTGCGGCCATTCCGCGCGGGGGCGGTCGCGGTAGAGTTCCACGCCGTTGCCATCCGGGTCGCGCAGGTACAGCGCCTCACTCACCCCATGGTCTGAGGCGCCTTCCAGCCGGACGCCCGCCGCCAGCACGCGCCGCAGCGCCGCGGCCAGTGCCGTACGGTCCGGATACAGCAATGCTACATGGTAGAGTCCCGTATGCCCGTCCGGTGGCGGCGTGCCGCCCGCGCTTTCCCAGGTGTTGAGCGCGATATGGTGGTGGTAGCCGCCCGCCGAGAGGAAGGCGGCGCCGGGCCGTTCCAGCATCACCTCCAGCCCCAGCACATCGCGCCAGAAGCCCAGCGCGCGCCGCAGGTCGGCGACCTTGAGATGGACATGCCCGATGCGGGCCGCAGGATGGATCGTGTTCATGCCGGCAACATGGGCGCGCCCGCCCCGTGCCGCCAATCACCGTGGCGGATGAGGCTTATTTCCCGGCCGCGTTACCAGCCACAGCCCGGCGAAGATGAGCGCCACCGCCGGCAGTGCCAGCCACCCCATGCGCTCGCCGAAGAAGATGGCCCCCCAGACCACGCCCGCGAGGGTGACGATGTAGCCCACCTGGCTGGTCACCACCGCGCCCGCCGCCGCGATCACGCGGAAATAGGCCAGGTAGGCGATGGCGGTCAGCACGGCCTGGAGCGGCAGCAGCGCCTCGGCCCGCGCATCGCCCGTGAAGGGGAGGTGGAACTGCCCCAGCGCCAGGCCGAAGATCGCGAGGAAGAAGGCCGCCGCATGGAGCGTGCCCGCCGCCACCGCCAGCGGACCCGTGCCGCGCGGCGCCATTTGCACGGCGACCAGGTTCGCGACCGCATAGCAGGCCGGGCTGAGTGCTGCGACCAGCGCCCACCCGATCAGCGAGGCCTCGGGCAGCGCCGCCCCCGGCGCCATGGCCAGCGCCACGCCGGCGAAGCCCAGTGCCGTCCCGCCCACGCGCCGCAGCGTCAACCTTTCCTGCCCCAGCGCCGCCGCGCCCACCACGGTCAGCATGGGCGCCAGCGGGATCAGCAGCGCGAAGAAGCCGGCAGGGATGTGCTGCAGCGCGTGGAAGCCCGCGAGATTGGCCATCGCGAAGCCCGAGCCTCCAGCCGCCAGATAGTAGGTGAGATGCGCCCGGTCGCGCGGGATGGCGATGCCCCGCACCCGGCACAGCGCCGTCAGCACCAAGGCCGAGCCGATGGCCGTCCAGAAGGCGAAGCCCATGGCCGAGACGCCGAGCCCCATGCCCACCTTGGCCACGGCGGGCGTGAGCCCCCAGATCGCCCCGGTCAGGAGAAGCAGGGGCAGGATGGGCGTGCGCGTCATGCCTTCCCACAGGTGCCCGCCATGCCCCGGCTGTCAACGGGCGCGCTATAAGCGGTCCATGGACTGGCCCGAATCGGAAACCATCGCGCTGCGGCCGGACCCGCTGCTCCCTGCCGCCCCCTGCCCGGTGCGCTGGCGCCGCTCGGCGCGGGCGCGGCGTGTTTCGCTGCGGATATGTCCGGCCGAGGGGGCGGTGGTGGTCACGCTGCCGCCCAAGGTGGGGCGCCGGCAGGGCCTCGCCCTGCTCACGGAGCATGCCGGCTGGGTGCTGCAGCGCGTGGCCTCCCTGGCGCCGGAACGCCCGCTGACGCCTGGCGCCACGGTGCCGATCGGGGGCGTGGAGCATGTGATCCGGCACGACCCCGCACGCCGCGGCGCGGCACTGCTGGAAGGCGCGGTGCTGGTGGTGTCAGGCCAGGAGGAATTCGTGCCGCGCCGGGTGCGCGACTTCCTGCGCGTCGAAGCGTTGCGGCGGATCGCCACGGCCGCCCGCCCGCATGCCGAGGCGCTGGGCGTGGTGCCACGCGCGATCCGCCTGAAGGACACCAAGACCCGCTGGGGAAGCTGCGCGCCGGACCGGACGCTCGCCTTCTCGTGGCGCCTCGTCATGGCGCCCGCCTGGGTGCTGGATTATGTGGTGGCGCATGAACTGGCGCATCTGCGCGAGATGAACCATTCCGCGCGCTTCTGGGCGCTGGTGGAGGCGCGAACGCCCCACCGCGCCGCCGCCACGCTGTGGCTGCGGCAGAATGGGGCGGCGCTGCTGCGGGTGGGGTAGGACCTCACCCAATTCGCGTCAGCCGACGGTGAGCCGGCGCTCGGTGATCTGCTGCTTCATGGACTTCTGCAGCTTCTCGAAGGCCCGCACCTCGATCTGCCGCACGCGCTCGCGGCTGATGTTGTACTGCTGGCTGAGCTCCTCGAGCGTGGTCGGCTCATCCTTCAGGCGGCGTTCGATCAGGATGTGGCGCTCGCGCTCGTTCAGGGTGCGCAGCGCGCCGTTCAGCAGGTCCTTGCGGTTGGACATGTCCTGCCGGTCGGCGAGTTCCGTTTCCTGGCTCTCGCTCTCGTCCACCAGCCAATCCTGCCACTCGCCCTCGCTGTCGGCGCGGACGGGGGCGTTCAGGCTGTTGTCGGGCGAGGCGAGGCGGCGGTTCATGCTCACCACGTCCTGCTCCGGCACGGCCAGCGTCTTGGCGATCTTGGCGACCACCTCGGGCTGCAAGTCGCCATCCTCCAGTGCCCCGATCTGCCCCTTGAGGCGGCGGAGGTTGAAGAACAGCTTCTTCTGCGCGGCGGTCGTGCCCATCTTCACGAGCGACCAGCTGTGCAGGATGTATTCCTGGATGGCGGCGCGGATCCACCACATCGCGTAGGTGGCGAGGCGGAAGCCGCGGTCCGGGTCGAACCGCTTGACCGCCTGCATCATGCCGACATTGCCCTCGCTGATCAGCTCGCCCACCGGCAGGCCATAGCCGCGGTAGCCCATCGCGATCTTGGCGACGAGGCGCAGATGCGAGGTGACAAGCTTGTGGGCGGCGGCCTCATCGGCCGCGTCGCGCCAGCGCTTGGCGAGGTTCAACTCCTCTTCCGGGGCCAGCATCGGAAATTTGCGGATCTCCTGCAGGTAGCGCGAGAGATTGCCTTCCGGGGCCATCGGGATGCTCAGTGACGCCATGGATACCGAACCTTCCAAACTGCGCCAGGACCCGCCCCGTGACGGCGACGGGCACCTGGCCGTCCATGGCAACGGCGTCCGGGCCCCTTCGGTTGCATCCGCCCCGGTCACGGAAGGGGCGGTGGCAGCAAACCAAAGCACGCGGCACCCGGCCAGCGTTGCGCATTACCTTTCTGTTAGCCCTTCCCGGCGCAAAACGCAAGGATGACCAACCAACCCACTCTGGTATGGCCGGAGCGGCGTAGGCCCGGCCGACTGGCATGCCCGTCAATCCGGCAGCGTGCGATCGGGCGCCAGCGCCGCAAGCAATCCACGCATGTCCTTCGGTGGCTCTGCCCGGAAGGTTAGCATGCTTCCCGTCACCGGATGATGAAATTCCAGACTGGCGGCGTGCAGCGCCTGGCGGGGGAAGGCCAGCAGCGCGGTGCGCAGCGCCTCCGGCAGGGCGCGGCTCGCGGCCGGGATGCGGCGCAGATAGACCGGATCGCCCACAAGGGGGTGGCCGATATGGGCCAGATGGACGCGGATCTGGTGGGTGCGGCCGGTGGCGAGCTTGCAGCGCAGCAGGCTCGCCCCGCCATGGAACACCTCTTCCGTGCGATAGCGCGTGAGCGCCGTCTTGCCGGCCTTGGCACCCCCGCGGCCCACGACGGCCATGCGCTTGCGGTCGAGCTGGTGGCGGCCGATGGGAGCGTCCACCTCGCCGGCGGCGGGGTTGGGCACGCCCCACACAAGGGCCAGGTATTCCCGCTCCAGGTCGCGCGCCGCGAAAGCCTCGGACAGGGCGCGGTGCGCGCGCTCTGTCTTGGCCACGACCATGACGCCCGAGGTGTCCTTGTCCAGCCGGTGCACGATGCCAGGCCGCTTCTCGCCGCCGATGCCCTCCAGCTCCTCGCCGGCGTGGCCGAGCAGGGCGTTGACCAGCGTGCCGTCGAGGTTGCCCGGCGCGGGGTGGACCACCAGGCCCGCCGGCTTGTCGAGGACGATGAGGTGCTGGTCTTCGAACAGGATGTCGAGCGGGATGTCCTGCGCCTGGGGCCGGGCGGGCAGGGGGAGCGGCGGGGCGAGGCTGTAGAGCACGCCGGGGCGGATGGGCCGGGCGGGGTCGGTGAAGGCGGTGCTGCCCTCGCGCGCGTGGCCTTCCTCGATCAGTGCCTTGACGCGCGAGCGGGAGAGCGTGCCTATCCGGGCCGCGAAGAAGCGGTCGGCGCGTTCGCCGCGGTCGGGTTCGGCCGCGAGGAAATCATGTGGTGCGGAAGGGTCGGCCAAATGCGGGCGCTCAAATTCCTGGTGGTGGCGATGGGCGTGCTGATCGTGGCGGGCACCGTGGCCCTCGTCGTGCTGCTCGTCCAGCGGGCGGGCGGGCGCATGGTGGCGCCCATGCCGGCCCTGACGCTGGATTTGCCGCAGGGCACGCGAATGGTCTCGGTCGCGGGCGCCGGCGAACGCTTCGCCGTGCTGGTGGAGGGGCCCGGCGGTGCAACCCGCCTGCTGTTCCTTGACGCCCGCACGGGCCGTGTGGTGGGCGAGGTGCTGCCCCGGCCGTGACCCACCGCAAGCCGGACCTCCCGGAGAAGACATGTGTCGCTTGCGGACGCCCCTTTGCCTGGCGGAAGAAGTGGGCGCGGGTGTGGCATGAGGTGCGGTATTGCTCCGATGCGTGCCGCGAGGGGCGATATGCAAAGGCCCGGGTTGCTCAACCGCGCGAGGGGCGGTAAGAGCGCCGCTTCCAAGGCTTGGTCCCCTTCGTCTAGAGGCCTAGGACACCGCCCTCTCACGGCGGCAACACGGGTTCGAATCCCGTAGGGGACGCCAATTTTTCCAACGGCTTAGGTTCATTTGGCCGGGCGCGGTCTAATCCACGGTCTAATATGAGCTGTGCGGCACCAACGCCGTTCTGCGAGGTGGGCTTTCATCCTCGCGTCAGCGTTTCCATGGCGCGGTCAGCTTTTGCGAGGGCGCGCCGCACCCCCTCTGGCCACCATTGCCCACCGGTTCGGGTAAGGAACCCCGCCTCATTCAGCAGCGCGGCAATTTGTCGCTGCGAGCGCTTGCCCCGGCCAGCGCCGCGCGCCTCCAGCACTGGCGCCAAATGGGTCACCGTGATGGCAGCGCGGATCGTCTGTTGGATCTGGCGTGCGCAGGGCATTGGGCGTTCGGCTTTATGCGGTGGACCGCCATCTTACACGGCTCGAAGCGTCTCTGCCCGCAGCATCTCTGCACCCCCTCCCACCCTGGGGGGACTGGTCCCTTTGCGGCGCGCGAAGCCCTTTAGAACGCCAGCAGGAATTGGCCCCCATTTCAACGAGTTGAACCACCGGGGGATCATGCCCCATCGCGTGGTGTAGGAGCGATGGTCCTTGGCGGAGTGAGCCGCCTCATCATCCTGCCACAGCGGGCAGGCTGACGGTGGGATTGTCGCTCACGGTGCTGATGGTTTCCAGCGTCATGTAGCGGGCGCGCTGTGTGGCCCATTCGTCGGACTGTTCCAGGAGGATGGCGCCAATCAGCCGGGTGATGGCGGCCTCGTTGGGAAAGATGCCGACCACATCCGTGCGGCGCTTGACCTCGCCGTTCAACCGTTCGATCGGATTGGTGGAGTGGATCTTGGCGCGGTGCTCGCGCGGGAAGTCCATGTAGGCCAGTACGTCGTGCTCGGCGGCATCCATCAACTCGGCCAGCCTGGGCACCTTGGGGCGGAGCTGGTCGGCGACCCGGCGCCACTGGGCGTGGGCGGCGGGCGCATCGGCCTCGGCGAAAGCGGTGCCGATCCACGCGGAGACCAGGCGGCGCTGGGTCTTGCCGGCATGGGCGGCCTGCCCGTGCTGGTGGCCGCGACGGCGGGCAATGTCCCGGAGGCCTATGGGTCGGCGGGCG
>JBHYDO010000099.1:0-14249 GCA_051860645.1 Roseococcus sp.
GCCGTGATGCGCCATGCGCGCGAGACGCCGGATGACACGCTGGGTGTGGCCGCCTTCTCCGTCACCCAGCGCGACGCCATCATGGACGCGGTGGAGAAGCTGCGGCGCGACAGCCCGGACACCGAGCCCTTCTTCAACGCCCACGCCGACGAGCCCTTCTTCGTGAAGAACCTCGAGAACGTGCAGGGCGACGAGCGCGACGCCATCCTGATCAGCGTGGGCTATGGCCGCGACGCCGATGGGAAGCTCGCCATGCGCTTCGGGCCTCTCTCGCAGGATGGCGGGGAGCGGCGGCTGAACGTGCTCATCACCCGCGCCAAGAAGCGCTGCATCGTCTTCTCGGGCATCGGCGCCGAGGAGGTGGACACGGAGCGCGCCAAGGGCCGGGGCGTGGCCGCGCTGAAATCCTTCCTGGGCTTCGCGGCCAATGGCGTGGGGCGCGACGTGGCGGGCGGTGCGGCCTCGCCCATCGCGGCCATGATCGGCGCGGTGATGGAAGAGGCGGGGCAGGAGGCGGTGCCGCGCGTGGGTCTCTCTGGCCTGTTCCTCGACATTGCTGCGCGGGGACCGGAGGGCTTCGACTTGGGTGTGGAACTGGATGCCGCCGACTGGGCCGGGCTGCGCTGCGCGCGCGACCGCGACCGTGGGCGGCAGATGGCGCTGGAGATGATGGGCTGGCGGCTCACGCGGTCGTGGTCGCTCGACTGGCTGAACCAGCCCGAGGTGGCGCGGGCACGAATGCGGCAGGCGCTGGGCGTCGAGGCCGCGGCGGCTGCGCCCCCTGCCGCGCCCATGGCCAGCCTCGCCGAACCCTATCGCGAGGCCACGCTAGAACGCGTCCCGACCAGCCGTGCCGAACTGACCGACCTGCTGGTGGCCATCCTGCGCATCGAAGCGCCCATCCACCGAGACGCGCTGCTGGAACGCTTCCGCCTGCTGCTGGGCGAGGCCTTTGACGCGCGCGAGACCGCGTCGGCGCTGCGCGAGGCCGAACTGCTGCATGGCGCCGGCGAAGCGGCCGGCTTCTATGCGTTGGAGGACACGCCGCCCGCCACCCCGCGCGACCGCCGTGCCGCGGCCGCGCATCTGCGCCGCGCCGCCATGGTGCCGCCCGCCGAGATTGAGGCCGGCGCCCGCCTGCTGCTCAGCCTGCAGCCCCGCGCCACCGAGGCGGAACTGGCCGAGGGGGTGGTGCGGATGCTGGGTCTGGAGCCCAACGCCACGCCTGCGCTGCTGGCGCGCATCGCGCTGCTTTCCGCCACGGGCCGGCTTGTGGCACCATCCAGCGCATGACACGCCCCGATCTCGCCCAGCAGGTGACCTTCCTCTACGCCGAGGAGCCCGAAGCCTCCTGGCGCTTCTACGAGGAGACGCTGGAACTGCCCCTGGTGCAGGACCAGGGCACATGCCGCATCTATGCGGCGGCCGATGGCGACCGCTCCTTCCTCGGTGTTTGCCGCGCCCGCGCGCCGCGCGCCTCGGACAACCCGCGCGTGGTGGGCGGCGTGGTGTTCACCTTCGTCACCCCCGACGTCGAGGGCTGGCACGCATTCCTGCAAGGCCGCGGCGTCAAGCTGCCGCCCAAGCCCGAATACTCGGAAAGCTACCGCGTCACGCATTTCTTTGTGACCGATCCGGCCGGCTACACCATTGAGTTCCAGCGCTTCGAGCGCGACGACTGGCCTGCGGTCTGAGCCACACCGCGCTGGCGTCCCCGAGTGGTTTGGGGCACATCTCTGCTGCGCCGCAACACAGCGCCGGCAACCCAGGAAAAGGGGATGAGGAATGGTGGAACCGCAGATCTGGGTTGTGTGGGGCGGCGTCTTCACCGACATGAGCTTCACCGCGCTCGAAACCGGGAAGGAGGAGTTTTATGGCCCCTTCCACGACGAGGCATCGGCCGTGCGCCGCTGGCGCGAGGGCACCAGCCGCCTCGTCGACATCGCGAGCCACCGACTCTTCGTCCTGCGTGCGCGATCGGGCTGAGCGGAATGCGTCGAGGCGGAAGCGCTCAACACCTGCGCCTCTGCGACCGGGCCGGCGTGCCGGATCAATCCGCGAAGTCCGGCTGCTCCCTCAACAGGATGCGCTTGATGCTCTCCAGGTGGAGCCTGGCGCTCTCGCGGTCGCCTGCGCGCATCTGCGCGTAGGTGGACTGGGCGAGTTCGTGTGGCACGGGCTTGATGGGGCGGCCGGTGGCCATGGCCAGGCGCTGCACCTCGGCCGCCCGTTCCAGGTAGTAGAGGTCGTCCCAGGCTTCGGCGATCGACGAGCCCACCACCATGACGCCGTGGTTCTTCATGAAGACGATGTCGGCGTCGCCCAGCGCCGCGGCGATGCGATCGCCCTCGGCCTCGTCCAGCGCCAGGCCGTTGTAGTGCTCGTCCACCAAGGTTCGGCCGTAGAATTTCAGCGCGGTCTGGCCGGCCCAGACCAGCGGCGGGCCCTCGAGCATGGACAGCGCCGTGGCATTGGGCATGTGGGTGTGGAAGGCGGCGCGGGCGCGGGGGTGCTTCAGGTGCAGCCGGGCGTGGATGTAGAAGGCCGTCGCTTCCGGCACGCCCTGGCCCGCCACCACGCGGCCCTGGAAGTCGCAGATGACGAGGTTGGAGGCGGTGACCTCGGCGAAGGAATACCCATAGGGGTTCACCAACATCAGGTCGTCGCGCCCGGGCACCACGAAGCTGAAATGGTTGCAGATGCCCTCGCTGAGACCCAGCTTCGCCGCCATGCGGAAGCAGGCGGCCAGGTCCAGCCGCGCCTGGCGCACCTCGGCGCGGTCGAGGTCGCTGTTGCGAAGCAGGGCGGGGGCGGTGTTCAGGGCATGGGCCATGCGACCCAACATGCCGCGCGGCGCCGCCCCTGCCAATCGCGCGATCTGCGCTTATGGTGCGCGCCGACACCAGAAGGGGATGCAGGGCGATGGCCACCAACCAGCGGATCGACGGCAAGCGTCTGTGGGACAGCCTGATGGGCATGGCCGAGATCGGCGCCACCCCCAAGGGCGGCGTGAAGCGCCTGACGCTCACCGAGGTGGACCGCCAGGGCCGCGCCCGCTTCACCGAGTGGTGCGAGGCGCAGGGCCTCAAGGTGCGCGTGGACGCCATCGGCAACATGTTCGCCCGCCGCGAGGGCCGCGACCCCGCGCGCCCGCCCGTGCTGCTGGGCAGCCACCTCGACAGCCAGCCCACCGGCGGGAAGTTCGACGGCGCGCTCGGCGTCATCGCCGGGCTGGAGGTGATCCGCACGCTGAACGACCTCGGCATCGAGACCGAGGCGCCCATCGAACTGGTCAATTGGACCGACGAGGAGGGCAGCCGCTTCGGCCATTCGCTGATGGGCAGCGGCGTGTGGGCCGGGGTGCTTCCGCTGGAGAAGGCGCACGGGTTGCGCGACCTGGACGGCGTCACGGTCGGCGAGGCGCTGGATTCCATCGGCGCGCGCGGCCCGCACAAGGCCGAGGCCTTCCCCGCGGACGCTTATTTCGAGCTGCACATCGAGCAGGGGCCCATCCTTGAGACCGAGGGCCGCATGATCGGCGTCGTTACCGGGGCGCAGGCCCAGGTGTGGTACGACGCCGTCATCACCGGCCAGGACAGCCACGCCGGCACCACGCCCCCCGCCAACCGCCGCGATGCCCTGGTGGCCGCCGCCCGCGTCATTGCCCATGTGGACGCCACCATGCGCGCCCGCGGCGAAGATGGCCGCGGCACGGTCGGTCAACTCCAGGTATTGCCCAACAGCCGCAACGTGGTGCCGGGGGAGGTGCGCTTCTCGGTCGAATTCCGCCACCCGCGCACCGAGGAGATGGAGGCCATCGCCGCCGGCTTCCCGGCGGAGGCCGCGGCGCTTGTGGCCGAGACGGGCTGCACGCTGGAGCTGACCGAGCTCTTCCGTATCCCCCACCAGCCCTTCGACCCGGGCTGCGTGGCCCTGGTGCGCGCCGCTGCCGAGCGCCTGGGCTACCCCGCGCGCGACATGGTCTCGGGCGCCGGGCATGACGCCGTCTATGCCGCCCGCCGCATCCCCGCCGCAATGATCTTCACCCCCTGCCTGAACGGCCTGAGCCACAATGAAGCGGAAAGCATCCTCCCCGAGGAGGCCGAAGCTGGCTGCCAGGTGCTGTTCGAGGCCGTTCTGGCCCGGGCCAACCGGCGGCGGTGAGGGTGCGATCGGGGCGTGTTGCACCGCTGGCAGAGGCAGCCGCCCTCGCCAGGGGTAATGCGCCCTCGGGGGCACGGGTCTGGGAAGGGCAGCAACCCCCGCGGCGCGCCCCCGTCCGTTATTGCGGCGCCAGCGCCACCTCGGTGGTGCCGCGTGCCAGGCGTGCGCGCTGGCGGTTCAGGTCGGTGCGCGCCATCTGGTAGTTCAGCAACGCGCGGCCGGCCAGCGCCGGCGGGGCCGGCAGCCGGCTGGTCGCGGGGTTCACCGCCTGGCCGTTGACATGCAGTTCGTAGTGCAGGTGGGGTCCCGTGGACATGCCGGTGGAGCCCACTCGGCCAATGGTCTGTCCCTGGCGCACCCGTGCCCCGCCACGCAGGCCCGGGGCGAAGCGCGAGAGGTGGGCGTAGAGGGTCATGGCGCCGTTGCCGTGGCGGACGCGGATGACGCGTCCATAGCCGCGCTCGGTGCGGACGGACTGCACCACGCCGTCGGACGCGGCATAGACCGGGGTGCCCGTGGGCGCGGCGAAGTCCACCCCGCGGTGCATGCGGTTGTAGCCCAGGATGGGGTGGCGCCGCATACCATAGCCCGAGGACATGCGCGCTCCGTTGAGCGGCGTGCGGAGAAAGCCGCCGGCCAGCGGGCGGCCTTGCGCATCGTACCACCCGACCTGGCCTTCCTGTCCCTCATGGCGCCAGATTTCCTGGGTCTCGCCCGAGAGGGTAAGGGCGGCGTAGAGCACGCGTCCGTGCCGCAGCAACGTGCCGTCGGGGCTGCGCATGCGTTCGAAGGCGACGGCCACGCGGTCGCCGGCGCGCAGGTCGCGCTGGAAATCGACCCGGTGTGAGTAGGCGCGCACCACGGCGTAGGCGAGGGTCGGCGGCAGCCCCGCAGAGACCAGGGCAGGGAAAACGCCGCCTGTGACCTCAGCCTCCACCTGTGCGAGATGCGGGTGCTCGGGCAGCCGCGCCTCCTCGGCGTGCCAGTCTTCGCCGCGGCGCTCCACGGAGACGGTATGGCCGGGGGCGGGGCTGATCTCCAGCGAGACCAGCCGTGATTCCTCCTCGGTGTCGAGCCGAAGGAGCAGTTCCTGGCCCGGGCGCAGCTGGCTGGGCGAGAACAGCTCGGTGAACTCCGCAAGGGCGGCATGCGCCTCGCTGAGTTCCACCCCAGCCTCGGTCAACAGGCCGAGCAGGGTATCGCCGGTCGCGACCGTGATGGTCTGCTCGTTGACTTCGGGCTCCGACACCTGGACCGGCGCGTCATCCGGCGAGGGTGGCGGCAACGCGGCGGCGGCGGCGGGCGCGTTCTCACGGTCCGCGAGGTCGGTGGGGAAGGCGACCACCGGGGCCGCGGCGTGTGCCGGTGCCTCGGCATCGGGCAGCAAGGCCATGGCCTCCGGGACGGCCTGATGTCCGCTGGGCCAGGCGAACAGCAGCGCGGGAAGGAGGAGGGCGGGAAGAAAGAGGGAGGTCTTGCGGCGAAATTTCATGCGCGGGTGTTTTTCCCAGGACCGTCCGTTGGGGGCGTGAGCCTCTTGCCTAGCTGTGGCGGCCGTAGGCGGCAAGGCAAAAAATCCCTGTATGCCACGGAACAATCGAGGATTTCTGTTACAATGACCACCGGTTGCCCTTCCCCCGAGGCGCGACGTCAGGCACGGGCCCGGAGCGGGACGGGCCCCTCGGTGAGATGCGGGCGCATGGCCGCCAGGAAGGCTGCCACCGGCATGGGCCGCGCGATCAGCCAGCCCTGGATGACGTTGCAGCCCGCCTGGCGCAGCGCGGCGGCTTGGCCCTCGGTCTCCACACCTTCGCCCACCACCTCGATCCCCATGCCGCGGGCCAGCGCCATGGTGGCGCGCAGCACGGCGGCCGCCTTTGGGTCATCCGGCAGATGGGCCACGATGGACCGGTCAAGCTTGAGGCGTTGCACCGGAAGGCGCACCACGTGCGGCAGGCCGGAGTGGCCACCGCCGAAATCGTCGAGCGCCAGCGGAACCCCCACTTCGCGCAGTGCCTGCAGCGTCTTTTGCACGCCCGGCAGGTCGCGGATGGCGAGGTCCTCGGGGATTTCGATCTCGAGTCGCGCCGGGGTAACCCCGGCGGCCTCCAGCGCCAGCCGCACCTCCTGCGCGAAGTGCGGGTCATGCAGCGTGGTGACAGAGATGTTGATGCCCAGGCACAGGGGCGCGCCGGGCTCGCCCTCCCATTCGGCGAGCAGGGCCACGGCGCGGTTGAGCACATAGCGGTCCAGCCGCTGCAGCAGCCCGGCCTCGGCAGCGGCCGGCAGCAGCTCCGCCGGGCTGACCCAGCGGCCAAGACGCGTGCTGTTCCAGCGGATCAGCGCCTCGGCGCCGACCATCCGGCCGGCCTCCATGTCGCGCTGTGGCTGCAGGTGCAACTCCAGCTCCCCCGCCTCGAGGGCCTGTGCGAAGGCCTCGCGCAGGAGTGCGCGCTGCTCGCTGCGCTCGCGCATCACCGGCTCGAAGAGGGAGACGGCGTTGCGGCCCATGGCCTTCGCCTCGGCCAGGGCGAGGTCGGCCGCGCGCAGCAGCAGCCCCGCCTCCTCGCCATGCTGGGGTGCTGCGGCAATGCCGATGGAGGCGGAGATCTGCAACTCCATCCCGTCGACGTGCAGCGGCGGGCGAAGCGCCGCGCGCACCCGGCCGGCCAGCGTCAGCGCCACCAAGTGCCCGGCCTTGAAGGCCAGGATGGCGAACTCGTCCGCGCCCAGGCGGCACACCAAGTCGGAGGGGCGCAATGCGCCGCGCAGCCGCAGGGCCGCCTCGCGCAGAAGCACATCGCCGATGGCGTGGCCGAAGCGGTCATTGGTGGCGGCGAAGTGGTCAAGGTCGATCAACAGCAGCAGCCCGCCCTGGGGGTCGGCCGCCATCGCCCCCAGCCCGGCCTGGAAGGCGGCGCGGTTGGCAAGGCCGGTCAGCGCGTCATGGTCGGTGAGATGGGCCACGCGCTCCTGCGCGGCCTTCAGCGCGCTGAGATCTAGCAGGGAGAGGATGCGGCCATCCCCCGCCCCTGGCCCGCCATCCCCGGCCTGGCCGGGGCTGCCCCAGGGCGCCACGCTGAGCAGCACGGGCAGTTCGCCGCCGCCGGGCAGCGGCAGGGCCACTTCGGTCTCCTCACCCGGGATGAGGCTGGGCATGGCGCCCGCGCCCTCCTCGCGCAACAGGCCCGCGGCCTCGAAGGCGGGCGGTACCTCGCCCAAGAACAGCCGGCGCAGCCGGGCGTTGGCGAAGCGGGTGCGGCCCTGGCCGTCCAGTTCCCAGATTCCCACGGGTGCGCGTTCCAGCAGCGCATGCAGCCGCGCCTCGGAGCCGGCCAGCGCGCTCTCGCGCTGCTTGGCCTCGGTGATGTCGGTGGAGAAGCAGACCGTCTGCCCGCGCGCGAGGCGCAGGTGACGCAGCTGGAACCATCGGCCTTCGGCATCCTGCACCTCCCAGGGGGTGCCGTCGGCGCGCAGATGGGCGGTCAAGCCGGCATTGACCTCGGCTTCGCGTGCATGGGCGGACAGGTGCCAGTGGGCGAGCTTGAGGCGATCCTCCTCGCGGCCAGGCCCGTGGCTGCCGGCGAAGCCCCGTCCGCTGCCTGCCTGCCAGAGCGGCCGTCGGTCCGGCCCCACCACGACGGCGTGGCAAGGCATGGCGCGCAGCACGGATTGTGCCTGGCGCAGCTCGGCCTCCCGCAGGGCAGCCCAGGCCAGGACCGTGCCCAGCAGGCCAGAGGAAACCACGCCGCGCCAGGGCCAGTCCATCAGTGCGCCCACCACCAGCCCGACCAGGAACCCAGCGGCAAGGGCAAGCGCAGTCGCGCTGCGCAACGGGGCGGGCACGCCTGCGAGATGGGTGCCGAGGAACGCGGCGAGCGGCGAGAACACCGGGAAGAACAGGCGGCGGCGGTTGGCTTGGCGCATGGGTTGGTGCCTCCACCACCCGCTATGCGCCCGCCCGGCTTAACGAAAGCTGAGCATGGCCGCTCGCCGCCCGCGGGGCGGCTCAGACCAGGGCGATGAGCAGCAGCGCGGCCAGCGCCGCCGCGACGCCCAGGCCCAGCGCGCGCGCGGCACCCCCAGCCGGCACCTGGCCTTCGGCGCGCGCCAGCATCCAGCCCGCCCCCAGCATCAGCGCGGCCCCCAGCGCCACGGGCCCGGTCCAGCCCAGGGCGGGCGCGAGCCACAGCGGCAGCAGCGCCACCACGCCGCCCAGCACGAAGCCGGCGGTCAGCACCAGCGCCTCGCGGGCCGCATGGGCGGGCTGGGGTTCTATGAGATCGAGTTCGAACCGCATCATGAAGTCGACCCAGCGCCGACGATCGGCGGCGATGCCCTCCACCGCGCGGGCCAATGTGTCGCCGCGCAGCCCATAGCGGTGCAGGATGGCGGCGACTTCCCAGCGTTCGCGCTCCGGGTATTCATGGGTCTCCGCTTCTTCGCGGCGGCGTTCGGCGGCGTAGCGCTCGGCGGCCCCCAGCACGGCGAAGTAGCGGCCGAGCCCGGCCAGGATGGCGCCTGCGGCCAGTGCGGCCAGGCCGCCCGCCAACGCGGCCGGGGCGCCGCCCCCGACGGCCAGCAACGCCACCACCAATGCCACCGGCAGCATCGGTCCCTGGCTGAGTCCGGCCAGCAGGGGCAATTGGGCGGCGCGTAGCAGGGCGTGCTGTTCGCCCTCTGGCGGGCCTGGCGGTGCCGGTGGCAGGCCATCGCGGTAGGGGTGGGGCAGGGGCTGATCCATCGCGGCCATCATAGCGGGTTCCGGCGCGGCGCGCGCTATTCCTGAGAAGGGGTTTCGGTCTCGCGCCGGGTCTGGTCGAGCAGGGCGTTGCGGCGCGCCTCGGCCTCCGCGTCGCGCAGCTTCTGGGCGCGGGTGCGGCCGAAGGCAGCACGGTTGGCGGCGGCCTGGGCCTCCGCGGCGGCCTTCGCCTCGGCCCGCGCGCGGGCGGCGCGCCACTTTCCCAGGTGCACGACGTCAGCCATGCTGCGAAGCTGCAGGAAATGATCGCGCCTCCGCCACCCCGGCCACGAGGCGCCCCAGGAAAGGCCGCGCCAATGAACCTCGCCCTCACCGCCGCCGATGGCCACCGCCTTGCCGCCTACAGCGCGGGGCCCCAGGACGCCACGCGGGCCCTGGTCATTGTGCAGGAAATCTTCGGCGCCAACCGGCACATGCGCCGCGTGGCCGATGCCTTTGCCGCCGAAGGCTATGCCGTGATCCTGCCCGCCCTTTTCGACCGCGCCGAGCGCGGCGTCGAACTCGGCTACACGCCGGACGACGTGGCGCGCGGCCGGACGCTGCGCGGCGCCATCGACGAGCACAAGACGCTGCTGGACATCCTGGCCGCGGCCTCGGCCCTGCCGGCCGGCGCGGCGCGCGGCGTGGTGGGCTATTGCTGGGGCGGCAGCGTCGCCTGGCATGGCGCCACGCGCAGCAGCGCCTTCGCCGCGTCGGTGGGCTGGTATGGCGGCGGCATCGCGGCGGCGCGCGACGAGGTGCCACGCTGCCCGGTGCAGCTGCATTTCGGCGAGACCGACGCCTCCATCCCCATGGCCGACGTCCATGCCATCCAGCAGGCGCGGCCGGAGGTCGAGGTCTTCGTCTATGCCGGCGCCGGCCACGGCTTCGGCTGCGAGGAGCGCGGCAGCTACGTGGAGGGCGACGCCGCGGTGGCACAGCGCCGCACGCTGGAATTCTTCGGGCGGCACCTGGGGGCGTAGCCCCCCGCCCGGGCTACATCTTCCGGAGTTTCTGCTCCACCACCGCGGCCAGCACCCCCGCGCCATAGGGGATGGCAGCGTCGTTGAAGTCGAAGCGCGGGTGGTGCACCTCGGCGCTGTCGCCATTGCCGGTCACGATGTAGGCGCCGGGGCACTTCTCCAGCATGTAGGCGAAGTCCTCGCCGCCCATCACGGCGGGGAATTCGCGCTTCACATGGCCCTCGCCCACCAGCGAGGCGGCGGCATCGGCCAGCGCCACCGTCTCCACCGCGTCGTTCACCAGGGGGACGGTGATGACGCGGAAGTCCAGCACCGCGCTGCCACCCAGGCCCGTGGCGACGCCCTCGCCGATGGCGCGCATGCGGGCCTCCACCAGTTCCATGATCTCGTTGGAGAAGGCGCGGACGGTGCCGCCGAGCCGCACCTCGTTCGGGATCACGTTGTAGGCGTTGCCCGCATCGAAGCGGGTCACGCTCAGCACGGCGCGCTCGGCCGCGGGCACGTTGCGCGCGACGACCGATTGCAGCGCCTGCACCACGGCCGCACCCATCACCACGGGGTCGTTCGTGGCCTCTGGCCGCGCGCCATGGCCGCCCTTGCCGGTGATGTGCATGTCGTAGAAGGCGACGCCCGCCATCATCGGGCCGGGGCGGATGCCGTATTCGCCCAGCGCCATGCCCGGCCGGTTGTGCAGGCCGAAGACGCTGTCGCAGGGGAAGCGGCTGAACAGCCCGTCCTCCAGCATGGCGAGCGCGCCGCCGGCACCCTCCTCGCCCGGCTGGAAGATCAGGTTCACGGTGCCGTTGAAGTTCCTGGTGCGCGCCAGGTATTTCGCGGCGGCGAGCAGCATGGTGGTGTGGCCGTCATGCCCGCAGGCATGCATGCGGCCGGCGATGGTGCTGGCATGCGGGAAGTCATTGGCCTCGGTCATGGCCAGCGCGTCCATGTCGGCGCGCAGCCCGATGCCAGGGCCATTCCCGTTGCGGATCACGCCCACCACGCCGGTGCGACCCACCCCCTCATGCACCTCGATGCCGTATTCGCGCAGCCTGGCTGCCACGAGCGCGGCCGTGCGGTGTTCTTCCAGCCCGAGTTCCGGGTGGGCGTGGATGTCGCGGCGGATGGCGGTGAACTCATCCTGCCAGGCGGAGATCTGTTCGATGGGGCTGCTCATGCCCCAGATTTGCTCCCCGCGGCCGAGAGCGCAATGGGCGTCTGCGCCGCGCCCGCCAACGCGACGGCCTCGCGCAGCACCGCCACATCGCCGATGTGGTTGGCCAGGATCAGCACGAGCTTCGCGTCCAGCCGGCGCGAGGCCGCGTCGTCCAGCCCGCGATGCGCCTCCATCAGCAGGGCGTAGAGCGCGTCGGGGTCGTCGAGGCGCGGCTCGGTGCGCAGATGCTTCACAGGCCCAGCGCCCGGTCGCGCGCCGCCAGGATGGGGGCGGGGTCCGTGCCGGGGAAACGGGCGGCAAGCACTTGGTCGGGGCGGAACAGGGCGGCCTCGCCAGGGGCGAGGCCCAGGCGCGCGGCGGCCAGGCCCGAATGGTCCAGCAGGGCGCCGGGCCGCGGGCTGTCGGCCAGCAGCAGGGGCGTGATGCAGGGGAGCGCCGGCGGCACCGCCTCGCGCGCCACCAGGGTGAAGCCTCCGTCGGCGCCGATGTGGCGCAGCAGCCAGTCCGGCCGGTCGCCGTGCAGCAGCGGCGCGTCGGGCGCCACCTCCTGGCCGGACCAGGGGCGCGAGAGGCGGCCGGAATTCACCAGCGGGCGGGCGAAGGGATGTGCCTCGGCCAGTTCCAGCACGGCATCACGATATGCCAGCGCCGCTTCGTTCTTCGGCGTGATGAAGTCGGTGGAGCGGGTGGAATGGAGGATGTTCTCCTCGGCCGCCGGGATGCGCTCGGCGTCGTAGCCGTCGAGCAGGACTTCGGGGGCCGTGCCGTCCAGCACGGCGGCCAGGCGCCAGCAGAGGTTGTCGGCGTCCTGCACTCCGCCATTGCCGCCGCGCGCGCCGAAGGGCGAGACCTGGTGCGCGGCATCGCCGAGGAACAGCACGCGGCCGTGGCGGAAGCGGTCCATCCGCCGGCAGCGGAAGGTGTAGAGGCTGATCCACTCGATCTCGAATGGCGTGTCCGGCCCCAGCATGGCCGCGATGCGGGCGCGGACGCGGGCGGGGTCGCGTTCCACATCCGGGTCCGCGTCCCAGCCGAGTTGGAAATCTATGCGCCACACATCATCGGGCTGGCGGTGCAGCAGCACGGACTGGCCGGGGTGGAAGGGCGGGTCGAACCAGAACCAGCGCTCGGTGGGGAAGGGGGCGTCCATGGTGACGTCGGCGATGAGGAAGCGGTCGCGGAACACCTGGCCCTCGAAGGGCAGGCCCAGCGCGTTGCGGGTGAAGCTGCGCGCGCCGTCACAGGCCAGCAGCCAGTCGGCGTGCAGCGTGTAGGCGCCCGCGGGCGTTTCCACGGCGAGGTGCGCGCCGTCCGGCGTGTTCGCCACGCCGGCCACCTTGTGGCGCCAGCGCAGCTCGACGCGCCCGGTGGCGAGGCAGGCCTCCACCAGCCATTGCTCGGCGTAATACTGCTGCAGGTTCACGAAGGCGGGGTATTCGTGGCCCTGTTCGGGCAGCAGGTCGAAGCTGTAGGCCTCGCGGTCCTGGCGGAAGACGCGGCCGCGATTCCAGGTGATGCCCTTTTCCAGGAAGCGCGCGCCGAGGCCGAGGCGCCCATAGATCTCCATCGTGCGCTTGGCGAAGCAGATGGCGCGGCTGCCCTCGCTGGTGGTGTCGTCCTCGTCGAGCACCACGACGTCCACACCGCGCCGCGCGAGGTCCAGCGCCGCCGTCAGCCCGACCAGCCCGCCGCCCACGACCACCACGCGCGCGCGCTCGCCCGGCGGGCCGGGGGGGGCCGCGGCGAAGCGGGGCTGGACGAAGCGCGGCACGTTCAGGCGGCGTCGGCGGGCTTGGGCGGGGCGTCCTTTTCCAGCGCGGCCCACATGGCGAGGTCGCGCTCGGCCGTCCAGATGCGCGGGTTCTCGATGCCGCTCGCCTCGTCATAGGCGCGGGACGCGTTGAAGGGCATGCAGTGCTCGAAGATGGCCCAGCTTCCGTATTTCGGGCGCATGGCGGACATGGCCTCGTCGTAGAACTGCTTCAGGGTCCAGCCCTTGGCCACGGCGGCCTGCGCCATGCCGAAGAGGTCGGTGACGAAGCTCTCAGTCTCCTGCAGGGCCTGGGCGCAGTCATCGGGGGTGAGGAGTGCGCGGCCGCGGCCGGGGACCATGCGGCGCGGGTTGAGTTCGCGGATGGCGGCGAGGGTGGCCGGCCAGTCGCGGAAATGCGCGTCGCCGCAATAGGGGGTGGCGCCGGCCTCGACCGTGTCGCCGGCGAAGAGCACGCGCTCCTCCGGCATCCAGACCACGGTGTCGCCCGAGGTGTGGCTGCGGCCGATCTGGATGATCCGCGCCTCGCGCCGTCCGTGCCAAAGCGACATCCGGGTCGCGAAGGTCTGGGTGGGCCAGGTCAGGCCGGGCACCTCCTCGCGGCCGCGGAACAGGCGCGGGAAGCGGCCGATCTCGCTGTCCATGTCCTGCTGTCCCCGCTCCACGATCAGCGCGCGCGTGGCGTCGGAGGCGAGGATGTCGCGCGCCGGGTAGCCCGAGGCGCCCAGTACCCGCACGGCGTGGTAATGGGTCAGCACCACCTGGGTGACGGGCAGGGCGGTGACGTCGGCGATGCGCGCCTGCACCGCGCGGGCGAGCAGCGGCGTGGCCTGCGCGTCCACCACCACCACGCCCTCGTCGCCGATGATGACGCCGGAATTGGGGTCGCCCTCGGCGGTGTAGCCGTAGAGGCCGGGGCCCAGTTCGTCGAAGGACACCACCTTGTCGGCGAGGTCCTGGCTGGAGGCGAAATTGGCCATGGGGTGCGTCTCCTACTCGGCCGCGGCGGCGGGCTTCACGCCCCAGGAATAGGCATAGTCCTCCCATTCCACCTGGCGTGCCGCCTCGCCCATCTCCAGCGCGTCGCGCGTGTCGAGCATCACGGCGTATTCGTCGGTGGCCGCCTTCTTGGGCGTGAAGGCATTGCCCAGCGCCTTCGGGTGCGGACCGTGGGTGAAGCCGCAGGGGTGCAGCGTCATCATGCCGGCATGGATGTTGTCGCGGCTGAAGAAGTCGCCCGCGTGGTAGAACAGCACCTCGTCATAGTCGTCGTTGTTGTGGAAGAAGGGCACCTTGAGCGCGCCGGGGTCCGTCTCGAAGGGGCGGGGCGTGAAGGTGCAGACCACGAAGCGCCCGGCCACGAAGGTGGTGTGCGCCGACGGCGGCAGATGGGCGCGATGGCTCATCAGCGGCCTG
>JBHYDO010000100.1:0-14244 GCA_051860645.1 Roseococcus sp.
GGTAGATCCAGGCGATGACGTCGAACCGCGCCGCCGGGTAGTCCCAGGCGGCCGCGTCGGCGATCTGGGCGTCGACAGCCACGCCGCGGCACGCGGCCAGGGCGCGGGCCTTGCCAACCCCCACCTCGGACCAGTCGATGGTCGTGACGGCCAAGCCCTGCTGGGCCAGGAACACGCCGTTGCGTCCCTCGCCATCGCCCAGGCAGAGCGCGGACATGCCCGGGCGCAGCCGCCAGGACTGGGCGCGCAGGTGGTCATTGGGCGCCTCGCCGAACTGGAAGCCCCCGCCGCTATAGCGTTCGTCCCAGGCCAGCGAGGTGCTCATCCCGCGCTGCCCGGTCGAGGCGTGGGCCGCCAGTCGGGCGGGGCCATCTCGAAGCCCGCGAATTCGAAGGCGGGGCAGACGGTGCAGCCCACCAGCGTCCATCGGCCGAGCGGGGCCGCGGTCTGCCACACGCCGCGCGGCACCATCAGGAAGGGCGTCTGCCCGGCGCCAAGGTCCGGCCCGAGATGGTGGGCCGAGGCGTCATGCCCGTCTGGCGACATGGTCAGCACCAGCGGCCCGCCACCATACCAGTGCCAGGCCTCGTCGGCGTCCACCACCCGGTGCCAGGCGCTGACATCGCCGGGGCCGAGCAGGTAGTAGATGGCCGTGCCGGCCCCGCGCCCGCCGCCTTTTGGCACGTCGCGCCAGATCTCGCGATAGTAGCCGCCCTCGGGGTGGGGCTGCATGTTGAGCGCCGCCGCGATCTCGCGCGCGTCCAGGCTGGGGTCGGTGAGAAGCATCAGCCGGGGGCGGTTTCGGCGAAGATGGGGTTCTTCATCAGCGCCTCGTAGAAGGCCGCAAGCTTCGGGTGGCCGGGGCGCCAGGGCTCATGGGCGTAGCGGAAGTCGAGATAGCCCAGCGCGCACATCACGCCGACCTTGCCGATGTCGAGCGGGCCGGAGAGGTCCATGCCCTCCAGCGCGTCCACGGCGCGGGTCATCGCGCCCTTGAAGCGGGCATCGGCGGCCTGGCGGCCCTCATCCTGCGGCAGGGCGGAGGCACCGCGGCGCGGCACGGCGGCGTCCAGGATGCCATCGGCCAGCACGGCGACGGCGAGCGCCTGCCAGCGCGCGGGGCCGGGGGCGGGGAAGAGCTTGGCGCCGCTGCCCAGGTGGTCGAGGTATTCGCAGATCAGCGGGCTGTCGTTCAGCGCCAGCCCGTCATCCGTCACCATGGACGGCACCTTGCACAGCGGGTTGTCCGCCAGCAGGTGGGCCGGGTTCTGCGAGGGGTTGCTGGTGACGTGTTCCATGGTCAGGCCATGGTGCTTCGCTACGGCGACGCATTTGCGGACATAGGGGCTGGTGCCCGAAAAGTGCAGCTTCATCTTGGCGTTTCCCTCGGTGTTACCGGAAATTGTCCTTCGCCGCGCGCCGGGCCGCAAGGGTGGCCACGTCGCCGGCGCGCAGGAAGGGGTTGATGGCGTGTTCGTCGGCCATGGTGGTCGGCACGGTCGGTTGGCCGGCCGCGCGCAGCGCGCGGGCCTTGTCGGCGAAGGCGTGCAGCGCGGCGTTGTCGGGCTCCACGCTCAGGGCGAACTTGATGTTGGACAGGGTGTATTCGTGGCCGCAGCAGACCAGCGTCTCGCCCGGCAGCGCGCCCAACGCCTGCAAGGCGCCGTGCATGTCGGCCGGCGTGCCCTCCAGCAGGCGGCCGCAGCCGGCGGCGAACATGGTGTCGCCCGAGAGCACGGCCGGCCCATCCGGGAAGTGCCAGGCGATGGCGCCCAGCGTGTGGCCCGGGCTGTCCAGGATGTGCGCAGTGCTCTCGCCGAGCTCGAAGGTCTCGCCCGGCTTCAGCGCGACGTCGAGCTTCGGCAGGCGGCGGGCATCGGCCGCGGCCCCGGCCACCTTGGCGCCGAAGCGCGCCTGCACCTCCGGAATGCCGGCCACATGGTCGCCGTGGTGGTGCGTGATCAGCAGCCAATCCAGCCGCCCGCCCTCCTTTTCCACGAAGGCGATGACGGGCGCGGCCTCGGCGGCGTCGGCCACCGCGGTCATGCCGGTGGCCTCGTCGCGCAGGAACCACGCGTAGTTGTCGTCGAGAATGGCGATGGGCTTCACGGTCAAAGCCATGGCGGCCTCCCTCTGGCGGTGTCGGCACCCTATATCCCGCGCATGAGTGGCGAGGTCCATGGTCTGCCCGAATTCTACGCCAGCGCGCCGGGCCAGGCCGCGGCGCGGCTGATCCGTGCGCGGCTGGTGGCACTCTGGCCCGACTGCACGGGGCTGGACGTGATGGGGCTGGGCTGGGCCGCACCCTATATGGGCCTGTGGGCCGGGCAGCGCGGCCGGCGGATCACCCTCGTGCCGGCCAGCTACGGCCCCGCCCGCGGCTGCGCCCTGACCGACGACCACGACTTGCCCTTGCCGGACCGCAGCCTGGACCGCATCCTGCTGATCCATGGCCTGGAAGCGAGCGAACACGTCCGCCCGCTGCTGCGCGAGTGCTGGCGCGTGCTGCGCGACGACGGCAAGCTTCTGGTGGTGGCCCCCAACCGGCTCGGCCCCTGGGCGTTGTTCGACCACACGCCCTTCGGCCAGGGCCGCCCCTATTCACGCGGGCAGCTCAGCCGGCTGCTGGAGTCCCGCATGTTCCACGTCCTGCGCCGCGAGGAAGCCCTGTTCGTGCCGCCCTTCCCCTGGCGCTTCGCCCTTCGGGGCGCGCGGCTGTGGGAAAACTGCGGCCGCGTCGCCGCCCGGCGCCTCGCCGGCGTGGCGCTGGTGGAGGCCGAGAAGGACCTCTTCGCCGCCCTGCCGGCCGGCGCCGTCAGCCTCGGCCGCCGGGTGATCCAGCCCGTGCCGGCCCGCTATGCGGTGGAGCCACCTCCCTCCGACGACAACTCCAGCGCGCGGGCATAGACGCGCTTGCGCGGCAATCCCGTGGCGGCTGCCACCGCGGCGGCGGCGTCGCGCACCGACATGCGCGCCATGGCGCTGGTCAGCGCCGCGTCCAGTGCATCGGCCGCCGTCTCGGCCGGCGGGGGCGCGGGGCCGACGCAGAGCACCACCTCGCCGCGTGGCTCCTGGGTGGCGTAGTGGGCCGCCAGCTCGTCCAGCGTGCCGCGCCGCACCTCTTCGAAGCGCTTGGTGAGTTCCCGCGCCAGGGCGGCCGGGCGGCCGGTCCCCAACCCCTCGGCCAGGGCTGCCAGCGCCTCGCCCGCCCGGTGCGGCGATTCGTAGAAGATCAGCGCGGCCGAGAGCCCCGCCGCCTCCATCGCCGCGATCCGCGCGATCTCGGCCGCGCGGGCCACCGCCTTGGCCGGCAGGAAGCCATGGAAGTAGAAGGGATGCGGCGGCAGGCCCGACAGGGTCAGCGCCATCAGCGCCGCATTGGGGCCAGGAATGGCCGTGATGGGCACGCCGGCCGCGATGGCGGCGCGGGCCAGGCGGTAGCCGGGGTCGCTCACCAGGGGGGTGCCGGCGTCGCTCACCAGGGCGAAATCCTCGCCCGCCTGCATCCGCGCGACCAGGCGGGGGGCCATCTCGGCCTCATTGTGGTCGTGCAGGGCGATCATTGTCGCGGAAATGCTATGCCGGGCGAGAAGCTTGGCGGTTACTCTCGTATCCTCGCACAGCACGGCGGCGGCCTTTTCCAGGGCGGCGCGGGCGCGGGGCGGGAAATCGTCCAGGTTGCCGATCGGGGTGGCGACGAGTGTCAGGCCACCGGACAGGGGGGAATAGGATGAGGTTTCGTTTTCCATGGCAGGCGGCCCTTGCGGCCATCTTCCTTCCACTCATCGGCTGCGCCCCGCAAGCCCAGATGGCCCCCTCCCGCCCCTTCGCGGCCCCGGTTGTGCCGTTCACCGTCCCTGCGGCCCCGCAGGAGCCGGTGCGGCGGGTGGGGCTGCTGCTGCCGCTCACGGGGGGGAACGCGGCACTCGGCCAGGCGATGCTCAATGCCGGGCAACTGGCCCTTTTCGACCAGGGCGACCGGCGCATCGAGCTGCTGCCCCGCGACACCCGCAGCAGCGCGGCCGGCGCGGCCGAGGCGGCGCGCGACGCCGAAGCGCAGGGGGCACTGGCCCTGGCCGGCCCACTGACCCTGGGCGAGACCGCCGCGGTGGCGCGCGCCACGCGCATTCCCGTCTTCGCCTTTACCTCGGACGAGGCGCAGGCCAGCGGCCGCGTCTGGGTGCTCGGCATCACCCCCACCCAGCAGGCGCGCAGGGTCATGAGCGCGGCGAACGAGCAGGGGGCCGAGCGCTTCGGCCTGCTGGCGCCCAATGACGCCTTCGGCCAGCGCCTGGCCGCAGCGATGCGCGAGGCGGCGCGCCAGGCCGGCTGGCCCGCGCCCGTCATTGAACTCGTGCCGCAGCGCACGGTGGAATTCGCGGCGCCCGCCGAGGCGATGCGCGCCGCGCGGGTCGAGGCGGTGCTGGTCGGCTTCGGGGGGGCGGGGGCGCGGGCGGGGGGGGGGGGGGGGGGGGCGGGGGGGCGGGGGGGGGGGGGGGGGGGGGGGGGCGGGGCGGGGGGGGCCCCACGGCGGCAGCCCGCCGCTGATCCTGGGCAGCGTGCTGTGGGGCGCCGAGGCCATGCTGGGCGATGAGCCTGCCCTGGCCGGCGCGCTCTTCCCCGGCCCCGATCCCTCAGGGCGCGGCCGCTTCGACGCGCAGTTCGAGGCCGCCTTCGAAAGCCGTGCCTCGCGCCTCGCGGGGCCGGCCTATGACGCTGTGGCGCTTGCGGCCCGCACGGCGCGCGAGGGCACGCCGCCAGTGGGCAGCCCCTTCCTCGGCGCCGATGGGCCGATCGAACTCAGCCCGGGGGGCGTGACGCGCCGCGGCCTTGCGGTGTTCGCGTTGCAGCCCGGGGGCCTGCCCCGGCTGGTCTCGCCCGCGCCCCTGCCGGGCGGCGCCGGAAGCTGACTCCCTTCCGCCTCCTCGCCGCCACGCTGCTGATCGGGGCCACGCCGGTGCTGGCCCTGCTCGTCCTGCTGCTGACCGGCGCGGTGATGCCCGGGCCGGGGCTGCTGGCGCTGTTCCTTTGCGTGGCGGCGGCCTTCACCCTGGCGTGGTTCTGGCTGCTGGGCGTGGTCCGGCTGGCCACCGCGCTGCGCCGCACCGCCGAGGAGGAGGGCCCGCTGGACACCAGCCTGCCCCTGCCGCCCCTGCCCGCCCTGGTCGAGATCGAGGAAGGGCTGGCGCGGCTGGTGCGCTCGCTCCAGCTGCGGGCCGCGCAGGTCATGCAGTTGCGCGCCGCCGACGAGGCCATCGTGGAGGCGCTGCCGGACCCGCTGCTGGTGCTCGGCCCCGACCGTGTCGCGCTGCGCGCCAACCGCGCCGCCCGCCGCCTGTTCGGCGTGGACGGACAGGAGGGCGCGGCCCGCCAGGGCGACGTCCTGGCCCTGCTGCGCCACCCGCTGATGGCCGCGGCGGTGGACCGCGCCCTGACGGAGGCGAAGCCGCAATCAGCTGACCTCACCCTGCCCGGGCAGGCCACGCGGGAGTTGTCGGCCCAGGTGATTCCGATGAACCCGCCTTTGGCCGATGGCGGGCGGCTGGTGGTGGTGCTGACCGACCGCACGGCGGCCCGCGCGGTGGAGCGCATGCGCGTGGACTTCGTCGCCAATGCCAGTCACGAGCTTCGCACGCCGCTGGCCAGCCTGATGGGCTTCATCGAAACCCTGCGCGGCCCCGCCGCCGACGACCCGCCGGCGCAGCAGCGCTTCCTCGGGATCATGGCGGACCAGGCGGACCGGATGCGCCGCCTGGTGGATGACCTGCTCGGCCTCTCGCGCGTCGAGGCGACCGAGCACCTGCCGCCCAGCGGCAGCGCCGATGCGCTGGCGGTGCTGCGCGCCGAGGCCGCGGCCTTCGAGCCCCTCTTCGCCGCCCGCAAGGTGCGGCTGCGCCTCGACCTGCCGGCGGGCGCGCTCCTGGCCGACCCGGCGGATGCCGACCAGATCGCGCAGGTGGCGCGCAACCTGCTGGACAATGCCTTGCGCCATGCGCGCGAGGAGGTGGTGATGCAGGCCGCGCCCGCCCGCCACGCCGGCCGCCCGGGCCTCGCCTTCGAGGTGCGCGACGACGGGCCCGGCATCCCGGCCGAGCACATCCCCCGCCTGACCGAGCGCTTCTACCGCGTGGACCAGGGCCGCGCGCGCGTGGCGGGGAATACGGGGCTGGGGCTGGCCATCGTGAAGCACATCCTGAACCGGCACCGCGGCGCGCTGGTGATCGAGAGCCCGCCCGGGACTGGCGCGACCTTCCGGGTGTGGCTGCCCGGTCCCGGCTGACCGGCGCCCCGATGAGACCCGCCAAAGGGCCGGCGCGTCAGAGCGACGTACCGCCCACCGTCAGCCCCATCATCTTCAGCGTCGGCTGGCCCACGCCGACCGGCACGCCCTGGCCGTTCTTGCCGCAGGTGCCGATGCCGGCGTCCATCCCCGTGTCATTGCCGATCATGCCGATCTTGGTCAGCGCGTCGGGCCCGTTGCCGATGAGGGTGGCGCCCTTCACCGGCGCGCCGATGCGGCCATTCTCGATGCGGTAGGCCTCGCTCATGGAGAACACGAACTTGCCGCTGGTGATGTCCACCTGGCCGCCGCCGAAATTCACCGCGTAGATGCCGCGCTTCACGCTGGCGATGATCTCCTCCGGCGCGTGGCCGCCGTTGAGCATCAGCGTGTTGGTCATCCGCGGCATCGGGCTGTGCGCATAGGATTGCCGGCGGCCATTGCCGGTGGGCGCGACACCCATCAGCCGCGCATTCTGCCGGTCCTGGATGAAGCCGCGCAAATAGCCATCCTCGATCATAACGGTGCGGCCCGACGGCGTGCCCTCGTCGTCCACGGTCAGGCTGCCGCGGCGGTCGGCGATGGTGCCGTCATCCACCACCGTCACACCGGGGGCGGCGATGCGCGTGCCGAGCAGGCCGGCGAAGGCGCTCGTCTTCTTGCGGTTGAAGTCGCCTTCCAGGCCGTGCCCGATCGCCTCGTGCAGCAGGATGCCGGGCCAGCCCGGGCCGAGCACCACCTCGGTCTCGCCGGCCGGGGCGGGCTGGCTTTCCAGGTTGACCAGCGCCTGCCGAAGGGCTTCCGCCACGCCGCGCTGCCAGCCGCCATTCTCCAGCACGCGCGAATAGGCGAAGCGGCCGCCGGTGCCGAAGCTGCCGGTCTCGCGCCGCCCGTCCTGCTCCACCACCACATTCACGTTGAAGCGCACCAGCGGGCGGATATCGGCCACGCGCTGGCCGTCGGGGCGCAGGATCTGCACCGCCTGCCATTCGCCGACCAGCGAGGCCATCACCTGCACCACGCGGCTGTCCAGCGCGCGCGCATGGGCGTCGAGCTCCAGCAGCAGCGCGGTCTTTTCCGCGAAGCCCATGGCGATCAAGGGGTTCGCTGGCTCGTAGAGGCGCGTGTTGGTGGCGCGGGGTGCCACGTCCAGCGTGCCGGAGCGGCCCTGGCGCACCGCCTTCACCGTCTCGGCGGCGCGGGCGAGTGCCGCTTCGGTGATCTCTCCCGAATGCGCATAGCCCGCCGCCTCGCCCTGCACGGCCCGCAGCCCGAAGCCGCGCGAGGTGTCGTAGCTGGCGGACCGGATGCGGCCATCCTCCAGGCTGATCGCCTCGCTCTCGCGGTATTCCAGGAACAGCTCACCATCCTCGCAGCCGGCGGTGGCGTCGCGCAGCCGGGCGAGTGCCGTGGCGGGCTCCAGCTCGGCGTGGAACAGGCGGTCGGTGATGGAAAGAGGGCTGTCGAGGGGCATGCGGGTTCCGGTCAGGTGATGAGGGAGGAGCGGGGGAAGCGCAGCACCGCGCGCGTTCCCTGGCCCTCCGTGCTGTCGAGGGTCAATGTGCCGCCCTGCGCTTCTGTCAGCACGCGGCACAGATAGAGGCCGAGGCCGGCGCCCGGGTAGCGCCGCGAAAGCTGGCTGTCGATCTGGGTGAAGGGTTCGAACACGCGCGACAGGTCCGACGCGGCAATGCCGATGCCGGTGTCGCGCACCTCCAGCTCCAGCCCATCGGGGTCGGTGCGGGCGGTGATGGTGATGCGCCCGCCCGCCGGGGTGAACTTCACCGCATTGGTGATGAGGTTCAGCAGCACCTGGCGCAGCCGCTGCTCGTCGGCGCGCAGCCGCGGCAGGGGGCCGGGCGGGATGAGTGCCAAAGAGAGGTGCCCGGCCTCGGCGGTAGGCCGCATCATGCGCTCCACCCCCTCCAGCAGCGGCGGCAGGGAGAGCGTCTCGAGCGTGACGGGCAGATGGCCGGATTCGGCGCGGGTCACGTCCAGGATGTCGTCGATGAGGGTCAGCAGGTGGCGCCCGGCCTCCTGGATGGCCTGGGCGAATTCCTGCGTCTGCTCGCGCGGGGCATCGCCGCTCAGCACTTCCGAGAAGCCGATCACGGCGTTCAGCGGCGTGCGCAGCTCATGGCTCATGGTGGCCAGGAAGCGCGACTTGGCGAGGCTCGCGGCCTCCGCCGCCGTGCGCGCGCGCTCCAGTTCGTCGCGGATGCGCCGGTCATCCGTGACGTCGGTGAAGGTCAGCACGAAGCCGCCATCGGGCGTCGGGTCCGAAACGATCTCCAGGATGGTCCCGTTCGGCCGCCGGCGGACCGAGCGCGCCGCCTGCTCGCGCGGGTGGTTGATGATGGAGGCCACGCGGCGCAGCGCCGTCTCGCCCTCCCCGTACTCGCCGCGGCTGTGCAGCGTGCGCACCATCTCCTGCATGGACATGCCGGGCGCGAGCAGCCCGGGCGGCAGGTCCAGCATGCGGGGCAGCATGGGATTGGACGCCACCAGCAGCGCTTCCGCGTCGAACAGCACGATGCCGTGGCGGATGTTGTCCAGCATCAGGCCCAGGATGGTGGCGCGCCGGTCCGCCTCGGCCTGGGCGCGGGCGAGCGGTGTCACATCCGCGATGGAGACGACGAAGCCGCCATCGGGCGTGGGGTGGGAGGCGTGGTTCAGCACCCGTCCATCGGCGGTGACGCGCTGATGGAACTGCGGCACGCTGCGATCCTGCTCGATCAGGTCACGCAGCAGGCTCTCGGCCATCTCGCCCTCACCGAGGCTCCCGGCCTCGTACTGCCGTTGCAGGATGGCCTCCTTCGAACGCCCGCGCATCGCATCCAGGTCGGGCAGGCCCAGCGCCTCCGCCGCCAACTCGTTCAGCGCGATGAGCCGGCGCTCGCGGTCATAGAGCAGGATGCCCAGGCTGATGTTGTCCAGCATGGTCTGCAGCACGCCGGCGCGGCGCTCGGCCTCCTCTTCGGCGCGGGCGAGCGCCGTCACGTCCGCGATCGAGATCACGAAGCCGCCATCGGGCGTGGGATCGGAGGCGATGTCGAAGCGCCGCCCGTCGGGCAGGGTGCGCTGCATGCGCTGGGGCTTCGTGCGGTCCAGGTCGCGGAAGCCGCGCTCGGTGGCGGTGCCGCCCTGCGGGTCGGCGTACATGCCGCGCGCGCGCTGGGCCGCCAGGATTTCCTCGTGCGGCGTGCCGGGCTTCTGCAGCAGGTCGGCCACGCCCATCAGCTCACCGGCCAGGGCATTGGCCGCCACGAGACGATGCTGCGCGTCATACAGGACGATGCCGTGGCGGTTGTTTTCCAGCATGGCCTGCAGCACGCCGGCGCGATGCTGCGCGTCCTCCTGGGCCTGCACCAGCGCGGTGACGTCGGCCACCGACACGGCGAAGCCGCCATCGGGCGTCGGCACGGACTGCACGTCCAGCACCCGCCCGTCGGGGTGGCGGCGCTGGTAGCGCAGCGGCTTCGTGCGGTCATGGCTGCCGTGTTGCGCGCTGAAGGCGGCCTGCGCCGGCGGGTCGTCCGGATGCTGCGTGCGGGCCTCGTGCGCCAGGATCTCGCTCATGGTGAGGCCCAGCATGGCGCGCTCATCCGGGTAGCCGGACAGTTCCGCGGCGATGCGGTTGGCCGCGATCACGCGCTGGTCGGCATCATGGAGGGTGATGGTGTGGCGCGAGGCATCAAGCGCCGCCGCCAGCACGCCGGCGCGCCGCTGCGCCTCCTCTCGTGCCTCGAAGAGTTCGGTCACGTCGGCGATGGTGACGACGTAGCCGCCCCCCGGCACGGGGTCCGACGCCACGTCCAGCACCCGCCCGTCCTTGCCCCGGCGCTGGTAGCGCAGGGGCTTGGTGCGGTCGATCACGTCGAAGGCGAGGTTGGACGGCAGCTCGGGCGGGCCGCCCTGGGCGCGTCGCGCGTACGTGATCACCTCGGCATGAGTCAGTCCCACCGCGGCCTGGGCGTTGGGGAAGCCCGAGCGCGCGGCGGCCATGTCGTTGCACGCCACCACCCGGCCATCGGCGTCGAACAGGGTGATGCTGTGGCGCGAGGCATTGAGCGTGGCCGTCAGAACGGCGGCCCGTGCCTGGGATTCCTCCTGGGCCTGCACCCGCTCCGTCACGTCGGTCAGGGTCAGCACGAAGCCGCCGTCCGGCAAGGGGTTGGTGCGGATTTCCAGCACCGTGCCATCGGGACGCCTGCGCTGCCAGGCCCGGGGCTTGGCGTAATCCTCTTCCTTCAGGTGCCGCACCATCTCGGCCGCCTGCCCGGGCGGGCCGTATTCCCCGTTCGCGGCCTGCCGTTCGGCCATTTCAACGCGTGTCATGCCCGGCCGCAGCTCGCCCTCCATGCCGGTCAGCCGCGCGCAGAGCGTGTTCGCCACCAGGAGCCGGTGCTGCGCGTCGAACATCGCGATGCCGTGGCGCATGTTCTCCAGCATCACCTGCATCATGGCATTGCGCTGGCTGACTTCCGCCTGCGCTTCGGTCAGGGCGGTGATGTCGGTGAAGGTGCGCACGCAGCCGCCGCCCGGCGTCACGTCGGTGCGCACCTCCACCACCGTGCCGTCGGGGCGCTGGCGGGTGTAGGTGCTGTCGCCCTTCCAGGGTTCGGGCGTGCGGCGGCGCTTGTAGTCCTCGAGGTCCACATCGCGGCCGTGCTCGCCCTGCCTGGCCTGGATGTCGCGCAGGTCGTCGAAATGCATCCCCGGCTTCACCGCCTCCAGCGGGAGGCCCGCGAGCCTGGCGCCGAGCGTGTTGGCCACCCGCACATAGCCCGCCTGATCATACAGGATGACGCCGTGGCGGATGCTGTCGAGGACGGTCTGCAGCGTGGCGGCGCGGGCCGTTGCCTCGGCTTCCGCACGGGCGAGCGCGGTCACGTCGCTGTAGCTGCGCACGAAGCCGCCGCCGGGCATCGGGTCGGTGATGATCTCGACCACGGTCCCGTTGGGGCCGGGGCGGCGGTACTGGTGCGGCCCCTTCAGCGGGGCATGGAGCCACTCCTCACGCGGCATGCCGTTGCGCGGCCACTGCCCCTGGACGTCCTGATCGAGCTGCCGCTGGCGCAGCTCGGTGATGTGGGCGCCGCGGGTGAACACCTCCGGCGTCAGGCCGCAGAAATGCGCTGCCAGGCGGTTGGCGATGATCACGCGGAACTCCGCGTCGAACATCGCGATGCCGTGCCGCGTCGCCTCCAGCGTGGTGGTCAGCAATTGTTCGCGCGCGCGGATCTCGGCCTGGGCCGCGTTCAGCTCCGAGACGTCGGCCACCACCATCGCGTGGCCGCCATCGGGCAGGGGCACGCTGCGATGGACGCTGGCGCGGCCGTCCACGAAGCGCTCAAATCGGAAGGGTTGGGTCACGCGCGCCAGCCGCAGTGCCACCTGGGCCTCGAGGTCGCCCGGGCCGAACTCGCCCGCCTGAGCCCTGCGCACCAGGATGTCGCGCAGGTGTTCGCCCACCTGGGCAGGTGTCGAGGCGAAGATTATGTTGTAAGCCGGGTTTATGTAGCGCAGCACGCGGTCCGGCCCATAGACCGCGACACCCACCGGCAGCGCCTCCAGCAGCGCGTCCTGCAGGGCGACGCGGCGCTGCGCCTCCTGCACCGCCTCGCGCTCCTTCGTGATGTCGGTCACCTCGGCCAGCCAGCCGCCCTCGGGCAGCGACTGGTTGCGGAAGCGGATGGTCTGCCCGCTCGGGCGCTGGCGTTCCCAGGCGGGGGTGCTGCGCCACTCCGGGTCACGCATGCGTTCGCGCAGTGTCTCGCGCCAGTCGGGCGGATGTTCGCCCCGCAGCGCCTGGGCCTCGTTCATCTCCAGGAAGCCCGTGCCGGGCTGGGCTTCGCTGGGGTGCAGCCCGATCAGCGCGGGGAAGGCGGTGTTGGCGAACCGCAACCGGCGGTCGGCGCCATAGACCGCAACGCCGCTGGCCAGGCGCTGAAGCACGTCGTTGAGGTCGCGCAGCTCCCGCTGGGCGCTGTCCAGCGCATGGGCAAGCTCGGTGGTCTCGGGCAGGGCGATGACGAGGCCACCCGGCACGAGCGGCGCCTGGACCCACTCCATCCGCCGCCCATTTGCGCTGCGCAGGGGCGCGCCGCGGCCCATGGGCGCGCCCATCAATTGCGCCGCCAACGCCCCGGGATTGCCGGGCCCGAACAGCCCGCGAAAGGCCAGAAGGCGCAAGGTTTCGGCGCGGGTCATGCCGGCGGGAAGGGCGTCCGGGAGGATGCCGGCGAGGCCGTGCAGCGCGGCGTTGGCCAGCACCAGACGATCCTGGGAGTCGAAGGCCAGCAGCGCGACGGGCAGGGCGGCCAGGATCGCCGGGTAGCGGTCGCGCGGGGCCTCGACGTTCATGTCGGTGGTGCCCGAAGGGCGTGCCATGCGCACAGCCCCGCCGCGAGCACGCCGACGGCCACCGTCTGGTGCAGCGTTCCGAGCGGGACGGGAACCACATAGACCAAGGTGAGCACCCCCAGTGCATATTGGCCGAGCACGGTCGCCGCCATGACCAGTGCCGCATTTCTGGCGAAGCCCGGCGGAAGATGCCGCCAAGCTGCCACGCCAACCCCCAGCGCCGCCAGCCCCGTGAGCGTGGCCAGCAGCCGGTGGTTGAACTGCACCGCTGCCAGATTCTCGGTAAGGTTGAGCCAGGTGGGCGTGAGGTCGAGGTAGCCCGGCGCCAGAAGCCGGCCATCCATCAATGGGAATGTGTTGTAGGTGAAGCCGGCCCGGGTGCCGGCCACGAAGCCACCGGCCAGCATGGTGGCGGCCGCCAGCCAGAAGGCCCATTGGACCTGCCGCCGCACCTTTGTGCGGGCGGCATCGGCCGCTCCTGGCAGCGGCGCGGGCGGGGGCCGCAGCAGGCCGAGCGCGGTCCACACCAGCAGGCCGAACAGCAGGAAGGCCATGGAGAGATGCAGGACTAGCCGGTAGGGCGACACCGCCGTCCGGTCCGCCTGAAAGCCCGAGGCCACCATGAACCAGCCGATGGCACCCTGCAGTCCGCCCAGCGCGAACAGCAGCCACAGCCGGGGCATGAGTTCGCGCGGGATGGCGCCGCGCGCCCATAGCCACAGGAACGGCAGCAGGTAGGCAAGCCCGATCACCCTGCCCCAGAAGCGGTGCAGCCATTCCAGCCAGAAGATCTGCTTGAAGCCCTCCATGCCGAAGCCGGCATTGAGCAGGGCGTATTGCGGCACGGTGCGGTAGAGGTCGAACAAGCGCTGCCACTCGGCCTCGCTCAGCGGCGGCAGGGTGCCCGACAGCGGCGCCCATTCCATGATGGACAGGCCCGAGCCCGTGAGCCGCGTCGCACCCCCGATCGCCACCATGATCCAGACCAGCCCCGCGACGCTCAGCAGCCAAAAGGCGACGCCACGCGGCTTTGGCCGGGCGCGGGAGACGGCGCCACCGGCGGTGGCGGAGGGCAGGTCGAAGGGCATGGCGAGGATATAGTCGCTCGCGTCGGGATGGCGAACCCGGAAATGCGTGGGCCGCACCGCGCCCCGGGCGGGGTTGTGGGCGCCCCGACCCGCTGGTAACGCCCGCCGGATGTGCCATTTGCGCCGTTCATGACCCGTGCCGGCTGGTTGCGCCTGGCGCTGCTGGTGGGGGGGCTCGCCCTGGCCGGAGTGCTGCTGCGCGAATGGGGCGCGCTGCCCGGCACCGAGTGGGCGGACCGCCACCTGCACGGCCCCGGCCTGTCGGGCGAGGCGATGTTCGTGCTGCTGGGCGCGGCGTTGACCGCGGTGGGCCTGCCCCGCCAGGGCGTGGCCTTCCTGGGCGGCTATGCTTTCGGCGCGTTGCTGGGCACCGGGTTGGCGCTGGCGGGGCAGTTGCTGGGCTGCCTGTTCGCCTATGGCTGGGCCCGTGCCGTGGGCCGCGGCTGGGCCGAGCGGCGGCTTGCGGGCCGCTTCGGCCCGCGGCTGCGGCCGCTGGTGGACATCCTGCGG
>JBHYDO010000101.1:0-14094 GCA_051860645.1 Roseococcus sp.
GCTAGCGCGGATGAGGCCTGCCAGGGCGGCAAGCCGCTGGAGGTCATCTCGCAGCTTGCCCACCCGGTCCGCTTCGCGCTGGACATCTCGCCAAATGTCCGCAGCCTCGGCGTCAGCCAAGCCAACCGCGCCCAGCCCATCAGCGACTTGCTGGAGCGCCTCACCGATCTGGCCCCCGATGCGAACCCCATCTTCGCGAAGGCGATCCCGCAGACGCTCGGCTGCCAAAAGATCGGCGTCGCCGAGATTCGCCCGCAGCGCGGGAATGGCAACTGATATGTCGATGCGAATGATGACCGCATCAATGTCGAGTCCGTAGGGAAAAAGTGCCTGGAGCCGCGCGGATCGCGCCTGCGCATCGGCGGCCAACGCGAGCATCTCCGTCAGGCGCTTGCCAAGTTGTGCCAGAGCTTCCCGCGATCTCGTGTGCTCTTCAGGCAGTCGAGTAAGGCTGTGTTGGGCTGCAAGCGCATTCCAGCGCGCAACGAAACCGCGGACCTCGCGGCGCCAGCTGTGCAGATCAGCGAGCTTCGCCCACGTCGCTGCATCCCGAGGCGGCTCAGCGGCAATCCGCGCGGCCTGAACTGCGTCCTTGATCGGATTGCGGCCAAATCCCTTAAAGAAGCCGAAGGGTGGCCTGCCTGCCGCCAGGTTCGCCAAGGCCTCGCCCAGCCGGTCCGCTTCGGGGATTTCCGGCAGTTCCAGGGCATGCAGCGCCAGCGCCTCTCCCCGCTGTGCAAGGTGTGCCGCCTCGCCGAGCATTGGCCGGAGAGCGTCCGCCGAGAAGCGGTGCTGATGCCGACCGCCGGCGAGCGCGACCCATGCCTCGCGCATCCATTCGTAGGCGCCCGTGGATTCGTGCCAAGCGGCAAGGCGTTCCAGCCATGCGAGTAACTCCGCTGGCTCACCCGCCTGGGCGGCAGTGAGATCAGGCCGTGGAAGACTTCCGTCGCGTTCGCGCTGCCGGCGTTCTCCCGCTTCTCGGAGCGTACGGTGAGCCGTGACCAAAGCGCCGAGTGGCGGAAGGGCATCTGATCCCGATGGAAGCTGGGTTGCCCCATAGCCAATATCGGCTCCGAGGCGACGGCGTAGCGATCGGGCGTCGGAAATCTCAGCCTCGCCGAACTTCGGCGCGTGATGAGGCGAGAGGTCGAGGTCGTCGGGGAACCAGGCGTGCTTATTCCCCTGCTGGGCCATCCAGGCCGCAATATCCTGAGGCAGCGCCTCCGCGCCACGCCACGGCACTCGGTTGAGGTTCGCCCGTGCAATCTGCTCGAGCTCCATATCAATCTCGGCGACGCGGCCGTCCTCGCGGCGGATCACCCGCAGCAAATCCTCAGCACGCTGCCTCGCCTCGCGAGGATTGATCGACTGCGCCCGCTCGGCCAAGGCCGACACGGCTTCTTCCAGTTGACGAGCACCCTCCCGGTCGCTGTGCGTCACGGCGATGGTGAGGTCACGCAAGGCCGGCGGTAGCTTGTCCCGGATGGCGCTCAATGCCTCCGCCGTATGGGCAGACACGAGCACGCGCTGCCCGGTCGCCATGGCGTGGCCGATAATGTTCGCGATGGTATGGGTCTTGCCGGTGCCCGGTGGACCCTGCACGACGACGCCGAAAACATCCTTGTCCTGCAGTCGCCGCGCGATCTCCTCCTGCTCCTCATTGGCGGGCAGAGGAAAGAACAGCCAGTCCTTCGCTTTCGGGGCTGCAACGTCGCCGCCGCCACCGCCTGACCAGGTCCCGGTGCCGGAACCTCCCGTAAGCCCATTCAGTCCGCTCAGATCGATCGGACCGACATCTTCAGGCGCCACGTCAGGTGGCGGCAGCACGAAGCGGCGAGCCGTCTCCGGCAGTTCCTTACCATCCGTCGAGAGGGCGTCGATCTGCCGCCGGATGTCGTCGCGCAGGATGTCCTCGCGGCGTGTCCGTACAATGATGCAAAACCCCTGCCCAATCCGAAGAGCCTCCCCGGCCGGACCGAGTTCTTCATTGGTCGGCAAAACGGTTCCGCTGGCATCGAGGCGCGCTGCGCAGGTTTCGAGGACACCGAGGAAGCTGGCTGGCTGAAATGGGCCGAACGCGAGGTCTGGATCCTTGGAAATACCATCCAGCCGCGCCGTCATTTCGCGCTGCAAATCTGCTGCGCCTGAAATGCTGAGGTCCAGAAATGCGCGAAGCGCGGGCGTAGGGGGCACGCCACGGGCAAGGATCGAGAGGTTGCCGCTGGTTTCGTCCAGATCGAACTCGGCCCGCTGTTCGATCAGCGGCAGATTGATGCGGCGCCCGCCATGCTGCCAACGCGCCAGGCCGATGCCGACCACCAACTCCAAACCGCCTTCGCCACCAGCGGCAGCGATCTGGGCATGTGCCTTGTAGAGCGCGCTGTAGAGTTCGATCGCCTTGCGCCGCGGCGCCTCTTCTTCCGCCCAGGCGCGCCATGGTCCCGCAACATGGCGCCCCAGGGCCTCTAGGACCGACGGAAGCTCCGCCGGGCGCAGCGGTACCGACCAACGCTCTGGTTCACCCGGGTTGGTCGCAATCTGGCCGACGGCGTCCTCGTGGATGAAGGACGCCTGGATCAGATCCGTGGCCTCATCCGCCGTGACGAAAAGTACCCGTTCGGACAGCAGCCCCGGCGGCTTTGCTGGCGTTGGGCGGGCTTCCGCGCGGAGCCAGGGCTCGAGATCCGCTGGTGGCTTCGGCGGCGGCCGCTCCCGCATTCGGGCAAACGACAGCCACACATCCTCGGACGGGCCAAAACCGACGCCCGGTAAAGGGTCTCCCGCGGCATCCATGAGATCGCGTTCGGTCAGTCGAATTGGATAGTCGGCGATGTCGAAGACTGTCTTCTCTCTCGTCGCCAACATTTGCTCGGTGAACCGGAGAAGGTTCTTGAGGTCTTCGCGTACCTGTTGGTCATCACCGGCGAGGCTATCGTCGCGCATGTCGAGTTCTGACCCAAATCTCTCTGGTGTGGCTGCGAGTGCATGAGTGGACTCGCAGCATCTTTCGTGGAGATCAGAGATTGCACGGTCCGCGATCTGTGCGCCAGCATTCAAGTAGAGGGCCGTCCCTTTGCATCAGGCCCGAAACGGCGCTCCAACGAGCGCGTGTTTTGGCGGCAGGCGCACTGGGCGTGAATGCGCGGTTCACCGCCGCAGCGTCTCGACACCTAGCTCCCGCCAAAGCCAGCCGAAATCGTAGCTGGTCATCGGGTCCCCAGTTTGCTGCCGACCCGAATGGTTCTCAAGCGTCTTGAGCCAGGCCACCACCGCCCCGCGCCCATTCGCAGTCTTGGCTGCAGCACGCGGCGTCTTGCCGCCGAGCGCCGGGATCGGTTCGTCCAGCACGCGGCGATAATGGGCGTCGAGCCCCTGATGGACCACTTCGCGCTCCTGTTCGGGCGACAACCCCGTGGGTGCCGGTGTCGGGCGCTCGTTCGCAAGCATCTGGTCCAGGTCAGTGCGCTCGATGAATGGCGCCCGCACCAAGCCCGCCAGCACCGGCTCCAGCAAGGCCCGGCCACGCTCGGCGCGCGCCGGCGAATTGGCGGCGAGTGAAAGGCGGCGGCCCTTGGCGCGTCCGTACAGCCGATCAACATGTACGCTGGTGTGCCGTCGCACCCCGGATACCGCGTGGTCACAATAGCCCGTTGCTCAAGGAATGCGCCCAGCACCTCCGCCCAAGTCTCGGCAGGCGTCGGCGCCCGTGCATGCGGGCCAGACCTTGTGTGCCCGAGACTGCTGGCAATACGCGCTGGTCCGTGTCGGCCGATTCAGGGGCCCGCAATGCTGGTTGGCGCATCGGCGCGCAAGGCGCGGACCTGACGGGCCACAACGAGTTCCTCGTCAGTCGGAACAACGAGGACCTCCACCTTGCTCCTGGCCGCGCTTACCCGAGGGCTGTGCCGCGCGTTCGCCTCCTCATCCAACAACAGCCCGAGCCAGTCGAGGGTCTCCACGATCCGCGCGCGCACCGGCGCGGCGTGCTCGCCGATGCCGGCGGTGAAGACGAGCCCGTCGAGGCCCCCCATCGCGACCGCCAGTGCGGCCACCTGCTGCGCGACACGACCGGTGAACACCTCCAGGGCGAAAGCCGCCCGGGAATCCGTGCTGGTAAGGAGATCCCGGAAGTCAGCCGAGATCCCGCCCGACAGGCCGAGCATTCCCGACCGGCGGTAGAGCAGGTCCTCTACCTCGGTCGGCGACAGCCCTTCCTCGCGCAGCAGGTGCAGCACGACGCCCGGGTCAAGCGCGCCACAGCGCGTGCCCATCGGCAACCCGTCCAGCGCCGTGAAGCCCATGGTGGTCGCGACCGACACGCCCGCCCGCAGCGCGCAGGCCGACGCGCCGGCCCCCAGGTGCGCCACGACGGTTCGCCCCGCGGCCAGGCGCGGCGACAGGACACGCAGCCGGGACGCGATGTACTCGTAGGACAGCCCGTGGAAGCCGTAGCGGCGGATCCCGCCCTCGAACATCGCGCGCGGCAGGGCGAAGGCCTGCTCCGTCTCCGGCATCGTCCGGTGGAAGGCCGTGTCGAAGCACGCCACCTGTGGCAGGTCCGGCGTGTCCGCCGCGAGCCGCCGCATCGGCGCCAGGTTGTGCGGCTGGTGCAGCGGGGCGAGCGGCACGAGCGCCTCGAGTTCCGACAGCAGGGGGGCCGTCACGCGCGCCGGGCCGGCGTGGCGCAGGCCGCCATGCACCACCCGATGCCCCACAGCCGAAATCGCCCGGGCGCCGAGTTGCTCCCGCACCCAGGCCAGCAAGGCCGGCAGGGCATCGCTCGCATTTCCCGCCGATGGCGGAATGGAAGGCCCCGGAAGCGCGTCGCCGCCGGCACCTCGTGCCCGCACGCGGGCGCCGGCGCCCAGCGCCTCGACCACGCAGCCGAGGATCCGATGCTCCCCCTCGAACACGGCCGCCTTCAGCGAGGAGGAGCCGGCGTTCAGCGCCAGCACGACGTCGTCCGCCCTCATGCCGCAGGCGGCTCCGAGGCGAGCAGGCGCGTGGTGCCGCGTCTGAAGAGGGCGCCGACCCGTTCCAGGCGCCGGCCGCCTTCCGCCGAAGGGGGGCCGGCCGCAGTGGCGACCGCCTCCACGACCGCAAATGCCTTGGCAGCCCCGGCGCGATCCTCGCCGAGCATGACCGGGATGGCGGCCAGCGCGGCCTCCTCATCCAGCAGCAACAGGAACACCTGCTCGCGCAGCATCGCCTTAAACTGCGCCAGTGTCATGCGCCGCGCGCCCGGCTGCTCACGCATTCGGCGCAGCAGCGCGAAGCTGCGGGCGTCGGTCACGCGGTCGGCCATGCCGACATGGATCATGGCCCGCACCATGGCCTCCGCCGCGCCGCCCTCGCCGATGCGGGCGCGCAGGTCGGCGATGGCGCGGTCCACCAGCACGCGGTGCTCCTGGCTCGTCGCCGGCCGGTTCCGGGGCGGCGGCCCGTCCCTTCCGATGCCGAGCAGCGCCTGCAGCAACCCCGCGCCATAGACCGCCTGGAACAGCGTCTCGCCCGCCGCGTCGCGTGCGTCCCGCACCCCGTCGAGGGCGCGCTCCATCCCCGCCGACACCAGGCGCTCCAGCTGGCGCCCGGGGTTGTGGTCCGGCACGGGCCAGCGCGCCGCACGGACCTGCCCGGCCAGCGGGGCCACCCAGGCCATGAACGGGTTGCGGTTCGCGAAGGCCGTGTAGGAGAGGCGCGCGGGGTGCATCTGCCGCAGCCATTCCGCGCCCAGCGGCAGGACGGAGGCACGGATCAGCGGCTGCAGGAATTGCCGGTAGAGCGCCAGGTTCGCCTCCGACACGCGGCGCATGGCGGCGAAGCGCCGCTCATCCTCCGCACTGGTGCCGCCATGGGTGGCGAGGTCGGCCACCGCGCGGGGCTCGAAGCGCAGGACGTGGTCGCCTTCCAGCAATGCCTCGCCCGGCTCGCCCGTCTTCGGCTGCAGCACCGCCTCGTAGAGCCCGGGCGGCAAAACGTCGATCAGGTCCATGTTCGAGGCGAACTCGCGGTGCTCCTTCCGCGCCACCTGGGCGGAGACGAAGATGCCGAGATGGCCGATGCTGTCATGCACGGCATAGACCACGGTCTGGCCATGCGCGCACATCGCCGACACGTCGGCATGAAGGTCCGACACCCAGGACAGCGCCTGGGCGGGCGGCGTGATGTCGTCGCCGCTGGAGCAGAACACGACGATGGGCGAGCGGATGGCGCGCAGGTCCACCGGCGTGCCATCGGACAGCGTGATCTCCGCCGTCGCCAGCCTGTTGCCCACGAAGAGCTGGTCCACGATGAACTGCATCTCGCCGGCGTTGAGCATCACGTGCCCGCCCCACCAGCGCTCGAAGCCGAGGTAGCGCTCGGCCTGTCCGTCCACGTCCGCCCAGAGGTGGAACGGCTTCGACCAGAGCGTGTTGCCGGGGTTCGCCGCCTCGAAGTTCGCGACCAGGTGCGCGCCGTCGAACTTGCCGCCGCCAAGGTCGCCCGCCATGGCCGCCATCCAGGATCCGCCGAGCAGGCCGCCCAGGTAGCGCATGGGCGCGCCACGCTCCCGCCCCGCCCAGTATGAGAGCGGGGAGCCCGCGACGATGATCGGCCCGAAGCTCCCTGGCGAGACGGCGGCGGCCATCAGCACCGCCCAGCCCGCCTGGCAGTTTCCAATGGTACAGGGCAGGCCGTGCGCCTCGGGGTGGCGACGCGCCACGGTCTCGACGAAGCCGATGAGGGCGCGGAGGATGTCCTCGATCGTCTGGCCCGGCTCGGGCTCGGGCCGGAAGCCCACGAAGTAGCAGGGATGCCCGGCGCCAAGCGCCACGCCGATCTCGCTGTCGGCCTTGAAGCCGCCGATGCCAGGGCCGTGCCCGGCGCGCGGGTCCACGATCATGAAGGGGCGTTTCGCCGGGTCGGGCACGCGGCCCTCCGGGTCACGGATGCGGGCCAGCCAGTAGTTGACCGGCCGCGGAAGCGTGCGCCCATCGAGCACCACGTCGAAGTCGAAGGAGAGAACGTGCGGATCACTCGCCTGGGCGTGCTCAATGAAGGCGTTGCCGCGCCGGCGCAGCACCTCGAGGAACAGCACGCCGCGCTGCCAGGCATCCACCGCATAGGCGGGCCAGGCCATCAGGTCCGGCTTCTCCGGGCGATGCGTCATGGTGCCATCCCCTCCCTCAGGCCATGTTGTGCAGGCCGCCATCGACATGGATCGTGTCGCCGGTCATGCCGGACGCGGCGCCGCTGACGAGGAAGGCCACCACGCGCCCCACCTCCGCGATGTCCACCAGCCGCCCGGCCGGGGCGCGGGAGACGGCCATGTCGATCAGCTCGTCGAAATGCGCGATGCCGCTGGCGGCGCGGGTCCGCAGGGGCCCAGGCGAGACGGCATAGGCACGGATGCCCTTGGGCCCCAGCTCCGCCGCGGCATAGCGCACGCTGGCCTCCAGCGCGGCCTTCACCGGACCCATCATGTTGTAGTGGTCCACCACCTTGTCGGCGCCGTGGTAGCTCATGGTCACCAGGGCGCCGCCCTGCGTCATCAGCGGTTCGGCGAGCTTTGCCATGCGCAGGAAGGACCAGGCGGAGACGCGCATGGCCTGCGTGAACCCCTCGGCCGAGCAGTCCACCACCCGGCCGTGCAGGTCCTCGCGCGGGGCGAAGGCGATGGAGTGGATGACGAAGTCGAGCCGGCCCCACTCGCGCTCGATACGCTCGAACACCGCCTCCAACTCACCTGGCTGCTCGACATCGATCGGCATCGCGATCTCGGCACCAAGCCCCTCGGCAAGGGGTCGGACGAAGCGCTCCGCCTTGTCGTTGAGCCAGGTGACGGCGAGCCCGGCGCCGAAGGCACGTAGCTTCGCGGCGCAGCCATAGGCGATGGAGTGCTCGTTCGCGATGCCGACGACGAGGCCACGCCGGCCCTTCAGCATTTCGCCCACGGACAACGCGGGATCCCAGATCGTCGGGAAGGGGTCGGGAGAGGCATGGGACATCCGCTTGCTCCAGGGCACGGGTTCGCGGCGGCAGTCCCGCCGTCTTCATGGGACGAGACGCAGCTCGATGCGGCGGCTCTCCTGCTCATCAAGGGTCATGGACACCGGCCCGCGTGCCCGGACGGTCACCCGTTCGGCTGGAACGCCAAGCTCGCGGAGCATGTGCGCGGCATGCTCCGCGCGTGCCAGGGAGAGGGCGCGGTTGTAGGGAATGCCGCCCTCGGGGTCGGCGAAGCCGATGATCTCGATGGAGGCACTGCGCTGGCGTGCCTGCACGGCGAAGGCGTTCAGCACGGTCTCGCCTGCGCCACCGAGCGCGGCGCTGTGTGGCTCGAAGAAGATCAGGCCCGGCGCCTGCGCGGAGGCAGGCGCGGTTCCCAGAAGCCAAATGAAACCGAGCAGCGCGCACCTGGTCATGAAAGCCCGTCCCTTCGCCGTCACCCCTTATCGCGGGGGGCCGCCGCTTCCCAGGCATGCTCCGGGGCATGACTGCCCATTTCGGGCGGTCTCACGCTCATCAGAACGCCCACCTCCGGTTGGCAGCTGCTATGCTGCGTCCATGGACAACCCCCTTCCAGCACCCGGCGCCTACAAGGGCATTCCGGTCTCGCTGCCCGCGCGCGACGCCGTGCTGGCCGCCTTCCATGGCCGCTTCGTCGAGGCGCAGTATGTCTGGACGTCCTTCCTGCTGGATCACCTCATCGAGTGCCGCCGCAAGATCGGCGATCTCGATTCCGCGGTGGTGCTGATCGTCGTCGGGCTTGCCGCGCTGCGGCAGGTGCAGAAGGTCCGCGAACTGGAAGGTGAGCACGTGGCGCTCGGCTATCTGACGGCCGGGGTGCCGGACAAGGGCGAGACGGTCAACGCCTACAGCATCGCCAACATCACGGGCATCCCGCGCGAGAATGTCCGCCGCCGCCTCGCCGAGCTGGGCGAGCAAGGCTGGATCGAGCAGGCACCCGACGGGGGCTGGCGCATCCGCAAGGGTGAGACGGGCCCCTCGAAGGCCGCAACGGACCTGGCCAGCCTGACCGCCAGCACCGTGACTCGGATCGCGGACATGATCGGCCGGCTGGGGGCCGTCGCCGCCGCGGCGGAGGCGGAGGGGCAGGAGGCAACCCACCGCGCCACCGACCCCGCCGCCATGGCGGAGGCCTGGTCCGGCCGCCACGAGCAGACGCCCACCCGCACGGGGCACACCCTCGGCAGCCTGCAGGCCGGCCTGCGGGTCGAGCATCGCCGGCGCATTGGTCCGCGGGCCTTCGACCTCGCGGCGGCGCTTGTCGGCGTTCCACCCACGGCGGCCGCGCCCGGCTCGCCCGCCGGTGATGGGGCGCTGCTGCTGCAAGGCATGCTGGCGGAGATCGCGGCGCAGGATCTGCCTGGACCGGGCGGCGCCGTACTCGGCGTGGATCTCGACCTCCATGCCACGCCCGCCGCCGAGGAAGAGGTGACGGTGTCCCTCGAGGTGACGGCGGTTCACCGCGCCTCGGGCGTCGCGCGCCTCGCGGGGCGGATCACCGGCGAGGGTGGGCGCCTGCTGGCCGAGGGCCAGCTTCGGGTGCGGCCCTCGACGGTGCCCGTCGCCGCCACTCGGATCGCGCGGGCCGGCCTGCTGCTGCAGATGCATCCCCATGTCCAGCGCATTGAGACGCGGGCGGCAGAATTGGAGCCAATCCCGGTCGCGGTCGTTTGGCCGTCCGACCACGACAGCCTGATGGGCCCGCTGGAGGCCGCCCGGCGCGGCCTGCTGCGGCCGATCCTGGTCGGCGATGCCGAACGCATCGGCCTCGCCGCCCGGGAAGGTGGCGCCAGCCTGAAGGGGGTGGAGATCGCGCCCGCCGCGGACCCGCACGCCGCCGCCGCTCTCGCCGTCGTCCTCGCGCGGGAGGGCCGCGTGAAGGCGCTGATGAAGGGCAGCCTGCACACGGATGAACTGTTGAGCGCCATCGTGTCACGGGAGGGCGGGCTTCGCGGAACCCGTCGGCTGAGCCATGTCTTCCTGGTGGACGTGCCCGCCTACCACAAGCCACTGCTGGTGACGGATGCGGCGGTGAACATCGCGCCGGATCTCGCGGCCAAGGCCGACATCCTGCAAAACGCGGTGGACCTCGCCGTGGCCCTCGGCATTACGCGGCCCAAGGTGGCGGTGCTGGCGGCGGTGGAGACGGTGAACACGGCCATGCCGGCGACGCTCGACGCCGCGCTGCTCTGCAAGATGGCCGATCGCGGTCAGCTGCGCGGCGCCATCGTGGACGGGCCGCTGGCCTTCGACAACGCCATGAGTGCCGCGGCCGCCCGCGTGAAGGGCATCCAGAGCGAGGTGGCCGGCGACCCCGACATCCTTCTCTGCCCCGACCTCGAGGCGGGCAACATGGTGGCCAAGCAATTGGCCTACCTCGCCGGTGCAGAGGCCGCCGGCATCGTGCTCGGCGCCCGGGTGCCGGTGATCCTGACGAGCCGTGCCGAAAGCGTGGCCGCCCGGGTCGCCTCGGCCGCGATGGCGCGGCTGGTGGTTGCAGCCGGAACCTGAATGGTCAGGCTTCGGAGGGCGGGGTGCTGACCCAGGCCGTGCCGGCGCGCATCCGGGCCTGGCCGTGGTCGAACAGGGCGCGCATGTAGGCCGGGTCGAAGGCTGCCTCATAGGGCACGTCGAAATCATCCCCTACGAAGGCCAGGTTGAACCCGAACCCCGCGCGCTGCGCGCGCAGCCAGATGCGCGTCACGTCGTAGCCACCGCTGGCCAGCGTCATGGTTGAGACGGCGGCCCCCAGGATGGACACGGTGCGGCGGGCGGTCATCTGACGCTGCGGGCGGAGACGGCCGTTGCGGATGACCCAGATGCGGGTCGGCGCGCGCGTCGTCTCACGCGACCGCTGTGCGATGGCGACCCGCTCGGGGAACAGGAACAGCTGCGCCACCGCACCGCCATCCACGTGCATCTCCTGGAAGCGCCGCCCATCGGCCTCCACATCGAACATGACCGGCGGGAAGGCACCAGGGATGCTTGCCGAGGCCAGCAGCACGCGGCGCACCAGATCCAGCGCTCCGGGGGCGCCGCTCTGCGCGATGGCACCGATATTCCAGACCACGCCGCGCCGGGCGTCGAGATCCGTGGTGCCGATGAGCAGCACGCGCCCGGCGTCATACGCGGTCGCGATCTCGGCCAGCATCCCCTCGTCCAGGAAGCGCGAGATGGTGGCGGCGAGCGGCGCGCTGTCGCCCACGGCATCGTCGAACAGCGCCGCCGTCCAGTCGCGCCAGGCGAGCACGCGGGTGATGTCGATGCTGGTGTAGACCTCGCGCAGCTGCGCGTCGCGCGAGGGGCCCAGGAAGGCGAAGGGCGCGGACAGGGCGCCGGTGGAGACGCCGGTGACCACGCGGAATTCCGGCCGTGTGCCCTGGAGCGTCCACTCCGTCAGCAGCCCCGCCCCGAAGGCCCCATCCTCCCCGCCGCCGGACAGGACCAGCACCTCCGCCGGCCGACTCTCGTCACGCCGGCCCACGGCGCGGGCCTGCTGCTCGCCGAGCCAGCGCATGAGCTCGGCATCCTGCTCGTCCGCGTAGAAGCGCGCGCCGGGAATGCCGGGGATCAGGGCGCGGGTGGCCAACGCCTCGGGGACGGCGGGCAGGCGGGGCAGGCCCGCACAGGCGGAAAGTCCGACTGCACCTGCAAGCCCGGCCAGTCCGCGCCGGGCGAGCCTCACTCCTCCAGCTCCTTCGGCCAGGAGAAGAATACGCCGACATCGCCGGGCATGCCGCCCGGGAAGGTGACCGTGCGGGCGAAGAAACGGAAGCCACGCGGCTGCAGGTCGTCACGCCAGAATTCGTGGATACGCTTCGCGGCGCCCGGCAGCGTCTCCTCCCAGCCATCCAGCCCGTTGTTGATGCGGCGTCCGTCATCCGTGCAGAGGTTGGAGGGGAAGGCGAACAGCATCATCTCCTTCTCGCCATCGGCAAAGGCCTTGGCGATCTTCCGCATGATGGTGTCCTTGTCCTCTGCGGTTAGGCGGTAGGCGTTGAAGGCCTCGGCGTATTTGCGCGCGGCAAGTTCCCGCTTCAGCAGGGCGCTCTCCTCATCCGCGCGGTCCTTTGCGCGGCGTGCCTCTCGCTGCGCGATCAGGTCCTCGAGAGAAAGCCAGACTTCCTCGGTCATGCGATGTTCCTCCTGGTGACGGCGCGGCCGCGCACCCATTCGCGCAGCCGCTGGAAGACGATGTAGAGGCCCGGAATCACGAAGACGCCGACGACCGCGGCGGCGATCATGCCGGCGAAGACCGCCGTGCCGACAGCCTGGCGCGTGGCCGCCCCGGCGCCTGAGGCGATGATGAGCGGGATGAGCCCCATGATGAACGAGAACGACGTCATCATCACCGCGCGAAAGCGCAGGTGGGCGCCCTGGATGGCGGCTTCGTCGATGGATGCGCCCTTCGCACGCGCCTCCATGGCGAACTCCACGACGAGGATCGCATTCTTCGCCGCGAGCGCGATCAGCACCACGATGCCGATCTGCGCGAAGACGTCGTTGGGCAGCCCCGTGAGCCAGAGGCCCGCCATCGCACCCGCCACGCCGACGATGACGGAGGCCAGCACGGCGGCCGGCATCGCCCAGCTCTCGTAGAGGCTGACCAGCACCAGGAAGGCAAACACCACCGCCAGCGCCAGGATGAACAGCGTCTGCCCGCCCGCCTGGCGTTCCTGCAATGCAGTGCCGGTCCAGGCATAGGCGTAGCCCTGCGGCAGAGCGGCGGCGGAGACTTGCTCCATCCCGTCCAGCGCATCGCCGGTGGAGCGGCCCGGCGCCGGTATGCCGCTGATTGCGACCGCACGCAGGTTGTTGTAGCGCACGATCGTGGCAGGCCCAACCACGAGTTCGACGGTGGCCAGGTTGCGCACCGGGATCAGCACGCCGTCCGGCGCGCGCACCTGTACCTCGAGGATATCCTCGACCTGCATCCGCTGGTCGGCGCGGGCCTCCATCACCACGCGCCAGCTGCGGCCGAACTGGCCGAAATCATTGATGTACTGGCTGCCGAGCGCGGCCTGGAGGGCGCGGAACACATCCAGCGGCTCCAGGCCGAGCGACTGTGCCCTGTCGCGGTCCACCTGCAACTCCAGCAGCGGCGCGGCGGCGGACCAGGTGGTGTAGGCGAAGCCGATGCGCGGGTCGCCATTCGCCCCGACGGCGAGGCCCCGCGCCGCCGCCGCGAGATCGGCCGGCGCGGCGCCGCCCAGGCTTTGCAGCATGTATTCGAAACCCGCCGCGTTCCCGAGGCCCGAGATCGGCGGCAGGTTGAAGGGCGTCACGACCGCCTCGGGGATCGCCGCGAAGTCCTGCCGCAGCCGCGCCAGCACGGCCCAGACGCTGTCCTGCGGCCCCGTCCGCCCGGAATAGGGCTTGAGGCCCACGATGAAGAGCGCCCGGTTGGGCTGCGCCACCGCGTCGAGTACGGAGAAACCCACCACGCTGGTAACCGATGCGACCGCAGGCACGGCGCGGACGATGCGCTCGACCTCCTCGACGACGGCTGCCGTGCGGTTCACGGAGGCGCCGTCGGGCAGCTGCGCCTCCATCATGAAGGCGCCCTGGTCCTCCTCGGGCAGGAAGCCCGAGGGCACAGCGTTGGTCAGCCAGGCCGTGGCCGCGGTGGCACCGCCGACCAGGAGCAGCGTGACCAGCATCCTCGGGGCGATGCGCCGCACGACCGCGGCATAGCCGTCCCGCGCGTCGTCTATACCGCCCTGGATGGCGCGCATGACGCGGCCCGGCTTGCCGCCACGCCGCATCAGCAAGGCACAGAGCGCGGGCGAGAGCGTCAGCGCGCAGAGGGCCGAGATCAGCACGGAGACCGACACCGCCAGCGCGAATTGCTGGTAGAGCTGGCCCACGATGCCCGGAATGAAGGCCGTCGGCACGAAGACCGACAGCAGCACCAGCGTGATGGCGATGATGGGCGCCGTGATCTCGGCCATCGCGAGCTTCGTGGCCTCGGCGGGCGACAGGTCGGGCCGCTCGTGCAGCACGCGCTCGACGTTCTCCACCACCACGATGGCGTCGTCCACCACGATGCCGATGGCCAGCACCAGCGCGAGCAGCGAGATG
>JBHYDO010000102.1:0-14084 GCA_051860645.1 Roseococcus sp.
TGGCCGGGCCGCGCTCGCCCGCCATGGAGACCCGCGTGACCATCCTGCCGCCGGACGCGCTGCCGGCCGTGCTGCCCGGCGTCGCCATCCCCGACCTGCCCTTCATGGCGGGCTTCGTGGTGCGGACCAGCGACAGCAACGCCGCCGTCGCGCGCATCCTGGGCGAGAGGGCCGTGGCGCTGCCGGGCGGGCGGCTGATGGTGCCGCCGGCGCTGGCCGCCGGGGCGGCGGTGGTCTTCGCGCCGTGATCCCCGCCGCCGCCATCGGGCGGTCCTTGCGGCTGTATCACGCACCGGAGCGGCGGCCTGCGCTGGACGCATTTCACCGGCGCTTCCTCTCGCTGGGCGAGCTCGCCTTCGACGTGGGCTGCCATGTGGGCGACCGCGCCGCCAGCTTCCTGCGGCTTGGCGCGCGCGTGGTCGCGGTGGAGCCGCAGCCGCGCCTGGCCCGCACCCTGCGCCTGCTGTTCCACCGCGCGCCCGACTTCACGCTGGAGGAGGTGCTGCTCGGCGCCACCCCGGGCGAAGCCGTGCTGCTGCTGAACCGCGCCAACCCCACCGTCGCCACCGCCAGCGAGGCCTTCATCGCCGCCGCCGCCGGCGCGCCGGGCTGGGAGGGGCAGAGCTGGGATGCCGAACTCCGCCTGCCGCGCACCACGCTCGATGCGCTGGTGACACGGCACGGCATGCCCGCCTTCATCAAGATCGACGTGGAGGGGTGGGAGGCCGAGGTGCTGTCCGGCCTCACCACTGCGCCCCGCGCGCTCTCCTTCGAGTTCACCACCATCCAGCGCGAGGTGGCCCATGCGGCGCTGGCGCGGCTCTCGGCGCTCGGCATGGCCCACTTCAACGCCTGCCTGGGCGAGAGCATGTCCTGGGCCTTTCCCAGCGCCGTGCCCGCGGCCGCGATGGCGGCCTGGCTCGACGCCCTGCCGCCGGAGGCCAACAGCGGCGACGTCTATGCCTGCCTGGAGCCCGTGCGGCTTTCGGCCTGAACCTCCTCGGGTGTCGCGGCGAGGCCGCGCGCCTGCAGCCAGCGGCCGGCGGTGGGCGAGGTGGTCAGCACGCAGAAGGGAATGGCCAGCAACAGCCCACCCGCCCAGGGCAATGCGAACCACAGCGCCCAGGGCGCAGTGAGGCCAAGCGCCAGGAAGGCCATCGCTCCCACCAGGCTGTGCGGCCAGAGCAGCCGCGCCGCATCCCCCCAGGAGACGCCCCGGTCGGCACGGTTCTGCGGCTTCCAGCCCAGGCGCAGCCCGAAGGGCAGGGCAAGCAGGAAGCCCGTCTGGTGCACGACGCGGATGGGCGCCAGCACCAGGGCGAAGGCGAGTTCCGCCAGCGCGCCAAGGGTGAAGCGCACCCGCCCGCCATGCCGCGCCGCCATCCGCCCCTGCACCATCACCTGCGCATAGCCGGCCAGCTTGGGTGCGGCGGGCAGCGCCCAGAAGGCCAGCAGCAGCGTCGTCAGCAGCCCGCCCGACGTCGCGTCGAACCCGCCCGTGGCCGCGATCGCCCCTGCCAGGGCAAAGGCGAGCAGCCAGAGCGGCGCGCAGAGGAACAGCAGCACCGCCTGCAACAACTGCCAGCGCGCCATGAGGTCCAGCCCCGGCGCGCCGAGCAGCGCGAGATACTGCATGTTCCCCTCGGCCCAGCGCAGGTCGCGCGCCAGGAATTCCGGCAGGGCGGGCGGGTTGCCTTCCAGGCTGCCCTCCTCCTCCGGCACGCACCACACCTCCCAGCCGGCGGCGTGCAGCCGCACCGCCTCGACCTGGTCATGGCTGAGGATGGCGCTGCCGTCGGGCAGGGGTCCGAGGCGGCCATGCGCGCGGAACGGGGCGATGCGGATCAGCGCGTTGTGGCCCCAGTAGGGACCCTTGTCGGCCTGCCACCAGCCCTGGCCGGTGGCCCAGGCGCGCATGCCGGCCCGCATGCCGAACTGGAACAGGCGCGGGAAGGCGGCGTTGACCGGCCGCCCCACGATCAATTGCTGCAGGATGGCAATGCGCGGATTGGCCTCCATGGTCGCGACCAGCGTCAGCACGGCGTCGGGCGTCATCTCCGAATCGGCGTCGAGGCAGAGCAGGTGGTCGAAATCGCGCCCCTCGTTCTCCAGGAACTCCATCACGTTGCCGGCCTTGAAGCCGGTGTTCACCCGCCGCCGGCGGAGGTGGATGCGCCCGGCCGCGGCCGGGCGGCGGGCGCGCAGGGCGGCGATGGCGGCGGCCTCGGCCTCCGCATGCGGCCCCTCGGTGCTGTCGGAGAGGAACCAAAGGTCGAAATGCGGCGCCGGCAGCCCGTCCAGCAGGCGCTCCAGTGGCGGGATCACGCCGGCCATGTCCTCGTTGCGCAGGCAGGCGGCGATGGCGGTGCGGGTCCGCGGCGGGGCCTCGCCGGCATGGCGCAGCCCCGGCACCACATGCGCCACCGGCCGCGGCGTGAACAACAGGATGGCGAGGCCGAGCCAGCCATTGCCGGCGGAGAGCGCGGCCCAGGGCGTCAGGCAGGCCAGGACCACCAGCCAGGCGAGATCGAGCGCGCCGAGTCCGTCGGGGGTCACCGCCCGCGCGGCCAGCAGCACCGCCGTGAGGGCGATGAGCACGCAGAGGGCCAGGAAGCCGAGGCGGCGGAGGGTCATCGTCGCAGCTTGCCACAGCCCCGGGCCTTGCCGAAGGCCGCGCGGTCAGCCTGCCGCTTCGCCGCCCAGTTCCTGTCGGAACAGGTCCAGCAGCCGCAGCGATCCATCCCGCTGCACCAGGTGCCAGAAGGTCCAGCCATTGCAGGAGGGCGCCTCCTGCACCGCCGCGCCCACCGCGTGGATGGAGCCGCGCGCCGCGCCGCAGGCGAGGCTGGCGTCGGCCTGGACGGTCGCGGTCCAGCGGCGGTGGCGGTCGGTCAGCGCGTCGCCGGGCGCGACGAGGCCGCGTTCCACCAGCGCGCCGAAGGGGATGCGCTTCTGTTCGCGCTTCGACGGCGTGCCCACCAGCGCGGCCTCGTCATGCGGGGTGATGGCCAGGATGCGTGCCTCGGCCGCCGCGGCGTAGCCCGGGTCGCGCTCGATGCCGATGAAGCGCCGGCCGAGCCGCCGGGCCACGGCGCCGGTCGTGCCGCTGCCCAGGAAAGGATCCAGCACCACGTCGCCGGGCTTCGTGCAGGCGAGCAGCACGCGGTGCAGCAGCGCCTCGGGCTTCTGGGTGGGGTGCAGCTTGCGGCCTGCCTCGTCGCGCAGGCGTTCCGCACCGGTGCAGAGCGGGATGAACCAGTCGCTGCGCATCTGCAAATCGTCGTTCAGCGACTTCATGGCGGCGTAGTTGAAGCGGTATTTCGCATCCTGGCTGTGCGCCGCCCAGATCAGCGTCTCATGCGCATTGGTGAAGCGCCGGCCGCGGAAGTTGGGCATGGGGTTGGACTTGCGCCAGATGACGTCGTTCAGGATCCAGAAGTCCAGGTCCTGCAGCGCCACGCCCAGGCGGAACACGTTGTGGTAGCTGCCGATGAGCCACAGCGTGCCGTCCTTGCGCAGCACGCGGCGGCATTCGGTCAGCCATTCGCGGGTGAAGGCGTCATAGGTCGCGAAATCGGCGAAGCGGTCCCAGTCGTCGTCCACCGCGTCCACGCGGCTGTGATTGGGCCGCAGCAATTCGCCCTTGAGCTGGAGGTTGTAGGGCGGGTCGGCGAAAATGGCATGCACGCTGGCCGGCGGCAGGGCGCGCAGCGTCTCGATGCAGTCGCCCACCAGCACCTTGTCCAGTGGCAGATCGAGCCCGGCGCCCACGCTTTCCCCTTCGCGAATCGGTCAGGGACCATGCCGGGCGCGGAGTCGTGCCGTCAACCGCGCATCAGTTCCAATGCGGCATCAACTGGCGCGAAGCCGCGCCGATGGTGCGGGCAGGCGCCGTGCCGTTCGAGGGCGGCGCGGTGGGTGGCGGTGCCATAGCCCTGGTGCCGGGCGAAGCCGTATTGCGGCCAGGCGCGGGCGAGCTTCGCCATGCCGCCGTCACGCACCGTCTTGGCGAGGATGGAGGCGGCGGCGATGGAGAGTGACAGCCCGTCGCCGCCCACCACGCAGCGCACGGGGCAGGGCAGGTCGGGCGCGCGGTTGCCGTCCACCAGCACGACGTCGGGGCGGATGGTGAGCCGCATCACCGCGCGGCACATGGCGATGTGCGTGGCCTGCAGGATGTTTTGGGTGCCGATCTCGCGCACCGAGGCGGCGCCCAGGGCGAACACCAGCAGCCCGTCGCATGCGGCCTGCCGGAGCGCCGATGCGGCGATGTCCCGCGCGGCGGGCTTCAGGCGCTTGCTGTCGTCCAGCAGCGCCGCCAGCGCGGGCGGGCAGGGGGCAAGGAACATGACCGCGCCCGCGACCACGGGGCCGGCCAGCGGGCCGCGCCCGGCCTCGTCCACCCCGGCCACCAGGCCGCCCGCCGCCGCTTCCAGTGCAAAGTCCGGCACCATGTCCCCCGTTGATCCCGGTGCCATCCTGCCGCGTCGGGCCGCGCCGGGTCAAAGCAGGCGCAGCTGGGCGTCGTCCACGCGGCCATTGAAGTGATGCGTGGCGAGCCGATCCATGGTCTCGGCGCGGCGTTCGAGGCCGAGGCGCCGCACGGCGTTGGCGAAGCGCTGGCCGAGCATCTGGGCATAGGCGCCCTCGCCCGTCTGGCGGCGTTCGAAATCGGCGTCGTAGAGCTTGCCGCCGCGGGTCTGGCGCACCAGGGCCAGCACGCGGGCGGCGCGGTCGGGGTAGTGCTGGTGCAGCCATTCCTCGAAGATCTGGCGGAGTTCCAGCGGCAGGCGCAGCAGCACATAGCCGGCCATGCCGGCGCCGGCGGCGGCACTCGCCTCCAGGATGCGTTCGAGCTCCGCGTCATTGATGCCCGGGATCATGGGCGCTGCCAGCACCGCCACCGGCACGCCCTGCGCGGTGAGGTGGCGGATGGCCTCCAGCCGCCGCGCGGGGCTGGCGGCGCGGGGCTCCATGGCGCGGGCCAGCTTGGCGTCCAGCGTGGTGACGGACATGCAGACGCGCACCAGGTCGAGCTTCGCCATGCGCGTCAGGATGTCCATGTCGCGCAGCACGCCCGCGCCCTTGGTGACGATGCTGACGGGGTGGCCGAAGCGTTCCAGCACCTCCAGGGTGCGGCGCGTGAGGTTCGTGGTGCGCTCGATGGGCTGGTAGGGGTCGGTGTTGGCGCCGAGCGTCACCACGCGCGGCACGTAGCCGGGCCTGGACAATTCCTTGGCCAGCAGCTCCGGCAGGTCGGGCTTGAAGAGCAGCTGCGTCTCGAAATCGAGGCCGGGCGAGAGCCCCACATAGGCGTGGCTCGGCCGCGCGAAGCAGTAGACGCAGCCATGCTCGCAGCCGCGATAGGGGTTGAGCGAACGGTCGAAGGTCAGGTCCGGGCTGTCGTTGTAATTCAGTGCGGATTTCGCGGCCTCGCGCGTCAGGGTGGTGCGCAGTGGCGGCATGTCCTCCGTCAGCGTGGCCCAGCCATCGTCGAAGGCCTCGCGCACCGTGCTCTCGAAGCGCACGCCGGGGTTGGAGACGGCGCCGCGGCCTTTGTGCAGGATCGGAAAACGGCCAGTATCGGGCATGGTCCTGCCTCCTCTTCGCGCTGTGGCGAAGCTGTGGGGTGGGGGAGCCTGGGTCAAGGACGACATATGCGCCTCGCGTCTGTTTCGGTCGTGGTGCCGGTGCTGAACGCGGGTCCGTCGCTGGCGGCGCTGCTGGTCCAGCTGCAGGCGGCGGGCGTGGGCGAGGTGATCCTGGCCGATGGCGGAAGTGCCACGCCGCCGGAGACCGCGCCGCCCGCCCGCCTGGTCCACGCCCCGCGCGGCCGTGGGCCGCAATGCGCCGCCGGGGCCCGGGCGGCGCGGGGCGACTGGCTCCTGTTCCTGCACGCCGACACACGGCTGGGCGAGGGCTGGGGGGCGGACGTGGCGCGCGCCCTGGCCGAGCGCGGACGCGCCCACCATTTCGCCTTTGCGCTGGACGATGACGCGCCTCAGGCCCGGCGCCTGGAACGCGCCGTCGCCTGGCGCAGCCGTGTGCTGGCCCTGCCCTATGGGGACCAGGGGCTGCTGATCCATCGCGACCTCTATGCGCTGGTGGGCGGGTTCCGGCCGCTGCCGCTCATGGAGGATGTGGACCTCGTGCGCCGCCTCGGCCGCGCGCGGCTGGCGGCCATGCCGGCGCAGGCCATCACCTCCGCCGCGCGCTGGCGGCGTGAGGGCTGGCGACGGCGCTCCGCGCGGAACCTCTGTGTCCTGTCGCTGTGGTTCCTGGGCGTGCCGCCGCGGTGGCTGGTCCGGCTCTATTCGGGCAAGTGACCGGCTGGACATCCGCGCCGGAATGGCGTCGGTTGCACCCATGCTGCTGCGCGTCATGATGTGGATTCTCATCGGCCTGCTGGTGGTCCTGCTGGGCCTGGCCATCTGGCTCTATACGCCCGATGGCCGCCGCGGCGCGCTGGAGGAACGCTGGGCCGCGCCGCCCTCGACCTTCGTGGAGGTGGAAGGCCTGCGCCTGCACCTGCGCGACACCGGCCCGCGCGAGGCCCCCGCCATCCTGCTGCTGCACGGCTTCGGCTCTTCCCTGCACACTTGGGACGACGTGGCGCCGGGGCTGGAAGACCGCTTCCGCGTGCTGCGCATCGACCTGCCCGGCTTCGGCCTGACCGGCGCCGACCCCACCGGCGACTACACCGACGCCCGCGCCCATGTCGTGATCGCGGCCCTGCTGGACCGGCTGGGGCTGGATCGGGTGCATCTGGTCGGCAGTTCCATGGGCGGGCGCATCGCCTGGAGCTTCGCCGCCGCCCGGCCTGAGCGGGTGGCGCGTCTGGTGCTGATGGCGCCGGATGGCTTCGCCTCGCCCGGCATCGATTACAACCGCACGCCGCGCGTGCCGCTGCTCATGCGGGCGCTGCCCTACACCCTGCCGCGCTTCATGGTGAAGGGCGGCATGGCGCCCGCCTATGCCGACCCCACCGCCATGACGGAGGCGCTGGTCGAGCGCTACCACGCCATGATGATCGCCCCGGGCGTGCGCCGGGCCATCCTGGACCGCGTGGGCCAGCATGTCCTTGTGCCGCCCGGGCCGCTCCTGGCGCGCATCCAGTCCCCCACCCTGCTGCTCTGGGGCGCGCAGGACCGCATGGTGCCGCTGACCAATGCCGAGGACTACCTGCGCGTGCTGCCCGATTCCCGCCGCGTGGTGCTGGAGGGTGTCGGCCATGTGCCGATGGAGGAGGCGCCGGCCGAGGTGGTGCGGGTGCTGCGGGAGTTCCTGGCGGGGTAGCGTCTTGGAAGCTTCCTTGGGTTGTCACATCCAGGTCTTTCAAGCCACCTAGTTGGTGCGGCTCCCTGTTGGAGCACACCCATGAAGGCCTTCCTCCTCGCCGCAGCCATCGCGCTCGGCTTCGCCGCCCCCATCGCCGCCCAGGCGCCGGCCGCCGCGCCCGCCGCCGCGGACTGGCGCCAGCAATTCCGCCACATCACCTTCGGCGTCGCCTCCGGCGAGAACCAGCAGGAAGGCAGCCTGCGCTGGGCCCCCATGGGCCCCTACCTGGCCCGCTGCATGGGCATCGAGCGCGTGACCGTGCGTGTGAGCAACGACTACTCCGCGATGATCGAGGCGATGGTGCAGGGCGACGTGCACCTCGCCTGGTACGGCCCCTCGCAATACGCGATCATCCACGACATGACCCGCGGCGACGTGACGCCGGTGGCCGTGGACATCTCGCGCGACGGCGACATGGGCTATCGCTGGGTCATCATCGTGCGCGCCGACAGCCCGATCCGCACCCTGGAAGACCTGCGCGGCCGCTCGATGGGCTGGGCCACGCCCACCTCCACCTCGGGCTACGTGCTGCCCATGCAGTTCTTCCGCGAGCAGGGCTGGGTGAACGAGCGCAACCAGACCAACTACTTCAGCCGCATGGTTCAGACCGGCTCGCACGACAACGGCATGGTCTCGGTGGTGCAGGGCCGCCTGGATGCGACGACGGGCTGGTACTACTCGCCGCGGGCCGGTGCCCATGTGCGCGCCGCCGGCGCGGGCACGATCAAGCTGGAAGACATCCGCTTCATCTACGAAAGCCCGCTGATCCCGAACGCGCCCTTCACCACGCGCCTCAGCTACCCCGCCGAGATGCGCGCGAAGATGAGCGAGTGCCTCGTGAACATGCGCTGGAACGACCCGGCCGCCTGGGAAGTGGTGAGCCGCAACGTGTTCGGCGGCATCGGCCTCGTCTCGCCCGCCGCCTACCAGCCCTTCATCGAACTGCGCGCCGCCGAACGCGCGCGCCGCTGATCCGGGGCGCGCGGACGATGCTGGAACTGCGCGGCGTCGTCCGCCGCTTCGACAAGGCCGTCGCGGTGGACCATGTGTCCGTCGCGGTGGCGGATGGCGAGATGGTGGCGGTGCTCGGCCGCTCCGGCGCCGGGAAGTCCACCCTGCTGAACATGATCAACCGTCTGATCGACCCCTCCGAGGGGGAGATCCTGTATGGCGGGCGCGACATCGCGAAGCTGCGCGGCCGCGCGCTGCTGGAATGGCGGCGCGAGAGCGCCATGATCTTCCAGCGCTTCAACCTGGTGGGCCGCCTCTCGGTGCTGACCAATGTGCTGACCGGGCGGCTGGCGCATGCGCCCCGCCTGCCCAAGCTGTTCGGCCTGTTCTCTGACCGCGAGCGCGACATCGCGCTGGATGCGCTGGCCGCCCTGGGCATGGATACCCATGCGCTGAAGCGCGCAGATCAGCTTTCCGGTGGGCAGCAGCAGCGCGTCGCCATCGCGCGCGCCCTGGTGCAGGAGCCGCGGATCATCCTGGCCGACGAGCCGGTGGCGAGCCTCGACCCCGTGAATTCCCAGGCGGTGATGGACGCGCTGCGGCAGATCAACCGCGAGCGCGGCATCACCGTGCTGTGCAACCTGCATTCCGTGCCGCTGGCGCGCAGCTATTGCGACCGCGCCATCGCACTTGCCGCCGGGCGCGTGGTCTATGACGGGCCGGTGTCGGGCCTGGATGACGCCACGCTGGCGCAAATCTACGGCACCCACGGCGCGCTCGAGGAGGTGCATTGAGCGTGGCGGATGGCGCGACCTTCGCCCCGCCGCCGCATCGCGCGCCCTTCGCCGCCGCTTGGCGCGCGCATCGCCGCGCGCAGCGCCGGCAATGGCTTTTGGGCGGGCTGGTGCTGGCGGTGCTGGTGGTGGCGTCGGGCTGGCTGGGCGAGGTCGATCTCGGCCTGCTGTGGGAACGCCTGCCGCGCTTCGGCTCCTACTTCGGCCGCATGGTGCCGAGCCTCGCCTGGGACACGCTCGGCGCCGACCTGGCGCGCTGGTACTGGAATGGCTGGGGCTGGCTGGCCGCGCTGGGCGAGACGGTGCTGATCGCGCTCTACGCCACGGCCTTTGGTGCGGCCTTCGCCTATGTCTTCTCCTTCCTGGCAGCGCGGAACCTGACGCCGGCGCCCTGGGTGGGCGTGGCTGCGCGGCGGGTGCTGGAGGTGGCGCGCACCGTGCCGGAACTGGTCTTCGCCGTGCTGTTCGTCTTCGCCTTCGGCATCGGTCCGCTGGCCGGTTTGCTGGCCATCGCGCTGCATTCCTTCGGCGCGCTCGGCAAGCTCTTCGCCGATGTCGCCGAGAATGCGGATGCCGAACCGCTGCGCGGCGTGCGCGCCACCGGCGCGGGCTGGGCGCAGACCATGGTCTATGGCGCAACGCCGCAACTGGCGCCGGATTATCTGTCCTACGGGCTGCTGCGGTTGGAGATCAACGTGCGCGCGGCCTCCGTGCTGGGCTTCGTGGGCGCGGGCGGCATCGGGCAGGAACTGTATGCCGCCATCAAGAATTTCGACCACACGGACATCTCGGCCATCGCCCTCATGCTCATCGCCGCCGTGATCGTGATCGACACGATCTGCGGCTGGGCGCGTGGGCGCGTCATCGGCCGCGACGGGCTGCGCGCGCTGTGAGTGGCGTGCAAAGCTGGCGGCAGCGCCGACCGGAGCTGTTCCCGCCGCGCGGCCTCGGCCTGTGGCGGCGCGCGCTGCTGGCCGTGCTGGCGTTTGCACTGTTCCTCTGGGGGTTGCACGCGCTGGAGGTCACGCCGGCGCGGCTGATGGACGGCATGTCCCGGCTCGGCGGCGTCTTCCTGATGATGATGCCGCCCGTCATCACCGAGTTCTTCTGGCAATATGTCCGAGGCATCGGCGAGACGCTGGCCATGGCCTTCCTCGGCACGCTCGTGGCCTCCGTCCTGGCGGTGCCGCTGGCGCTGATGGGGGCGCGCAACGTCATGCCCATCGGGCCGGTGCGCTTCCTGGTGCGGCGGTCGAGCGACGTGGTGCGCGGGCTGGACAGCCTGGTCTGGGCCATCTTCTTCGTCAGCATCGTGGGGCTGGGACCGTTTGCCGGCATCCTCGCCATTGCGATGAACGACACGGGCGTGCTCACCAAGCTTTATGCGGAAGCCATCGAGAACACCGACCGCGAGCAGGTGCGCGGCGTGCGCGCCACCGGTGCGGGGCGCGTACAGGCCATCCTGTTCGGCGTGCTGCCGCAGGTGATGCCGGTGCTGCTGGCGAACAGCCTCTACTTCCTGGAATCCAACGTGCGGTCGGCGACCATCCTGGGCGTGGTCGGCGCGGGCGGCATCGGCTTCTTCCGGATGGACCGCATGCTGATCAGCGCCAGGCAGGAGGTGGCGACGATCATCCTCCTGATCCTGGTGACGGTGGCGGCGATCGATGCGCTGTCGCGTGCGCTGCGGGGGCGTTTGATCGGCGCGCGGGCGCGGGAGGCCTAACCCGGCGCCTGCGCCCGGTGCAGCCCGGCGTAGACCCCGCCCGCGCCGACGAGGTCGGCATGGGTGCCTTCCTCCTCGATCCCCCGCTCCGTCACCACCACGATGCGGTCGGCGTTGCGGATGGTGCCCAGGCGGTGCGCGATGACCAGGGTCGTGCGCCCCGCGGCCAGTTCGGCCAACGCCTGCTGGATGGCGGCCTCGGTCACGGTGTCGAGGGCGGAGGTCGCTTCGTCCAGGATCAGGATGGGCGGGTTCTTCAGAAAGATGCGCGCAATCGCCAGGCGCTGCTTCTGCCCGCCGGAGAGCTTCACGCCGCGCTCGCCGATCAGCGTATCCAGGCCGTCGGGCATCTCGGCGATCACCTCGTCCAGCCGCGCGCGTCGGGCGGCGAGCATGATCTCGGCGTCGTTCGCACCCAGGCGCCCATAGGCGATGTTCTGCCGCAGCGTGCCGGCGAACAGGAACACATCCTGCTGCACGATGCCGATGTTGGCGCGCAGGCTCTCCTGCGTCATGTCGCGGATGTCGGTGCCGTCGATGGTGATGCGCCCGCCCGTCACCTCGTAGAAGCGCGGCAGCAGCGAGCAGATGGTGGTCTTGCCCGCTCCGGACGGGCCGACCAGCGCCACCGTGCGCCCGGCCGGGATGTGCAGGTCCAGCCTGCGCAGCAGGGGGCGGTCCGGCGTGTAGCCGAAATGCACGCCCTCGAAGCGCACCTCGCCGCGCAGCTTGCCCACATCGGTGGCGCCCGGCCGGTCGGTGATGTCGGGCTCCGTCGCCATCAAATCGAGAAAGCTGCGGAAGCCCGCGATGCCCTTGGGGTAGGTCTCGATCACGGCGTTGATCTTGTCGAGCGGCCGGTAGAACACGCCCACCAGCAGCAGGAAGGCCACGAAATCCCCGATGGTGAGTTCCCCGCGCACGATCAGCACGGCGCCGGCCAGCATCACCACCACCTGCACCAGCCGCATGCCGAGGTAGTTCAGCGTCTGGCTGATCGCCATGATGCGGTAGGCATCCAGCTTGGTGTCGCGGTACTTCGCGTTGTCGGCGTCGAACAGCGCGCGCTCATGCGCCTCGCGGCCGAAGGCCTTCACCACGCGGATGCCGCCCACGGCCTCCTCGATGCGCGCGTTGAAGGCGCCCACGCGGCCGAACTGCGCCTGCCAGTTCAGCGTCATCCGCCCCCCATAATGCGCCACCACCCAGGCCACGGCCGGCACGATCAGCGCGGTGATCAGCGCCAGCGTGGGGCTGACCACCAGCATCAGGGCGAAGGCGCCGGCGAAGGTCAGCACCGCGATCAGCACATCCTCGGGGCCGTGATGCGCGACCTCGCCGATGTCCTCCAGGTTCTTGGTCACACGGCCGACCAGGTGCCCGGTCTTCTGGTTGTCGTAGAAGCGGAAGGAGAGCTTCATCAAATGGTCGAAGGCGCGCGCGCGCAGCCGCGTCTCGATGGCGATGCCCAGCACATGACCGTAATAGGTGACGATCGCCATCAGCGCGGCATTGGCGAGGTAGACGGCCAGCAGCCCGACCACCGCCAGCGCAATCAGTTGCATGTCCTGCTGCGGCAGCAGGTGGTCGATGAAGGCGCGCACCGCCATGGGGAAGCCGAGTTCGAGCATCCCCGACAGCGCCGCGCAGCCGAAGTCGAGCAGAAGCAGCTTCTTGTGCGGCCGGTAGCAGGCGGCGAACTGCCTCAGCAAGTGATCACCCTCCGTGGCGCAGCGCAGTTCGGGCCAGGGCCAGGCCGCCCGCGAGCGCCACCAGCGCCAGGGCCACCGGCAGGCCCCATGCGGGCAGCGTCTCCAGCATGATACCCGAGGCCGGCGCCCCCAGGGCACCCCCCGCCAGGTAGGCGGTGTTCAGCCCCGCCATGCCCAAGGCCCGCGTGGGCCCGGCCAGGCGCTGCACGGCGCGCACCATGCCCAGCGTGTAGATGGCGCCCGCGGCACCGCCCCAGACGGCCAGCAGCGGCCACACGCCCCAGCCCGGCGCCAGCAGCGGCCAGGCCAGCGAAGCGATGGCGACCGCCACGGCGCAGCCGGCCAGTGCGGTGTGCGCTCCCAGCCGGTCGGTCACCCAGCCCACCGGGTATTGCGCGAGCACATTGCCGAAGCCCGACGCGATGACGATGGCCGCCGCCGCCGCCGCCGTCATGCCGAGTGCGAGGCCCTGCACCGGAAACACCGAACCCGCCGCGGCCTCCAGCGCGCCGCACAGCGCCGCGGCCCCGGCCGGCGCTGCCAGCACCCACAGCACCGGCCGCAGCCGGTCGAAGGTGAGGCGCATGCGGCGCGGCATGGTGCCCGGCGGGTCGCGCAGGGGCGCGCCCAGCAGCAGGCCGAAGGCGAGGATGGCCGCCGCGGCGAAGAAGGCGGAGGGATGGACCCCGGTCAGCAACAGGACCGCCGGCCCACCGCCGATCGCAGCCGAGACGAAGGTCTGGTAGAGGCCGAGCGACCGCCCCTCCTGCCCCTCGGGCGCCAGGGCCGCGGCGATGGCGTCGGACGTTGTCCAGGTCAGGCAGGCGCCGACGCCCAGCACGGCGCCCAGCACGAACCACAGCCACAGCGGCGGGTCGAAGCCCAGCCCCAGCAGGGCGAGCACGGCCAGCCCCCCGGCCAGGCGGTGCAGCGCGAAGGCGCCGCCCACCCAGCCCGCGAGCCAGGGGGTGGCGGGGGCGACGGCCAGCGCCGCGCCCCACACCATGGCGGCATAGAGCCCCACCAGCGCGGGCGAGACGCCGGCCTCGGTGAGCAGGATGGCGGCGAGCGGCGTGGTCATCCAGACGCCGGCGAAGGCACAGGTTGCCGCCCCCACGAAGAGTGCGAAGGGGTTGCGGGGCGCCACGGGGCGCGCACTGAGAAAGGCGGACATGATGATATGGGCGCACGGCGGCGCCCCCTTTTGATCCAGAATTCCGGGGCAGTTCGCGAGTCGCGGCAGTCAGCCGCGTTTGCCACCGCGTGGATCGGGCATCAGCAGCACCGGCAGCAGGCCGAGCAGCGCCGGACGCGTCAGGCGGCCGGAGCCGTGACGCGCGCAGGGGCCGCTGTAGGCGGATGTGCCGATGGGAGCCATGGCCGCAAGGTGACCGCGACATTCATGAAAGTCAAACCAAGCCTGTATTGCGCGCGGCGCATGGCGACGGCAACGTAGGACCATGATCGCTTCCATCCTGCTCGTCCTCGACGATACCCCCGGCGCGGCCGCCGCCCGCGACCTGGCCTTCGCCATCGCCCGGCGCACCGGCGCCGCGGTCACCG
>JBHYDO010000103.1:0-14061 GCA_051860645.1 Roseococcus sp.
TCCACGCCGCCCGGCACGCAGCGCGTGTTGTCGGCGGGGTCAGTCGGCATCTGGCCGGTGACGAAGAGGAAATCCCCGGCGCGGACGGCGTGGCTGAAGGGCGCGACGCGCTTCGGGCCGTCCCCCAGGACGACGTGGGTAAGGTCCGTCACAGCCCGCGCTCGGCGCGGGTGGCGGCCAGGTCGTCCTCGCGGAAGGCGGCCAGGATGTCCAGCACGCCCTCCTGCTCGGCGAAACCCAGGGCGTGGGCGCGCTCGGCGGTGAAGCTGGCGGGCCAGCCGCCCATGATGGTCTCGACCCCCGCATCGGGCACCGTCTGCACCCGCGCGCGCTCGGCGGGAGATAGGGCGGCCAGCATCTCGCGCACCGTGACCGACAGCCCCGGCGGGTTCACGCCGCGGTCCACGCCCATGGAGGAGGTGTCCATCGTGGCGGCGTGCAGCAGCCAGTCCACCGCGCGGCGGGGCGAGCAGACCCACACCGCGAAATCCTCCGGCACGGGCAGCGGCGTCTCCAGCCCCAGCAGCGGCTCGCGCAGGATGGAAGAGACGAAGGAACTCGCTGCCTTGTTCGGCCGCCCGGGGCGGATGATGACGGTGGGCAGGCGGATGGAGACGGCGTCCAGGAAGCCGCGCCGGGTCGCGTCCTGCAGGAACAGCTCGGCCGCCGCCTTCTGCGCGCCGTAGGAATTGGCGGGAAGCTGGCGGGCATCGTCGGGCAGGTTGGCACCCTGGCCGCCGCCGAAGCTCGCCACGCTGGAGGTGAACAGCACGCGGGGCGGGGCGGGCAGGGCGCGGCAGGCCTCTATGACGGCCAACGTGCCGTGCAGGTTCACCCGCATGCCCAGGTCGAAATCCGCCTCGGCCGCGGCACTCACCACCGCGGCCAGGTGCACCACCAGGCCGGTGCCAGGCGGGATGGCGGCCTTGACCTGCGCGGGGTCCGCCACGTCGCCGCCCAGGCGGCGAACGGGGAAGGGGGCTTCCAGGGGCGCGGGGGCGTGCAGGTCGAACAGGGTCAGGCCGGTGCATCCGGGCAGGGCGCCGTCCACCAGGCGCTGCGCCAGCTTGCGCCCCAGAAAGCCCCCGCCGCCGAGAATGGTGATGTGCATCCTGCGGAGATTGCCCCGCGGCGTCCGCCCCGCCAAGCTGCGCGTCATGCATCGTCTCGTATTGAACGCCCACCAGGGCACCCCCGGCATCATCGTCCTTCCCGAGGGCGGCTATCGCCGCGCCCGCGCCGAGATCACCGCCTGGCCGGGCTACGCACCCACGCCGCTGCACGCCATCGCCGTATCGGGCGTGGCCAGCGTCCACTACAAGGACGAGAGCGCCCGCTTCGGCCTGCGCAGCTTCAAGGCGCTGGGCGGGGCCTATGCCGTGGCGCGGCTGCTGGGGCAGGAGCTGGCGCGGCGCGGCACGGCCAACAATGCCAATGGCGCGGCGCTCGAATCCGGCCAGTACGCCCATGCCACGGAACAGATCACCGTCACCTGCGCGACCGATGGCAACCATGGCCGCTCGGTGGCCTGGGGGGCGCAGCGCTTCGGAGCGCGCTGCGTGATTTTCGTGCATGAGAATGTGTCCCAGGGCCGGCGCGACGCCATCGCGGCCTATGGCGCCGAAGTGCGCGAGGTGCCCGGCAACTACGACGACAGTGTGCGCGCCGCCCAGCGCGCGGCCGACGAGCATGGCTGGTTCGTCATCAGCGACACCTCCTACCCCGGCTACACCGAGCCCCCGCGTGACGTGATGCAGGGCTACCGGCTGATGGCGGAGGAGGCGCTGTCCCAGATGCCCGTACCACCCACGCATGTCTTCGTGCCCGGCGGCGTCGGCGGCGTGGCGGCGGCCGCGTCGGTGCAGCTGCGCCACCAGGCCCCGGGCGGGCGGTTGATCGTGGCCGAGCCCGAAGCGGCCGCCTGCCTTCTGGAGAGCGCGGCGGCCGGCGAAATGACCACCGTGACAGGCGCGCTCGACACCATCATGGCGGGGCTGGCCTGTGGCGAGCCTTCGCTGCTGGCCTGGCAAGAGCTGGAGCGGGGCGCCTTCGCCTTCATGGCCGTGCCCGATGCGGCGGTGCCGCCCGCGATGCGCGCCCTGGCCGCCCAGGGGATCGAGGCGGGGGAGAGTGCCGTGGCGGGCCTGATCGCCCTCGAATCGGCACTGGCGGACGGGCGGGCCCGGGCCGGGCTGGGCCTTGGGCCGGACAGCCGGGTGCTGGTCTTCGGCACCGAGGGCGCCACCGACCCGGACTTGTACGCCCAACTTATCGCCGGTTGATCTGCTTCATCGAAATGCAATAAAAATGCAATGCAGGGGTCACGCCACGCGTGTAGCCGCCCCCCACGATAAACGCTTGGGAGAGCCCTTCATGCTTCGCCGTTCCCTTCTCGCCGGTTCCGCCGGCGCACTCGCCGTTCCGTTCATCGCCCCCTCCGCCCGTGCCCAGACCGGCGCCGGCGGCCGCACCGAAATCCAGTTCTGGTATGGGCTTGGTGGCGCGCTGGGCGAGCGTGTTGCCGAGCAGGTGCAGCGCTTCAACGACAGCCAGGATCGGTTTCGCGTCGTCGCCACCTTCCGCGGTTCGTATGTCGAGGTGATGACCGGCGCCATCGCCGCCTGGCGCGCTGGCACGCCGCCGCACATCGCGCAGGTGTTCGAGGTGGGGACCGCGACCATGATGGGCGCGGGCCCCGCCATCCGCCCCACCTTCGAGCTGCTGGGCGAGGCCGGCATCGAGCTGAACCCCGAGCGATATCTCGCCGGCGTGCGCGGCTATTACAGCGACACGCAGGGCCGCCTGGTGTCCATGCCGCACAACTCCTCCTCGGCGGTGATGTGGATCAACCTGGACGCCTTCGCACGCGCGGGCCTGTCCACCACCGAGCTGCCCAAGACCTGGGCCGAGGTGCGCACCGCGGCGCAGGCGATCAAGGCCCGCAACGCGGCTGAGATGGCGGTCACCACCGCCTGGCCGACCTGGGTGATGTATGAGCAGCAGTCGTCCATCCACGATGTCGGCCTCGCCACCAAGGCGAACGGCTTCGAGGGCCTGGACGCTCAGATGAACCTGAACGCCCCGTTCTTCGCCAAGCAGACCGAGATGCTGCTGGCGATGCAGCGCGACGGGCTGTTCACTTATGGCGGGCGTGACGGCGGCGGCGGCGCGGCCTTCCCGGCGGGCAAGGCGGCGATCAGCTTCAACTCCTCCGCCGGCCGCGCGGCGGTGCAGCGCGAGGCGCAGTTCCGCTGGGCCTCGGTGGTGCTGCCGCACCATGGCGACGTGACGACCAGCCCGAAGAACGGCGTGATCGGCGGCGCGAGCCTCTGGACGCTGACCGCGCGCAACCGCACCGCGGCCGAGTATCGCGGCGTGGCGGAGTTCTACCGCTTCATCTCCGACGTGGAGCAGGACAAGTGGTGGCACAAGGTCACGGGCTATGTTCCCCTGACCCTGGCCGCCTTCGAATCCGCGAAGGCCGAGGGCTTCTACACCCAGAACCCGGGTGCCGACGCCGCCATCACCCAGCTCTCCCGCGCGGCGCCGACGCCGAACAGCCAGGGCTTCCGCCTGGGCGGCTTCGTCGAGATCCGCAACATCATCCAGGAAGAGCTGGAGGGTGGCTTCCAGGGGCAGAAGGACACCGCCACCCTTCTGGCCAACGCGAACCGCCGCGCCGACGTGGTGCTGCGCAACTTCGAGCGCGCCAACCGCCGCTGAGGCACAACAACCCGGGGGGCGGCATCACCGCCCCCCTTCTTCTGTCCGGTGAGGTCCATGCGGCGCAAAGTCATCTTCGGCAACAAGTTGCTGCCCTATCTGCTGCTGGCGCCGCAATTGATCATCACGGCCATCTTCTTCTTCTGGCCGGCCGCCGAGGCCATCCGATATTCCTTCCTGCGGCAGGATGCCTTCGGCATCTCCGTGGTGTTCGTGGGGCTGGAGAACTTCCAGGAACTCTTCGCCGACGAGCGTTACCTGCAGGTGGTGTGGAACACGATCTGGTTCTCCTCCTGGGTCACCTTCCTGGCCATGGCCGTGGCGCTGCTGCTGGCGGTGCTGGCGGACCGGCACATCCGCGGCCGCGCCACCTACCGTACCCTGCTGATCTGGCCCTATGCGGTGGCGCCGGCCATCGCGGCGGTGCTTTACATCTTCCTGTTCCACCCGAACCTCGGGCTCATCGGCCAGGCGCTGAACCGCGCCGGCTTTGCCTGGGACTACCGGCTGAACGGCGACCAAGCGATGCTCGTCGTCATCCTGGCGGCGGCATGGAAGCAGGTCTCCTACAACTTCCTCTTCTTCCTCGCGGGGCTGCAATCCATCCCGAAATCCGTGCTGGAGGCGGCGGCCATCGATGGCGCGAGCCCTGTGCGGCGGTTCTGGACCGTGATCTTCCCGCTGCTCTCGCCCACCACCTTCTTCCTGCTCGTGATCAACATCACCTCGGCCGTCTTCGATACCTTCGGCATCATCGACGCGCTGACCGGTGGCGGGCCCGGCAACGCCACGCAGACGCTGATCTACCGCGCCTATATCGACGGCCGGGTGAACCTCGACCTCGGCTCCTCCGCCGCGCAGTCGGTGGTGCTGATGATCGCGGTGATGGCGCTGACGCTGGTGCAGTTCCGCTTCATCGAACGCAGGGTGCACTACTGATGTCGCAAGCCCAGCCTTCCATGGCCCAGCCCGCTATCGCGGCCCCCATCCCGCTCGAGGACAACATCCCGGCCGCCGCGCCGCGCCGGCGCTACCGCGCAGCGGACTTCACGACCCACATCATCCTGCTGCTCGGTGTGGTGCTGTTCGCGCTGCCCATTTGGCTGGTGCTGATGGGTTCCACGCATGATGCCGCCACCATCGGCCGCGGCGACGTGCCGCTCTGGCCCGGCACCGAGGCCTGGAACAACTACATGACGGCCTGGAGCGAGGGGAACACCCGTCGCGCCTCCGTCCCCGTCTCGACCATGATGTTCAACAGCGCGGTGATGGCGCTGCTGATCACGGTGGGCAAGATCGCGATCTCGATCACCTCCGCCTATGCCGTGGCCTTCTTCTCCTTCCCGGGGCGGATGCTGTGCTTCTGGGCGATCTTCATCACGCTGATGCTGCCGGTGGAGGTGCGCATCTTCCCCACCTTCCAGGTGGTGAGCGACCTCGGCATGGTGAACACCTACCAGGGGCTGATCATCCCGCTGATCGCCTCGGCCACTGCGACGCTGCTGTTCCGCCAGTTCTTCCTGACCATCCCGGACGAGCTGGTCGAGGCCGCCAAGATCGACGGCGCGGGGCCGCTGCGCTTCTTCAAGGACATCCTGATGCCGCTGTCGGTGACGAACATCGCGGCGCTTTTCGTCATCCTCTTCGTCTATGGCTGGAACCAGTATCTCTGGCCGCTGCTGATCACGACCAGCAGCGATGTGGAGACCATCATCATCGGCATCGTGAAGATGCTGGGGGCGGAGGCCGACACCGAATGGAACATCGTGATGGCGACCACTGTGCTGGCCCTGCTGCCGCCGGTCGCCATCGTCATCATCATGCAGCGCTGGTTCGTGAAGGGCCTGACGGACACTGAAAAGTGATTGGCACTGAAAAGTGATTGGCACCAAGAAGTGATTGGGACAGAGACGTAACATGGCCACCCTGAACCTGCGCGGCGTGCAGAAATCCTTCGGGCCGGTGCAGGTGCTGCACGGCATCGACCTGACCGTGGCAGATGGCGAGATGATCGTCATCGTGGGCGCCTCGGGCTGCGGCAAGTCCACCCTGCTGCGCATCGTGGCGGGGCTGGAATTCGCGACCTCCGGCCGCGTGGACATCGCCGGGCGGGACGTGACGCCGCTGGAGCCGGCCGAGCGCGATGTCGCGATGGTGTTCCAGAACTACGCGCTCTATCCGCACATGACCGTCTTCGACAACATGGCCTATGGCCTGAAGATCCGCGGGCTGCCCAAGGACAAGATCATCCAGCGCGTGCACGAAACGGCGACGCTCCTGGGCATCGAGGCCCTGCTGGACCGCCGGCCGAAGCAGCTCTCGGGCGGCCAGCGGCAGCGCGTGGCTATGGGACGTGCCATCGTGCGCGAGCCCAAGCTGTTCCTGTTCGACGAGCCGCTGTCCAACCTCGACGCCAAGCTGCGCGTGCAGATGCGCGCCGAAATCCGCCGCCTGCAGAAGCGCCTCGGCGTCACCTCGCTGTTCGTCACGCATGACCAGGTGGAGGCGATGACCCTGGGCGACCGGCTGGTGGTGATGCATGCCGGCCGCGCCGCGCAGATCGCAACGCCCATGGAAATCTGGGCCCGTCCGGCCGACACCTATGTGGCGAGCTTCATCGGCAGCCCCGCGATGAACCTCTTCCCCGCGACGCTGGAACCCGGCGGCCATGCCGCGCGGCTTGACGCCAGCAGCCTCGTTCTGCCTTTCCATGACGGCCCGCGGGCGGGGCCCGCCGGGCGTAAGCTGACCATCGGCGTGCGGCCGGAGCACCTCAGCCCGGGCCAGGGTGGCCTGGAACTCCAGGTTGAACTGGTGGAGCCGTTGGGGGGTGAGAGCGTGCTCCACGCTCGGCTGCAGGATGGCACCGAGGTCACGGCCAAGCTGCCCGGCAGCGGCTACAGCGACGGGTCGCTGAACGTGATCATCCCGCTCGACGCGCTGCACGTTTTCGACGGCGAGAGCGGCAAGCGGATCGAAGCCGGGGAATAGGCTTCCAGTTCCGATCAGGGCTGCCCCTGTTTGGGGCCCCCTGATCGGGCGATTGCCCTCTTGCGGCGGCCGCGTCTCAGCGGTAGCCGGTGCCTTCCAGCTCGGCTGTGATGGCGGCGTCGGGCAGCGGCATCTCGGTGATGATGCCTTCGGCCTCGGCCATGGTCTGCCGCAGGTCGCGCAAGAAGACCGAGCCCTTGAGCGTCCGCTGCACCAGCACGCTGCGCCGGTCCATCGGGTCCACCTTGCGGCGGGCCAGGTCCAGCTCGCCCAGGCGGTCCAGGGCGCGGGTGATGGCGGGCTTGGAGACGTTCAGCTCATGCGCCAGGCCACGCACCGTGTGCGGACCGGGGCTGAGATAGACCGTCAGGAACACCCCGAGCTGACGGGCCGAAAGATCAGGCCCGTCCCGGCGGACCAGCGCCACGATGGTGTCCCGCAGGACGCCCACCAGCTGGTCGGGGTTGGAGTGGACAGACATGGCATCCTTCCTTTCCCGGCAAGGCCTTGGGGGGATGGCCCTCCCCAAGCTTGCGGAATGTGACAGCGATGGCGTCCACATAGGGTTGCCGTCGTGGGGCGAGTAGGGATCAGCGCGTAGAAAATTGCAAGTAATTCATCAACCGCTCGTTAAAAAAATCGTTGGATTTCGTGGTGCCGACCTCAGAAATGGAGGTAGCGGCCCACCCCGTGGCGGGCGGCACGCAGGCCGGTGGCCTCCCCGCCTTCCGGTCGGCCGGGGCGGGTGGTGTCATTCCAGGCATACAGATCCAGATGTCCCCACGGAATGTCACTCGGCACGAAGCGCTGCAGGAACAGGCCCGCGACAATGGCGCCGCCCAGGGGCTTGCTGGCCACGTTGTTCAGGTCGGCGACCGGGCTCTCCAGCCAGGACGCATAGCGCGCGTGCAGCGGCAGGCGCCAGAGCGGGTCGGCCACGGCCTCGCCCGCCTCCAGCAGCGCGCCGGCCAGGGCGTCGTCATTGCTGAACAGGGCCGGCAGGTCGGGGCCGAGGGCCACCCGGGCCGCGCCGGTCAGCGTTGCGCCGTCCAGGATCAGGCGCGGGCCGCATTCGGCGGCATAGGTCAGCAGGTCGGCCAGGACAAGGCGGCCCTCGGCGTCGGTGTTGCCGATCTCGACCGTCAGGCCCTTGCGGGTGCGGATCACGTCCATCGGGCGGAAGGCAGGGCCGGAGACGCTGTTCTCCACCGCGCCCACCAGCAGCAGCAGGCGAATAGGGGCGCGCGCGGCCATCAACGTCTCGGCCAGCGCCAGCATCACTGCGGCCCCGCCCATGTCCTTCTTCATGCGCAGCATGGCCGACGAGGGCTTGAGGTCCAGCCCACCCGTGTCAAAGCACACGCCCTTGCCGCACAGCGCCACCAGGGGCGCATCGGGCGCACCCCATTCCAGGACGGCGACGCGTGGCGTGCGCGGGCTGCCTTGGCCCACGGCGGCGATGGCGGGGAAGCCCTGGACCAGGGCATCGCCCTCGATGATCTCCACGCGCGCGCCATGCGCGATACCCACCTCCGCGACGGCGGCGGCCAGTTCGGTGGGGCCAAGATGATTGGCGGGCGTGTTGATCAGGTCCCGCGCGCGCCAGATGGCGGCGGCCTCGATCGCGGCACCCTCATGGCCCGGCATGGCCGCCAGCCGCGAGGGTGCGCGCTTGCCCGGCTTGAAGCGGGTGTAGCGATAGGCGCCGAGGCACCAGCCCAAGGTCACATCACCCATATCGGCGCCCTCGGCGCGCCAAGTGGTGCCCTCGGGCAGGGCGAAGGGCAGGGCGCCGAAGCCGTGCGGCACCTCTGGCGCGCCGAACAGGGCGCCGGCCAGGCCACCAGGGCCGGGCAGCAGCGCCAGTTCGCCGGGCTTGGCCGCGAAGCCGGTGGCGCGGGCGAAATCGGCGCCGGTCAGCGCCTCCCACTCGCCGGGCCTCACCACATGCAGGGGCAGCGCTTCCGAATCGGCCGGGGCGAGGCAGGGCAGCATCACGACACTCTCCTTCGATGCGCGATGTTCGGGTCCGTCATGCGATCGGGCAAGCCGCATTGCCGAAGCGCGGCGGACGGGCCACATCCCTGCCATGTCGAAAACACCCCATGATCCGATCGGATGGCACGGCACCACCATCCTCTGCGTGCGGCGCGATGGCCGCGTGGCGATGGCGGGCGATGGCCAGGTCTCGCTGGGCCAGACCGTCGTGAAGGGCAATGCGCGCAAGGTGCGCCGCATCGCCCAGGGCCGCGTGCTGACCGGCTTCGCCGGCGCCACGGCCGATGCCTTCACCCTGCTGGAACGGCTGGAAGCGAAGCTCGAACGCTTCCCTGACCAGCTGGAACGCGCCTGCGTGGAACTGGCCAAGGACTGGCGCACCGACCGCTACCTGCGGCGCCTCGAGGCGCTGCTGGCCGTCGCCGACAAGGACCGTTCTCTGCTGCTGACCGGCAATGGCGACGTCCTGGAGCCGGAGGACGCCGTGATCGGCATCGGTTCCGGCGGCAATTACGCGCTGGCGGCCGCGCGCGGGCTGATGACGGTGGAGGGGCTCTCGGCCGAGGAGATCGCCCGGCGCTCCATGAAGATCGCCGCCGACATCTGCGTCTACACCAATGGCAACTTCATCCTGGAGACGTTGCCCGCATGAACGACATCGCCCCCATCGAAACGGTGAACCTCTCGCCCCGCGAAATCGTGAGCGAGCTGGACCGCTTCATCATCGGCCAGAACGACGCGAAGCGCGCCGTGGCCATTGCCCTTCGCAACCGCTGGCGCCGCCAGCAGCTGCCGGATTCCTGGCAGGAAGAGGTGGTGCCGAAGAACATCCTGATGATCGGCCCGACCGGATGCGGCAAGACCGAGATCGCGCGGCGCCTCGCGCGGCTGGCCAACGCCCCCTTCCTGAAGGTGGAGGCCACGAAGTTCACCGAGGTGGGCTACGTCGGCCGCGACGTGGAGAGCATCGTGCGCGACCTGGTCGAGGCCGCCATCCTCCAGGCGCGCGAGCAGGCGCGCCGCGGCGTGCAGGCCAAGGCCGAACTCCAGGCCGAGGAGCGCATTATCTCCGCCCTGGTGGGCGAGGGCGCGTCCGGCGAGACCCGCATGAAGTTCCGCCGCATGCTGCGCGAGGGCACGCTGGAATCCCGCGAGATCGAGGTGCAGGTGAGCGAGCCGCAGGGCACGCCCATCGGAATGATGGACATGCCCGGCATGCCCCCCGGCCAGATGCAGAACATGCAGGACATGCTGGGCAAGATGTTCGGTGGCCGCGCCAAGCCCCGCCGCATGACGGTGGAGGCCGCGCGCGAGGCCCTCATCCGCGAGGAGGCCGACAAGCTGCTGGACAGCGAGGCGCTGACCCGCGCCGCCGTGCAGAACGCGGAGAACAACGGCATCGTCTTCCTCGACGAGATCGACAAGATCTGCGCCCGCACCGGCGAGGGCGGCTTCCGCGGCGGCGATGTGTCGCGCGAGGGCGTTCAGCGCGACCTGCTGCCGCTGATCGAGGGCACCACGGTCAACACCCGGCACGGCCCGGTGCGGACGGACTTCATCTTGTTCGTGGCCTCGGGCGCATTCCATCTGGCCAAGCCGTCGGACCTGCTGCCCGAATTGCAGGGCCGCCTGCCCATCCGCGTGGAACTGAAGGCGCTGACCCGCGACGACTTCCGCCGCATCCTGACCGAGCCGGAGCACTCGCTGCTCAAGCAGGCCAGTGCGCTGATGAGGACCGAAGGGGTGGAATTGAGCTTCGAGGAAGGTGCTGTGGACGCCCTGGCGGACCTCGCAGCCGAGATCAACGCCAGCGTCGAGAACATCGGCGCGCGGCGGCTCTCCACCGTGCTGGAGCGCCTGCTGGAGGATGTCAGCTTCCACGCCAGCGACCGCCGCGGGGAGTCGGTGACGGTGGACGCCGCCATGGTCCGTGACCGGGTCGCGCCGCTGGCCGCGAGTGCCGATCTGTCACGCTACATCCTGTAGCGCCGCGGCCCGCGCCGACCCAACCGGAGGTGACGTCTCCCTTGCCTCGCCGGGCGTTCTTCTGAAGGATCGGCGCTGACAACGCCCTTCCGGACGCGCCTCCCCCCTCCGGGCGCGCCCGTGGGCAGGAGCGGAAGGTTGGAGATGCCGGCGATGGCCAAGACCCTGCGCGCCCTTGTCCTGGGCCTCGCCCTGACGCTTCCCTGGGCGCCGGCCCAGGCAGGGGTTCCGGAGCTGCGGCTGTGGGTGGCGCGCCTTATCGAGACCCTGGATGCCGGGCTGACGCGCAACGACCTGCGCGTCCTTCGCATCGAGATCGGCGCGGAAATCCGCGTGCTGCGGCTCGGCGCCGCCACTCCGACCTATGAAATGGATGAGCTGAACCGCGCCATCCTCGCCACCGACCAGGCCTGGCAGCTGCTCCAGGGGCTGCCCGCCTGCCAGCCGGCCGAGGCGGGCGGGTTGGTCTCGCAGCCGGCACCCTGCCTCGCGCAGCTTCGGCCGCATCTGCTCGTGCTGGGCGTGGGCATGGGCGAACTGGGCAGCGCCTTCCGCCCGGGCGCGGTGGTGCAGCCCATGCTGGTGGCGCTGCGCCGCCAGGCGGAGCGGACCCTGCGCAGCCTGCGCTGACCCTCGCAGGCTGCGAGGCACGCCGCTTGCCCTTCAGGCCGGCGGAGCCCCCATTGGCGGAGGCCTCCTATTCCGGAGAGGTGACGGCAGGTGCGGAGCAAATGGAAATGGGGGCTGGCGCTGGGGCCGTGCACCCTGGCGTGGCAGTTGGGCCTCGCGCAGCAGGCGCAGGCGAATGAAGGGGTGACCCTCTCGACCAGCCTGACCACCGTGCTGCAGTCGCGCACGGTCAACCTGCTCGACCTGGGCGTGGGGACGCAGCCCGGGCTGGTCAGCCAGGAAGCGGTGCGCTTCGGCAGTGGTGACAGCGCCGGGTCCATCCGGTTCTCTGGCACCTCCGGCATCTATATGGGCAACGTGGCCGGCATCACCGCCGCGCCCTGGACGCCGACCGGACTGGAGACGGGCAACTACTTCTCCACCCAGCCGCGCGGCGAAATCAGCATCAACTACGAGCGGACCCAGCAGTATTTTGGCATCATGTGGGGCTCGGTGGACAGCTATAACAGCCTGGCCTTCTATAACAATGACCGGATGGTTGAGCAGGTCACCGGGCGCGACATCACCCGGAACCCCGCTGGCAACCAGGCGGCGACCGGCACCTACTTCGCCAACTTCAACTTCGCGGAGGAAAGCGGGTTCAACCGGGTGGTGTTCAGCAGCAGCACGCCCGCCTTTGAGTTCAACATGATCGCCTATTCGACGCAGACGCAGGCGATCACGCCGAAAGATGTGGCCGCGGCGGGGCCGCAGGGCGGGCCACAGGTCGTGAGCGTGCCGGTGAATGCCGCGCCGGTGGCGGCCTCGCCCCTGCTGCTCGGCGCGCTGGGCTGGTGGCGCCGCCGGCGGAACCGGGCCGCGGCGTGATGCAAGCCGCCTCTCGCTCCCTGCCTCGCTCCTTGCAAGCGGCCTGGCCTCGTCTGGGGCGGAAGGCGGCGCTGCCGCTCGCGCTGCTGCTCTCGGCCTGGCTCGGGATGCAACTCGGCCCCATGGTGCTCGCCTTGCGCGAGACAGGGCCGGCAGCGCTGCTCGCGCTCAACGGGCTGAGTCCGATGGACCTCCTGGCGCTTTGGGCTGCGGGCGACGCGCTGTGGCGCGGCGCGCGCGCTGGCGATCTCTGCGCGCCGCCCTGGGCCGGGGCGCTGTGCGCCGGGATGCTGCTGCTGCCCTCGACCCTGGTCGCGGCGGCGGCGCTGGTGCTCTACGGCGTCGCGGTCGCTGGGTGGAGCCGGGGCGCGGCGCGCTGGGGCGCGCTGGGCATGGCGGGGGTTGGGCTGATCCATCTGGGCGGCGTGCTCGGCCAGGGCGCGGTGGGTGTGCTGACCTCCTGGGAGGCCTGGGCCACCCATGCCGTCATGTCCGGGTTCGCACCCGGGCTCACCCTGGCCGGGCCGGTGTTGCGCATGCCCGATGGGCACGGCATTGCCGTCATGGCCGGCTGTTCCGTCGCGCATGTCCTGCTGCCGGCGCTGATCGCGCTGATTGTCATGCGCCGGGCCGAGCGCCCCGGGCGGCCACTGCTTTGGTCTGTGCTGGCGCTGACACTGGTCCTGGTCGTGCTGAACCTGCTGCGGCTGATGCTGCTCGTCTGGTCGCCGTTGGCCTATGACTGGGGGCATGGCGTGCTGGGCGCCAACCTCTTCGGCCTGCTCTGCGTGGCGGTGCTGCAGGCGACGGCCGATGCCTAGGCCGCTTTCGCTCGTTCTCGGCGCGCTGCTGCTGCTGGGCTTCGGCTTCAAGCTCGATCGCGCGCTGACGCAGCCCCTGGCCCCGCAGGCGGCGGCGACGGGGCAACTGGCTAAGCGTTTGGCCAATGCGGGCTGGCACCAGTTGAGCGAGAACGCGCTGCTGGCCGATGGCTCCCTCACCGCGCTGGCATTCCGGCGCGGGGCCTGCGGCCTGCAGCTGGCGTTGCTGCCGCATGGCCCTGAGCACATGGCGGTGCTGCGTGAGGCCTGGGGCGGCAGGGCGCGCTTCCTGGACGAGGCGGGCTTCAGCGCAACCCCGCGGGAGGACGGCCGCTGGCGGCAATTGGCTCGCCATCTCGGCCATGCGCTGGGGCTGGGGCCGCGCCCTGCACTGTTCACCCTGGCGGCGGTTGCCCAGGGCGACTGCCCCGCGCGGCTATGGGACGAACTTGCCCCGCTCCGGCTGGGCTGAGCCTCAGGACGGAAACGCCGCGGCTGCGGCGGCCGGCTCAGAGGGGTACAGCCGCGACGGCGACGCCTACTTGAGCGGCGCCGTGATCGGCCCCGGCACGCGCGCCGCGGCCAGCGCCGCCGCCTGACGCTCGGCCAGGGCGGCCTCGTTGTAGTCGGCGATCAGCTCGTTGAACATGCGGTGCCAGTTCAGCTCCGCCTTCAGGCGGAAGAACACGCTGCCGAGGCCGATGGCTGCGCGGTCCATCAGCGGGAACTCGCGCGGGATGCGCACCCCGCCGCTGTTCTTGAGGCCGCGATGGACTTCCTCGGCCACCTTGCGCCCATGCGTCGGGTCCGCGGATTGCTGGATCATCCGCACGCGGTCCTCCATCAGCGGCTCGTAGAGGAAGTCGGCCCACTTCTTGAGGACCAGCATGGTCTCGCGCGAGAGGTTGCGGAAGCCCCACACCTCGAAGGCGTGGTGCGCCTTGTCGTCATCGCCGTCGCGCACCGCCTCATACAGCGTGATGACGCCGGTGATGAACTGCGGCGGGAAGATCCGCACCACGCCGAAGTCGAGCAGCGACAGCCC
>JBHYDO010000104.1:0-14057 GCA_051860645.1 Roseococcus sp.
CTTGGTTCGGCCGATGCAGCGATCAGGCGCCCCCTTTTGAGGAGGCTGGCCGCGGTGCGGTGCGCCTTCAGATGCGTGCTGTCGATGATCAGCCGGTCCGGCTCCCCTGCCTCGCCCGCCAGCGCCGCGAAGATGCGGCTGAACACGCCCATCCGGCTCCAGCGGACGAAGCGGTTGTAGAGGGTCTTGTGGGGGCCGTAGCCCGGCGGTGCATCGCGCCAGCGCAGGCCGCCTTTGATGACGAAGATGATGCCGCTGAGGACACGGCGGTCATCCACGCGCGGGATGCCGTGCGAGAGCGGGAAGTGCGGGCGGATGCGGCGCATCTGCGCCAGCGTGAGCAGGAACGGGACGGACATGAGAGCACCTCCGCCCCGTTCAGAATCACAGCCGCCCCCGTCGATGCAAGCGGATTAATGGGTCCTGAGCCTAGCGCGTTTTCAAGCCTTGCGGCGGCGCAAGGGGGCTCGGACAACGCGTGGAAACATGAGGCGAGAGCCGGTTCGCCGTCTTCGCTTCAGGTGAAACGGCGCTAGCCCGGCACCTCGTCGGTGAAGACGCTGAAGCCGGTCAGGGTGCAGGGGCCGAAGGTGGTGGCGATGGCCACATCCGTCGCATCCCGCCCGCGCGCCATCAGGATGCGCCCGATGCGCGGCGTGTTGTTGCGTGCGTCGAAGGTGTGCCATTCGCCGTCGAGAAACACCTCGAACCAGGCGGCGAAGTCCATCGGCCCATGGGGCGGCGGCACGCCGATGTCGCCGAGATAGCCGGTGCAGTAGCGCGCGGGGATGTTCAGGCAGCGGCAGAGCGTGACGGCGAGATGCGCGTAGTCGCGGCAGACGCCGCGCCCCTCCTGCCACGCCTCGGAGGCGGTGCGGGTCGCGCGCGCGTGCTCATAGCCGAAGGTGATGTGGTTGTGCGCGAAGTCGCACACAGCCTGCACCCGCGCCCAGCCGGTGGGCCCCTGGCCGAACTGCGCCCAGGCGAAGTCCGCCAGGCGGTCGGTGTCGCAGTAGTGGCTGCCCAATAGGTAGACCAGGATCTCGTCCGGCAGATCCTCCACCGGATGCTGGCGCGCGCCGGGGCTCAGCACGTCCGGCAGGCCGCTGTCGCGCACCATGGTCCGCGTGCGGATGGTGAGATCGCCCGGCGGCGCCACGATGCGGCTGCAGAAATTGCCAAAGCCGTCATGGTAGTGGCGCGCGGGAATGGGCGGGTCGAAGGCGATCTCGCTCGGCCCCACCAGGTCATCCAGCCGCGACAGATGCGGGCTGACCATGAGCAGCATGGGAGTGGGTTGTGGGCAGGTGTAGGTGATCCGGCAGCCGGCGCTGATGTGCATGGGAAAGTTGTAAAGGTTTCGGCCACGGAATGCACGAGCGATGGCCGGGGCGGGCGACGGCCGGCGCGGGCGGTGCAGCGCGACCCACCTCCGCGGGCGCAGGGCCAAAACACAAGCGCAGAACGGGTATCAACGCATGGAACTCCCGTTATCCGGGCAGGATCACACCACACCATGCTCGGCGCCGACCGCAGTGCCGAGCATGGCCCAAGTTCTTGAATGATAGTGTGATTCAGGCCGCCCTGCGTGCCACCCTCCAGCGCCACGCCATCAGGCCGCCTCATTTCTTAATCGAGTCTCAAGAAATTCCTCTTGTCTTAAATTCCGGGATGTTTTAGCGCTTCGTTCATAGATTGACCACGGAGCCCGCCATGACCAGCGCCGACATCCTGCTCTTCCCGCAGCGGACCCCCGCCGGCCCCTCGCCGGAGGAGCGGCTGCGCCAGGCCCTGCTCCAGCTCGACGCCGCGCTGGATGAACAGCGCGCCGCCGTGGCCGAGTTCCGCAGCCATCTCGGCGAGTTGGGCGGCGCCGTCTCGGGCCTCGAGACCAGCCTGCGGAACTATGTCTGCCAGCTCACCACCACCCAGAGCGACGTGCTGGCCGCCCACGAAAGCGCCCGCCAGCTCGAATCCACCGCGGGCGTCTGGATGGGGCGCCTCGGCCCGCAAGGCTAGAGCAGATCCCGATCAGGTGGGACCACCTGACCGGGTGAAGATGTTCGTGAAAACAGGGCGCTTGAGCAGCGCCCCCCGGATGACCGCATCCGGTCGGATAGGGCTCCCGGCCATGATCGGCGCCGAGTGAAGCGCCCATCACGGTCCGGGCCGTTGTTGGACCGCGTGAGTCGTCGGCTGCCTCCTCTCCGACGCAAGCGCAGACGCCTCGCGACTCGGACCGCGCGAACGAACACGACAGCTGGGCCCGCTTCGCGGCGAAGCGGGTCCAGGCGCCTCACCCGCCGAAGCGGCGATTGTCGCCGGGCCGCAGCCGCAGCCCAGGCCGCAGCGCGGTGAAGGAGAGCGTCGCAGGGTCTGCCACCACCGGCCCGGGGGCGGCCGCCACCAGCACCGCCGCGGCGATCGGCTGGAAATGCGCGCGAAAATGCACGGAGGACTTCACGGCGACGATGCGCTCGGCCGCCGGCTCCACGCGCAGGTGGCGGAACACCGCCTGGTCATGCGCCTGCATCTTGCGCGAGACGATGACGACCCGCACCGGCCCCACCCGCAGCAGCGCGGTCGGGCCGAGGTTGGCGGGGTTCCCTTGCCCCATCGGGCCTTCCAGGGTGAAGCGGCCGTCGGAAATGCGCTCCACCAGGCCGGTGACCGTCAGCGGCGCGCCGTCGCTCTTGCCGCCCAGCGCCAGGGTCAGCGTGGCACCCACCCCCGCCGCGTGGCAGGCGGCCGCGGCCTCGGCATCGTTCATGGGGGCGAGAACCGCGGGCGCGTCCTGGCGCAGCAGTTCGGCCAGCAGGCCGGTGGTGTCGCCGTGGCCGCCGCCGCCCGGGTTGTCTTGGGTGTCGGCGATGATGACGGGCCGGCCGGCACCGGCCGAGAGGCGCAGCGCCTCGGCCACCGCGGCGTCCGCTTCCATCACGCCGCCGGCAAATTCCGCCTCCCGCGCGGCGATGGCACGCGCGAGCAGATCGGCGGCGCCTGACGCGGCCTCGGGCGTCTCGGCCCAGCAGGCGATGGCCTGGCCGCAGCCGGGAAAGTCGGCATAGGGGAAGCCGAAGCAATAGCCGAGCTCCACAACGCCTTCCTCCAGCCGCGCGCGCTCGGCCATCACGCCGGCCATGGGGTCCACCATGGTGCATTGGCTGGTGATGGGGATAAGGAAGTCCAGCTCGCGAAATTCCATGGCCCAGGGCGCACCACGCCGGATGCGCGCCAGCAGCAGCTCGGTGGCGCGGCGGCCCATGGCGCGCATGTCCACATGCGGATAGGTGCGGTAGGGCACCAGCACATCGGCGCATTCGGCCATCAGCCGCGTCATGTTGGCGTGCGGGTCGAGGGTGGCGGCGATGGGCAGGTCGGGCCCCACCACGGCGCGGGCGCGGCGCAGCAATTCGCCCTCGGCATCGGCAAAGTCGTCGCTGACCATGGCGCCGTGCAGGTCGAGGAACAGCCCGTCCAGCGGGCCCTCGTCCAGCGCGTCCGACAGGGCGGCCAGGATCAGCGCGGAGAGGCGCTCGAAGGCCGCGCGCGTTACGGGCCCGGCCGGGTTGGCGAAGGCCCAGGCCAGCGGCGAGATGGCCGCACCCGCCGCGTCGCAGGCCGCAATCGCGCCGGCGGCGCAGGCGGAGGTGGTGCGCAGGCCCTCCACCAGCTCGTCCCGGTGCAGCAGGGGCGGCAGGCCGCCGGGCTTGAGGAAATCCTCCCAACCCGTCGCGCGGGGGGCGAAGGAATGGCTTTCGTGCAGGAAGCCGCCGATGGCGATTCTCATCGGGCCGCCGCCAGCACCGCATCGGCCAGGACCAAGAGGCCGGCCTCGGCCCATTCCATTGTCATGCTTTCTGCCTCGTTGTGGGAGAGCCCGCCATGGCAGGGGGCGAAGATCATGGCCGTCGGCACGCTGCGCGCCACATAGACGGCGTCGTGCCCGATGCCCGTCGGCATTTCCAAGGCCGGGATGCCCCGCCGCGCCACGGATTCGCGCAGATGGCCCAGCAGCGCCGCGTCGAAGGGAATGGGCGGGGAGTGCCAGAAGTCGGTCACCGTGATGGCGACATCGCGCGCGGCGGCGATCTCGGCGGCGCGGGCGCGAAGCGCCACGCCCATCGCGTCCAGCAGCGCCGCGTCGCCATGGCGCGTGTCCACGCTGAACCAGACCCGGCCGGGGGCGACGTTGCGGCTGTCCGGATGGACCGTCACGCGGCCCACCGTGCCGCGGCCCAATTCGCCACTGGGGGCGCGGGCCGCGAGCGCGATGTCCTCCACCGCGGCCATCAGGTGCGCGGCGGCCATCAGCGCGTCGCGCCGGCCCCGCATGGCGGAACCGCCATGGCTCTCGGCGCCCTCCACCACCACGTCATACCAGCGCTGGGCCAGCGCGTGGGTGACGATGCCGACGGATTTTCCCTCGCGCTCCAGCACCGGCCCCTGTTCGATGTGCAGTTCGAGGAAGGCCGCCATCTCCGGCAGGGTATCCTCGCCCTGCCAGCCGATGCGGGCGAGTTCGGCGCCGAAGGTGACGCCCGTGGGGTCGGTCGTCTCCAGCACCTGCGCGGCCGGGAAGATGCCCATGGCCGCGCCGCTGCCCATCATGGGCGGCGAGAAGCGCGCGCCCTCCTCATTGGTGAAGTTCACCAGCATGAGCGGCGCCTCGGTCTCCGCGCCCGCCTCGTGCAGGGCGCGCAGGATCTCCAGGCCCGCCAGCACGCCCAGCACCCCGTCGAACTTGCCGCCGGTGGGCTGGGTGTCGAGGTGGCTGCCGAAGCCCACGGGCTTGCGCGACGGGTCACGGCCCGAACGGAGCAGGCCCATGTTGCCGAAGCGGTCGAGGTGCAGGGTACAGCCATAGGCCTTGGCACGCTCGGCCAGCCAGGCGCGGGCCTGGCCATCGAGGTCGGTCAGCGCCTGGCGGTTGCAGCCGCCGCGCGGCGTGCCGCCGATCTGCGCCACCTCGTGCAGGTCGGCCCAGAGGCGGGAGCCGGAGAGGGGGATGTTTCGCATCAAACCCGCTCCACCCCGCACCACTCCGCCATGGCCAGCGCGATGCTGCGGGTGATGCCGTGCATGCTCTCGATGCCCACGCTCTCATCTATGCCGTGGATGTCCTGCGCGTCCGGGCCGAACACGGCGCATGGCGTACCCTGGTAGAGGGCGTAGTGGCGGCCATCGGTCAGCCCGGTGGCCGGGTAGTCGCGAAGGGCGCCGCCCGTGGCCTCGGCATGGGCGCGGCGGGCGACCGTGCTGATCGCGCTGTCGCGCGGGAAGGTGCAAGGGTCGGCCATGAAGCCCTTGAATTCGAGCTTCACGGTGGCGCCACGCAGGCGTTCGTGCTGGCTGGCCTCGGCCACCAGGCGTTCGATGTCACGCTTCGTCTCGGCGGCCGTGTAGCCCAGCATGACGCCGACCCTGAGGCCGATGCGGCAGCGGGTCGCCACCGAGGAATTCCACTCGCCGCCCTCGATGGTGCCGAGGTTCACGTTGACCGGGTGGTTCACCCCGTGGAACTCGAGCGGGATGTGCTCGCCGCGGTTGCGCTCCGCCTCGTAGTCCTTGAAGGCGCCGGCGATGATCCCGGCCGCCTCGATGGCGTTGATGCCCGCCTGCATGTCGCGCACATGGGCCGGGCGGCCGCTGACCGTCACCCAGGCCCAGACCACGCCGACCTCGGCGATGTAGAGCGCCTCCCAGCCCGGCCCAGGTTCGGGAATGATCACGGCGTCGGGCCTGGGCAGGGCCAGCATGACGGCCAGTGCGCCATTGCCGGTGCATTCCTCCTCGATCACCGCGGCCATTTGCACCTCGGCCGCCGGTTGCAGCCCGGCGCGCCGCAGCGCCGCGAAGGCCATGGTATAGCTGACGATGCCCGCCTTCATGTCGCCCGCGCCGCGGCCGAACACGCGGCCCTGGCGGATGGCGGGCGCGAAGGGCGGCGTCTCCCACATGTCGGCGGCCCCCTCGGGCACCACGTCCACATGGCCTTGCAGCAGCAGCGAAAGGCCGGTGGCTTCGCGCGGGCGATGGATGGCGGCCACGTTGTCCCGGCCGGTGTAGGCCATGAGCGGCGGCGAGAGGCCCGGGTGGTCCGCCATCGCCACCGGGTCGGTGGGCACGCGGAAGGGGCTGAGCCCGAGATGGCGGTACAGCCGGTCCATCTCATTGAGCGCACCGGCCTCGTTGCCGAGGGTGGAGGGGCAGCGCACCAGACGGAACAGCCAGTCCAGGCTTTCGTCACGCAGGCTGTCGCAGGCGTCGAGGATGGCGCGCTTCGCGCCGGGGTCGAGTGAGGGCATGTGGGCAGGACATCAGCGGCGCGCATGGTTGTCGAGAGGGCGGCCGATGTTACCGTGCGCGGCATGAAAGCCTTCCATGACCCGGGCGAGGCCGCCCACCACCCCGCCTTCTTCCTCATGCGCGGCCAGGTGCGGCCCAATTACGAAATCCCGGCTCGCGCGGTGGCGCTGCGCGAGGGGTTGGCGCGGCTGGGCCTGGTGCCCGAGGCGGTGGCGCCCGCTGCCATGGCCGACCTCGCCCGGCTCCACGCCCAGCCCTATCTCGACTTCCTCGAATCCGCCGCGCGCGAATGGGCGGCCCTGCCCGGCGCGGGGCCGGAGGTGGTGGCGAACATCCACCCCAGCCCTGAGATGCTGGCGCAGGGGCAGTTGCAGCCCACCCACATCACCGCGCTGGCCGGCGTCTTCACGGCCGACACCGCCTGCCCCATCGGGCCGGGCACCTGGGCGGCCTCGCTGGGGGCCGCGGGTTGCGCGCTGGCCGCGGCCGATGTGGCGGCCCAAGGCGGCGAGGCCTACGCCCTGTGCCGCCCGCCTGGCCACCATGCCTATGCGGCGCGGGCCGGCGGGCATTGCTACATCAACAACTCGGCGCTGGCCGCCCAGCGCCTGCGCGATGCCGGCGCGGCGCGGGTGGCCGTGCTCGACATCGACAGCCACCACGGCAACGGCACCCAGGGCATCTTCTGGGACCGCGCGGACGTGCTGACGGTCTCGCTGCATGCCGATCCGTCGCGCTACTACCCCTGGTATGTGGGCTTCGCGGGCGAGCGGGGCGCGGGCGCGGGCGAGGGCTGCAACCTCAACCTGCCCCAGCCCTTCGGCAGCGGCGACGCGGCGTGGCTGGCCGCGCTGGACCAGGGCATCGCGGCCGTGCGGGACTTCGCGCCCGACGCGCTGGTGCTGGCGCTCGGCTTCGACGCCAGCGAACATGAACCGCTCGCCGCCCTGGAGGTCACCGCGGACGGCTATGCCCGCGCGGGGGAAGCCATCGGCCGGATCGGCCTGCCCACCGCCCTGTGCCAGGAGGGCGGCTATAATTGCGAGATCATGGGTGACCTGCTGGCGCGTTTCCTGTCAGGATTCGGCCGATGAACAACCCCCTGATTCTCGACACCCATATCGACATCCGCTGGCCCGAGACGCCCGACTGGCTGACCCTCACCGACCGCTGCGTGGACCTGCCCAAGATGCGCGAGGGCGGCATGTCGGCCGCCGTCTTCATCGCCTACGTGCCCCAGGGCCCGCGCGACCACACCGGCCACGCCGCCGCCGCCGCCCGGGCGGAGGCCATGCTGCACCACATCCGCGCCCGCGCCGACGGCACCGCCGCCCGCTTCTGCGCCACCCCGGACGAGGTGGAGGCCGCCTTCGCCGCCGGCACCCCCGCCGTGCTCTCGGCCGTCGAGAACGGCTATGCCATGGGCCATGACCTGGGGCGCATCGCCGCCTGGCGGCGCCTGGGCGCCATCTACCTCACGCTGACCCATGACGGACACAACGCGCTCTCCGACAGCGCCCGGCCCCGCAAGAACCTGGGCGATGACGAGGCGGAGCATGGCGGCCTGTCCGCACTCGGCCGCGCCGCCGTGGCCGAGATGAACCGGACGGGGCTGATGCTCGATTGCTCGCACGTGTCCAAGGCGGGCATGTTGCAGGCCTGCGAAATTTCCCGCACGCCGGTGGCCGTGACGCACACCGCCTGCGCCGCGCTGAACGCCCACCCGCGCAACCTGGATGACGAACAACTCGACGCCATCCGCGCCTGTGGCGGCGTGGCGCAGGTGACGGCCGTCGCCTCCTTCCTCAAGGCCGCCCCCCCCAACGGTGCCGCCCAGGCCACAGTGGCGGACCTGGTGGACCATGTGGAGCACGCCATCCGCCGGATCGGCCTCGACCATGTCGGCATCTCGTCCGATTTCGACGGCGGCGGCGGGGTGCAGGGCTGGATGCATGCCGGCGAGAGCGCCGGCATCACCGCCGAACTCGCCCGGCGCGGCTATGGCCCGCGCGAGATCGGGCTGCTGTGGTCCGGCAACTTCCTGCGGGTCTGGCGCCAGGTGCTGCGGCACATGACATGAACGCAACGGCTTGCGCGCTTGCGTCCGGCGTGCATATGCAACCCCCGACCTGAATTAGCCGACCACTCAACGGGGGATATGGCCTGATGCGCCTTGCGGTTCTGAAGGAAACAAAGCCCGGCGAAAGCCGTGTGGCGGCGACGCCGGAGACGGTGAAGAAGCTCATCGCGCTCGGCCTCGACGTGGCCGTGCAGCAGGGCGCGGGGACCGCCTCGGGCTTCCCGGACAGCGAATACACGGCCGCCGGGGCCACCCTGGCCGCCGATGCCGCCGCCACCGTCGAGGCGGCGGCCATCGTCTTCACCGTGCGCGCGCCCGAGGTGGCCCTGCCCGCCGGCGCGCTGCTGATCGGCACGCTCGGCGCGGATGCCGCCGCCGCCCAGGCCTTCGCCACGGCGGGGGTGAATGCCTGCTCCATGGAACTCCTGCCGCGCATCACCCGCGCGCAGAGCATGGACGTGCTCTCCTCCCAGGCGAACCTGGCCGGCTACCGCGCCGTGATCGAGGGCGCGGGCGCCTTCGACCGCGGCTTCCCCATGCTGATGACGGCCGCCGGCACCGTGCCCGCCGCCAATGTCTTCGTGATGGGTGCGGGCGTGGCCGGCCTGCAGGCCATCGCCACAGGCCGCCGCCTGGGTGGCCGCGTCTCGGCCACCGACGTGCGCCCGGCCGCGAAGGAGGAGATCAAGTCCCTCGGCGCCAGCTTCGTGGGTTACGAGGACGAGGAGAGCAAGGCCGCGCAGACCGCGGGCGGCTACGCAAAGCAGTTGTCCGCCGAGTTCTATGCCAAGCAGGCCGAGGTGGTCGCCGCGCACATCGCCAAGCAGGATGTCGTGGTCTGCACCGCGCTGGTGCAGGGCCGCCGCGCGCCCACCCTGGTGACGGAGGCCATGGTCGCCTCCATGAAGCCCGGCAGCGTCATCGTGGACATCGCGGCCGATGCCGGCGGGAACTGCGCCGTGACGAAGCCCGGTGAATTGTTCGTAACCGGGAACGGCGTGAAGGTGCTGGGCTACACCAACTGGCCCGGGCGCATTCCGGCCGCCGCCAGCGCGCTCTATGCGCGCAACCTCCTCACCTTCCTCACCACCTTCTGGGACAAGGACGCGAAGGCGCCGAAGCTGCCGCCCGAGGACGACATCGTCCAGGGTGTGACGCTGACGCGCGCCAGCGCCGTGGTCCACAAGATGTTCGCCCCCGCGGCCTGACGGAGACCCCCATGAGCACCCAGACCGAACTGGCCACGATGGCCACCGAGCTGTCGGCGCGCGCCGCCGAGCTCGCGGACTTCGCCCGCCGCGCCGCGGAGGCCACGGCCCCCGTCGCGCAGGTGGTGGAACCCTTCCTGCTGATGCTGACCATCTTCCTGATGGCCTGCTTCGTCGGATACTATGTGGTGTGGTCGGTGACGCCCGCGCTGCACTCGCCCCTGATGGGTGTCACCAACGCCATCTCCTCCGTGATCGTGGTGGGTGGAATCCTCGCCGCCGCCGCGGCCGAGAGCGACGCGGCGCGCCTGTTCGGCGTGCTGGCGGTGACGCTCGCCTCGGTGAACATCGCAGGCGGCTTCCTGGTGACGCGCCGAATGCTCTCCATGTTCCAGAAGAAGAAGGGCTGAGGCACCATGGCCACCATCGCCACCCTCGCCTACCTCGCCGCGTCGGTCCTGTTCATCCTGGCACTTCGCGGGCTGTCGCACCCCGAGACGTCGCGCCAGGGCAACCTCTACGGCATGATCGGGATGGGCGTCGCCATCCTGGCCACCATCCTGAACTCCGGCATGGATTTCGGCGGCTTCGTGCTGATCATCTCGGGCCTGGCCATCGGCGGCTCGATCGGCGCCGTGATCGCCAGCCGCATCCAGATGACCTCGCTGCCGCAGCTGGTCGCGGCCTTCCACAGCCTGGTCGGCATGGCGGCGGTCTTCGTGGCCGCGGCCGCGATGTATTCGCCGCAGAGCTTCGGCATCGGCGTGCCGGGGGACATCAAGGCGGCCTCGCTGCTGGAGATGTCGCTGGGGCTGGCCATCGGCGCCATCACCTTCTCGGGCTCGGTCATCGCCTTCCTGAAGCTGGACGGGCGCATGTCCGGCTCGCCCATCACCTTCACCAACCAGCACAAGCTGAACGCGGGCCTGGGCGTGCTGCTGCTGCTGCTGGTGATCATCTTCGTCGCCACCGGCTCGCCCACCCTGTTCTGGATGATCGCGATCCTGGCCTTCGCGCTGGGCTTCCTGCTGATCATCCCGATCGGCGGCGCGGACATGCCCGTGGTGGTGTCCATGCTGAACAGCTATTCGGGCTGGGCGGCGGCGGGCATCGGCTTCACCATCGGCAACTTGCTGCTGATCGTGACCGGCGCGCTGGTCGGTGCCTCGGGCGCCATCCTCTCCTACATCATGTGCAAGGGGATGAACCGCTCCATCATCAACGTGCTGCTGGGCGGCTTCGGCAGCGAGAGCGGCGTGGCGGCAACCGGCGGCAACGCGGACCGCGCGCCCGTGAAGGCCGGCAGCCCCGAGGACGCGGCCTTCATCATGAAGAATGCCTCCAAGATCATCGTGGTGCCGGGCTATGGCATGGCGGTGGCCCAGGCGCAGCAGGTGGTGCGCGAGATGGCGGACCTGCTGAAGAAGGAGGGCGTGGAGGTCTCCTACGCCATCCACCCCGTGGCCGGCCGCATGCCCGGCCACATGAACGTGCTGCTGGCCGAGGCGAACGTGCCCTATGACGAGGTGCACGAGCTGGAGGAGATCAACGCCGAATTCGCGGATGCCGACGTGGCCTATGTGATCGGCGCCAACGACGTGACCAACCCGGCCGCCAAGACGGACAAGAGCAGCGCCATCTACGGCATGCCCATCCTGGACGTGGAGCGCGCCAAGACCGTGTTCTTCGTCAAGCGCGGCATGGCCAGCGGCTATGCGGGCGTGGACAACGAGCTGTTCTTCCGCCCCAACACCATGATGCTGTTCGGCGACGCGAAGAAGGTGACGCAGGAGATCGTCCAGGCCTTGCAGCGCTGACGCGCTGCAAGGCTTTTTTCGCCCGCAGGCCGCCGGGCGCGCGCTCCGCGCGCTTGGCTTTCGCCGCGCCGCTGGAGTGCTTGCCGGTGGGGTTGGTTTGGCGGCGCCGGCCGCGGTGCGGCCGGATCCTGGTGGGGAGGTGCCGGTTCTGTCGGCTCTTGGCATCCGCACACGAAGAAGGGCGCTCACCTTGCGGTGGCGCCCTTTTTTCGCGTCTGTGCCGAGGCGCTTGCTGCGTGGCGAGGCGCGCCGAGAAAGCCTGATGCTGGTGAGGCTGCCGCTCAGCCCGTCCGTGGTTCCGCCGGCAACGGGTACCGCGTGGGGAGGGAGGGAGGGCTCACGCAGGATGAAGGTCCTCCGCCAGCCGCAAACAAAAAAGGGGCGCTCACCTCACGGTGGCGCCCATTTTACCTGCTCAGCCCTGGGGCCGGGGCTTCAGAAGCCCTCGCGCTCCAGCCGCTTGCGCTCCACCTTGCGGGCGCGGCGGACGGCCTCGGCGGCCTCACGCGCGCGGCGCTCGCTCGGCTTCTCGTAGTGCCGGCGAAGCTTCATCTCGCGGAACACGCCTTCGCGCTGCAGCTTCTTCTTGAGCGCCTTGAGCGCTTGATCAACATTGTTGTCCCGGACGACGACTTGCACGCGGGCGAATCTCCTGTTGGCCAATACGGCCGTTCAACGTGGAAAAGGCCCGTGGGCGTGCATACGCCCCGTGCCTTGCGGAGCAGATAACACAGCCGCCCCCCTCGCGCAAACCCCTTTCGCGGGGGCAGAACAGCGCCAAGGAGAACCACCCATGGCCATTCTCAAGATCGCCCGCATGGGCCACCCGGTGCTGCTGGGCGAGGCCGCGACCGTGCCCGACCCCACCGCCCCGGAGATGCGCCGCCTGGTGCGCGACATGACCGAGACGCTGGCCGATGCCGGCGGCGTGGGCCTCGCCGCCCCGCAGGTGCATGTGCCGCTGCGCCTCGTCCTCTGGCGCGACGGCCCCGCGCTGAACGTGCTCTTCAACCCCGAGATCACACCGCTCGGCGACGCGCAGGAACTCGGCTGGGAGGGCTGCCTCTCCATCCCCGGCCTGCGCGGCCAGGTGCCCCGCTTCGCCCGTGTCGCCTGGGCTGGCCTCGATGCCGACGGAAACCGCGTCATGGGCGAGGCGGAGGGCTTCGCCGCCCGTGTTCTTCAGCACGAGAATGACCATCTGAATGGTCTGTTCTACCTGATGCGCATGGAGGATCTGTCGATGCTGGGCTTCACCGAGGAACTGGCACGCGCGGCCCAGACCCGAGAGGGGGACGCGGCATGACCGACGACGCCCTGATCCTCGCCGCCGTGGCCCGCGCCAACGCCGAGGGCTGGACGCGCGAGACCCTGCGCCACGCCCTTGTGGACCAGAGCGAGCCGGCCGACATGCTCGACAACGCCTTCCCCCGCGGGGTGGTCGGCGCGGTCGAGGCCTGGTGCGCCCTCGCCGACCGCCGGATGGAGGAGGCCACGGCCGCCGATGGGTTGGAGGGGCTGCGCACCCCCCAGCGCATCCGCCGTGTGATCGAGTTGCGGCTGCGCGCGGCCGAGCCCGACCGCGAGGCCCTGCGCGCCGCCACCGCCCTGCTCGCCCTGCCCTGGAACCTGCCCGTGGCGCTGCGCTGCACGGCCAACACGGCCTCGGCCATCTGGTATGCCGCGGGCGACAACTCGGCCGACTTCTCCTGGTACACGCGGCGCGCCACGGTGGCGGCGGTCTATGGTGCCACCCTTGCCTTCTGGTTGCGGCCCGCCGCGCCGGAGATGGAGGAGGTGCTGGAATTCCTCGACCGCCGCCTCGCCGACCTTCCCAAACCGAAGGCGAAGCAAGGGCATGCGTGAATAGGCTTCGCGCGGGGATGAGTTCCCTGTAAAGCTGCATTGGGACGCCGATTCGCGGGGCCGTTGGGCACGCGTCGAGGCGGGGGTTCTTTCTTTCGGGGGATAGCGCCATGGCGCGCAAGTTCATGCTTCTCGGCGGCGTGATGGCCGTCATGGCCGTGCCGAGTATGGCTCTGGCCACCTGCCTGCGCCCTGCGGAGAAGACCGCCTTCGACATCCGCGCGCTTCAGAGCCAGCTGATGGTCGTGGCGCTCTCCTGCCAGCAGCACGACGACTACAACGCCTTCGTGACGCGGTTCCGCAGCCATCTGGGCGATGCGCACCGCAACGTGACCTCCTACTACCAGCGGGCCTCGGGCCGGCAGGCGCAGCGGGTGATGGACCAGTACATCACCAACCTGGCGAACAACCAGATGCAGGTCGGCATCACGCAGGGCTCGCATTTCTGCCGCAACCAAACGCCTCTGTTCCAGCAGGCGATGGCCGCGACGACGCCGGCCGAGCTGGCGGCGATCACGCAGCGCGCCGCGATCCCGCAGCCGCTGGACAGCGAGGCCTGCCCCGCGACGCCGGCACGCCAGCAGCGGGCCAGCGCCACGCGCTGAGCCAGGCGAGGCGCTCTGCCGCGCCCGCCCGCCAGGGACTCCTGAAGCGTGAAAGGCGGCCCTTGCAAGGGCCGCCTTTTTCATGTCCGCGCCCCGGCACGACAGGTACAGGGGTAGCGGCGCGGGGGTTTGGCCGGGGCCCCGAAAACGAAAAGGGGCGCCTCGCGGCGCC
>JBHYDO010000105.1:0-14020 GCA_051860645.1 Roseococcus sp.
GGCGGACACGGTCGGGCGTGACCAGCCCAATCTGCGCCTGTCGCGCCAACGCGCCATGGCGGTGCGCGACGCACTGGCCCGCGAAGGCGTGGACCGGGGGCGGATCGACACACGCTGGACCGGCGACCGCCGCGCGCCCGTCGCGGGAGGCCCCTCGACCGAGGAGGGTGGCGACCGCGTTGTGGACATCGCCCTGCAGCGCCGCGGCCAGTCGGATTGAGCCCAGTCGCCCGGGGTGAGGGAAGGGGGTGTCCCCCCGCCCCTCACGCGCGCGCGTGGCTCCGCCGGCCGAGATAGGCGTCCAGCACCCGGTCATCATGCGCGAGGTCGGCCGACCTGCCCTCCAGCAGCACGCGGCCGTTCTCCATGACGTAGGTGCGATGCGTGACCGAGAGGGCGTAGGATGCCATCTGCTCCACCAGCAGGATGGACAGGCCCTCACGGTTCAGCCCGATCAGCACCGGGAAGAGCATGTCGAGGATCTTGGGCGCCAGCCCCAGCGACAATTCGTCGATCACCAGCAGTCGCGGGCGCGAGAGCAGGCCGCGCGCGATGGCGAGCATCTGCTGCTCGCCGCCTGAGAGGGTGCCGGCCTGCTGGTCGATGCGCTCGCCCAGGCGCGGGAACATGGCGATGGTCTTCTCGATGTCCTCGTTCACGCCGCGCGGATCCTGCCTGATGCGCGTGTAGGCGCCGAGCACCAGGTTGTCGCGCACGCTCTGGTCGGCGAAGACCATGCGGCCCTCGGGCACCATGGCCAGGCCGCGCGCCACCATGCGGTGGCTGGGCTGGGCGGTGGCGTCCGCGCCGTCGAAGGTCACGGCACCGGCGGCAGGCTGCACCACGCCCGCGATGGCGCGCAGCGTGCTTGTCTTGCCCGCGCCATTGGAGCCGATGACGCCCACGAATTCACCAGCACCCACATGCAGGTCCACGCCGCGCACCGCCTCGATGCGGCCGTACGAGACGCAGAGGCCCGAGACCTCCAGGATGGGGCGCGGGTTCACTTCGCGGCCTCCAGCGTGGCGGCGGCGCCCTGGCCGAAATAGGCCTCGATGACTTTGGGGTTGGCCTGCACCTCGGCGACCGGACCGTCGGCGATGACCTCGCCATAGTCGAGCACCGTGACGCGGTCGGAGACCGCCATGATCATATCCACATGGTGCTCCACCAGGATGATGGTCATGCCGCGGTCGGCGAGGCCACGGATGAGGGCGATCAGGTCCTCGATCTCGCCATGGGTCAGGCCGGCGGCGGGTTCGTCGAGCAGCAGCAGCTTCGGCCGCAGCGCCAGCGCACGCGCGATTTCCAGGCGCCGCTGGTGGCCGAAGGGCAGGTTGCCCGCGGCCTCATCGGCGAATTCGGACAGGCCTACGAAATCGAGCAGGCGCCGCGCCTCGGCCCGCGCCGCGCGCTCCTCCCGGTGGAAGCGCGGCAGGCGCAGCAGGGTCTCCACGAAGGTCGCGCGGAAATGCGGGTGGGCGCCCACCAGCACGTTCTCCAGCACCGTCATCTGGGAGAACAGCTCGGTGTTCTGGAAGCTGCGCGCGACGCCCAGGCGCGCCAGCGCGTGCGGCGGGGCGTCGCGCAGGCGTTCGCCGAACAGCGTCACGCGGCCCTCGCTCGCCTTGTAGAAGCCGGAGATGACGTTGAGCAGCGAGGATTTGCCGGCGCCATTGGGGCCGATCAGCGCGTGCACCGTGCCGGCCTGCACGTCCATGTTCACCGCGTTCACGGCTGTGAGGCCGCCGAAGCGCAGCGTCACACCCTTCGCCATCAGCGTGGACTGGCCCTTGTCGTCCGACCGCGCCGTGACCGCCTCCACGCCGGTGCCCCAGTTCGGCCAGATCCCGGTGGCACGGGGGCTGGCCTTGCTGTAGAGGCGCGCGCGCAATTCGCCGAGCGAGCCCACGATGCCCTTCGGCATGGCGAAGAGCACCACCGCCAGCAGCAGGCCATAGCCGAAGGTCTGCCACTCCGCGAGGGTCTGGAGGAATTGCGTGGCGATGAACAGCACCGTGGTGCCGACCAGCGGCCCCGCCATGGTGCCCGACCCGCCCAGGATGACCATGAGCAGCAGTTCGATGCTGGCGGTGAAGGTGAAGGTCTCGTAGTTCACGAACAGCGCGAGGTTGGCATAGAGCCCGCCCGCCAGCCCCGCGAAGCCCGCCGAGATGGAAAAGGCCATGGTGCGGATGCCCACCACGTTGATGCCGAGCGCGCGGGCCGCGTTCTCGCTCTGCGCCGCGGCGCGCATGGCGCGGCCATAGCGGCTGTAGGCGATGGCGTATTGCGCCCAGACCGCGAGCAGCATGCACAGCAGGATGAGGTAGTAGTAGTTGAAGCTGGTGCGCCGCACCGCCATCAGCCGCTCGCCGAAGAGCTCCGGCCGGGGCAGGTTGGCGAGGCCCGACGCGCCGCCGGTGAAGGCCACCCATTCGCGCAGCACATTCACGAAGATCAGCCCGAAGGCGATGGTGATGACGGCCAGATATACGCCGCGCACCCGCACCGTGGGGAAGGCCAGCACCGCGCCCATCAGCGCCGGGATGAGGATGGCGAAGGCCATGCTCTCGGCGAAGGAGAAGCCCGCGCGCAGCGACAGCAGCGCCGCCACATGGGCCCCCAGCCCGTAGAGCGCCGCCTGGCCGAGCGAGACGAGGCCCGCCAGCCCCACCAGCAGGTTCAGCCCGATGACGACGATGGCCAGGATCATGGCGCGCATCACCAGGCGCAGTTCGTAGCTGGTCGGGAAGCGCTCGCCCGTCAGGTCGCCATACCAGGGGAAGCCCGCGATCAGCAGCGCGAGCAGGAGAAGGGCCAGCCAGCCCGCGCGATGCGCGCTCATACCTTCTTCACCTCACGCCGGCCGAACACGCCCTGGGGGAAGAGCAGCAGCACCAGGATCATGACGCTGAAGCCGATGGCGTCGCGCGCCGCGGTGGAGAGATAGGCCTCCACGAACTTCTCCAGCACGCCATACATCAGCCCCATCACCACCACGCCCGGCGCATTGGCGATGCCCGCGATGATGGCCACGAGGAAGCCCTTCAGCCCCACGACCACCCCCATGGTGGAGGAGGCCTGCACGATGGGCGCCACCAGGAAGCCCGCCAGCGCGCCGATGCCGCCGGCGAGGCCGAAGGCGAACAGGGTGATGCGGTCCGCGTCGATGCCGACAAGCCCCGCCGCCACGCGGTTGAAGGCCACGGCCCGCATGGCGCGGCCCAGCACGGTACGGCGGTAGAAGGCCTCCAGCGCCAGGGTCAGCACCAGCAGCACCACGGGCAGCAGCAATTCCTGCCAGTAGATGCCGGCGCCGCCGATCCGCACCGGCTCCTCCATCAGCGGTGTCGGCATGGCCCGGCCCAGCGGGCCGTAGGTGGCGGTGGTCGAGCTTTCGATCATGATGCCCACCGCGATGGTGGTGAGCATCCAGGCGATGGAATTCGCCTCGCGGTTGAACGGGCGCACGAAGACGCGCTCGATCACGGCACCCGCCAGCACCGCGATGAAGATGGCGCTGGCAGCCGCCAGGGGCAGCGGCAGGCCGAGTTCACGCAGCACGACGGTCAGCACGCCGCCCAGCATGAACACGTCGCCGAAGGTGAAGTTCACTGCCTTGGCGGCGCTCCACATGACGTAGAAGCCGAGCGCGATCATGGCGTAGATCGCGCCCGCCGAGAGCCCCGTCAGCAGGTATTGGAGGATGGCTTCCACGTCGCGCTCAGTTGGTGCGCGGGCGGCCGTAGGGCGTCTGCTCGATCGGCAGCAGCGCGCCGTTGTGGAAGGCGAGCAGCCGGTAGGAGGCAGGCAGGATGGCGTCCATCCGCTCCTGCGTGCGTTCGAAGGCCGGCCGGTAGTTGGCGACGATGCCCTCGTAGTTCACCCGGAACATCGCGTCGCGGAAGGCCGTGCGGTCAAAGCTGCCGGCAAGGCGCAGCGCCTCGGCGATGATGTAGGTCGCGTCATAGGCGTTGGCCGTGCCCGAGGGCATCAGCAGGTCGGCGGGCGAGCGGATCTGCGGGAAGCGCTGCTGGATCCGGGTCAGCACGCCCTGCGCACGCTCCGGAAGCTGGCCCATCCAGGTGTAGGTGCCGGCCACGATCACGCCCTCGGCCAGCGGCCCCGCGGTCTGCGCGAACTGCACGCCGATGCCCCAGGCGGAGACGATCTGCGGGCGGTAGCCCAGGCGGTCCATGGAGCGGACGATGTTGGCCGCCTCGCGGTCCACGCCCCAGAAGACGATGGTGTCCACGCCGGCGTCGCGCATGCGGATGAGCTGCGCCGTCATGTCGGTGTCGGCGATGTTGAAGGTCTCGGTGGCGGCCGCTGTGCTGTTCGCGGCGCGCAGGGCGGCGGTGAGGTCGGGCAGCGCGCCCTGGCCCCAGCCGGTGCCTTCATAGAGGATGCCGACCTTGCCCGAGGCGCTGCGCGCCAGGGCGGCCGTCACCAGGAAGGGCGCGACCCAGCGGTCCTTCATGGAGACCCGGAACATCCATTCGTTGCGGCCGTTGGGGTGTTCGACGACCTGCGTGCCGGCGGAGACCACGCCCACCCAGGGCAGGCCCATCTCGTCCAGCGGCTCGCGCAGGGCGATGGCGTTGGGGGTGCGGAAGCCGCCCATCATCACCACGCAATTGTCGCGCTCGCCGATGCGGCGGCCATTGTCCACCGCGCGGGCGGGCTCGCCCACGTCGTCATAGGCCACCAGGCGGAGCTGCTGGCCGAGCACACCGCCGGCGGCGTTGATCTCGGCGAGCGCCGTCTCGACGGCGATGCGCAGCGCGAAGCCGCTATGGGCGAGCGGGCCCGTCAGTTCCCAGGACGCGCCGATGCAGGGCTCGGCGCGTTGTGCCGCGGCGGGGGCCGCAGCGCCCAGCGCCAGCCCGGCCAGCACACCAAGGCCCAGCAGGGCGCGGCGGGGCGCGAAGGAAGGGGTTCTCGACATCTGGTTTGTCTCCTTGGTCCCGGGGGCCGGCCGTGCCGGAGGGTGGCCTGTTCAGGCACGGTCGTGACCGTAGGGGCTGCCATGCGGTCACCACAACGCAAGGAACGGCCACTCCTGCCCTTATCGACGCCATCCGAGCTCCGTACCGCCCACTCTTCACGCGTTGATGGCAGGATATGCACGAATTATAGGCGTAAGCCTTCTCCACGGATGCGGATAGATGTTCTTTGCCTCCCTTTCCGTTCGTCACTCGTGAACACTCGCCACGGGCTTGGAAAGGAACGGGGCATGGCGCAGAGCGGCATCGGGGCATCAGTCCGGCGGAAGGAGGATCACCGCTTCATCAGCGGCCGCGGGAACTACGTGGCCGACATCCAGCGGCCGGGCATGGCGCATGGCGTGTTCCTGCGCTCGCCGCACGCGCATGCGCTGCTGAACGGGCTGGATGTGACGGCCGCGCTGGCCGCGCCAGGCGTCCTGGGCGTGTTCACCGGGGCGGATCTGGCGAAGGCCGGTGTGGGCGGCCTGCCCTGCGGCTGGGGCATCACCGGCACGGACGGCCTGCCGATGAAGGAACCGCCACACCCGGCGCTGGCCATGGGCAAGGTGCGCTATGTCGGCGACGCGGTGGCCTTCGTGGTGGCCGAGACGGCGCACCAGGCGCGCGACGCGGCCGAGCGCATCCAGGTGGACTATACCCCCCTGCCCGCCGCGGTGGATCTGGAGAGCAGCGTGGCCCCCGGCGCGCCGCAGATCTTCGACGACGTGCCGGGCAACCTGTGCTGCGACTGGTCCATCGGCGATAGGGCGGCCACGGACGCCGCCTTCGCGCGGGCTGCCCATGTCACGCGGCTGAAGCTGGTGAACAACCGCCTGGTCGGCAACCCGATGGAGCCGCGCGCCGCCATCGCGGAGTACGAGCCCACGACCGGGCAACACACGCTCTGGACCACCAGCCAGTTCCCGCATGTGGTGCGGCTGCTGATGGGCAATTTCGTGCTCAACATCCCGCAGCACAAGCTGCGCGTGGTGGCGCCCGATGTGGGCGGCGGCTTCGGCGTGAAGCAGTTCCACTACGCCGAGGAGGCCGTGATCACCTTCGCTGCCAGGCGCATCGGCCGCGCGCTGAAATGGGTGTGCGAGCGCAGCGAGGGCTTCATCAGCGACGCCCATGGCCGCGACCATGTGACGGAGGCCGCGCTGGCGCTGGACGCCGAGGGAAAGTTCCTTGGCATGAAGGTGCTGACCATCGGCAACGTCGGCGGCTACATCTCCACCTTCGGGCCGAACATTCCGACCAACCTCTACGCGCCGCTGCTGGCCGGGGTCTACACGACGCCCGCCATCCACTGCCAGGTGAAGGTGGCCTTTACCAACACCGTGCCGGTGGACGCCTATCGCGGCGCCGGCCGCCCTGAGGCCACCTTCGTGGTGGAGCGCCTGGTGGACATGGCGGCCATCGAGATGGGGATCGACAAGGCCGAAATCCGCCGCCGCAACATGATCGCCCGCAGCGCCTTCCCCTACCAGACGCCGGTGATGATGAAATACGACAGCGGCGACCCGCTGGGCTGCCTCGACCGCGCGCTGGCCCTGGCGGATTGGGAAGGCTTTCCGCAGCGCCGCGCCATCGCGAAGCAGCGTGGCAAGCTGCTGGGCGTGGGGCTCTCCACCTATATCGAGGCCTGCGGGCTGGCGCCCTCGCGCATCGCGGGGCAGTTGGGCGCGCGCGGCGGGCTGTATGAAAGTGCGACCGTGCGCGTGCACCCCACCGGCCATGTCACGGTGCTGATCGGCACGCACAGCCACGGCCAGGGCCACGAGACCACCTTCGCGCAGATCGTGGCCGAGAAGCTGGGCGTGAAGTTCGAGGACATCGACATCGTCTTCGGCGACACCGATCGCGTGCAGTTCGGCATGGGCACCTATGGCTCGCGCTCGCTGGTGGTGGGCGGGGCTGCGCTCGCCAAGGCGTCGGACCGCGTCATCACCAAGGGCCGCAAGATCGCCGCGCATCTGCTGGAGGCGAGCGAGGTGGACATCGAATTCACCGAGGGCCGCTTCACCGTCGCCGGCACCGACCGCGGCAAGTCCTTCCAGGAGGTGGCGCTGGCCGCCTACGTCCCGCACGACTACCCGCTGGAGACGCTGGACCCGGGCCTCGAGGAACAGGCCTTCCACGACCCGGTGAACTTCTCCTTCCCCGGCGGCGCGCATGTGGCCGAGGTGGAGATCGACCCCGACACCGGGCAGATCACGCTGGTGAACTATGTCGGCGTGGACGATGTCGGCACCGTGATCAATCCCATGATCGTGGAAGGGCAGTTGCATGGCGGCGTGACCCAGGGAATCGGCCAGGCGCTGCTGGAACACTGCGTCTATGACCCGGCCACGGGCCAGATGCTCAGCGGCTCCTTCCAGGACTACTGCATGCCGCGCGCCGACGACGTGCCGAGCTATGCCATGAAGAACCACCCCGTCCCCTCGACCGACACACCCATGGGCGTGAAGGGATGTGGCGAGGTGGGCTCCATCGGCGCGCCGGCGGCCGTGATCAATGCCGTGGTGGATGCGCTGTCCGACTACGGCATCACCCACATCGACATGCCGGCCACGCCCGCGCGCATCTGGCGGGCGATCCAGGCGGCGGAGGTGCCGATGGCGGCGGAGTGATCAGCGGTCGTTCTGCCGCCGCCATTCCTCCAGCCTGCCGATCATCGCATCCGCCGTCGTGATGTCGGCATAGCGGCGGCCGACGTCGAGAATATTCTGGTCATGGGCGGCTTGGTCCTGGTCGCCCACGCAATCCTCCGGCACCTGCACGCGGAAGCCGAGCGAGAAGGCGTCGATGATGCTGGCGCGTACGCAGCCCGAGGTGATGCAGCCGGTGACGATGACCGTGTCCACGCGCTCGCGCGTCAGGATCGCGCCGGCGGCGGTGCCGAAGAAGAGGGAGGGCGCAGTCTTCGTCAGCACCACGTCGGGGTCCTCGGCGGCGATGCGGGGGTCGAGCGCCGTGCCCGCGCTGCCCGCGAGCAGGTCCAGCACGGGAGGCACTTTCCAGTGCGGCGCGCCCTTGGGGCCGTCGAAGGCGATCACGCAGGCGATCACGGGCACACCCGCGGCTTTGGCCGCGCGCATCAGTCGCACCGTGTTTTCCAGCGCCCGGTCCACCAGCGGCGCGCCGCCCATGGGAAAGCTGGGATCGGTGAAGCCCGTCTGGAAGTCCACCACGACCAGCCCCGGCTTCTCGCCGAAGCCCACCCCCTTCGCGCCATAGCCGCGCGCCGCATAGACGTCTTCGCTCATGCCGATTCATCCGATGTTTGAGAGCGTTCGATTCCCCTGGCGCACCCGCTTGCCAGCCCCCGACCCCGATGCACCATCCCGCAAGAGGGGCAGTTGCCCGAAGGAAAGCGGCATGGCGTATCGGATTTCCGTGGATACCGGGGGAACATTCACCGACATCGTCGTATTGGACGATGCCGGCGTGCTGCATATCGGCAAATCGCTCACCACGCCCGACCGGATTTTCGAGGGGATGGAGGGCGCGCTCTCCGTGGTTGCCGGTGATCTGGGCATCACCCTGGCCACGCTGCTCGCCGAGGCGGCAATCCTGATCTATGGCACCACGCGCGCCACCAACGCCGTGGTCACGAAGCGCACCGCGCGCACGGCCTTCCTGACCACCCGCGGGTTCAAGGATACGCTGACCTTCAAGGAAGGCGGCAAGCACGGCCCGCACGACTACAGCTACGACTACCCGGATCCCTACATCCCACGCCGCCTCTCCTTCGAGATCACGGAGCGCACCAGCGCCGAGGGCGAGGTGGTGGTCCCCTTCGACGAGGCCCAGGCGCGCGCGGTCATCGAGACGCTGAAGGCGCGCCGGGTGGAGGCCGTCGCCGTCTCGCTGCTGTGGTCCATCGCCGAGCCCGCGCATGAGCTGCGCCTGGGCGCGCTTCTCGATGAGATGATGCCGGGTGTGCCCTACACGCTGTCGCACCAGCTGGTGCCCATATTGCGCGAGTACCGGCGTGCCTCGGCCACCGCCATCGATGCCTCGCTGAAGCCGCTGATGCAGAAGCACCTGCGTGAGATGGCGTTGGACCTCCGCACCGCGGGCTTCACCGGAGACCTGCTGGTCAGCACCTCGGTGGGCGGCTGCCAGGCGGTGGAGGAGCTCATCGCGCGGCCCATCCACACGCTGAAATCCGGCCCGGCCATGGCGCCGGTGGCCGGCCGCGCCGCCTGCGCGGTGGAGAAGCTCGGCGGCAACGCCATCGTCTGCGACACCGGCGGCACCACCTTCGATGTGGGCCTGGTGCGCGATGGCGGGCTTGTCTACACGCGCGACGCCTGGCTCGGGCCGCGCTGGCTGGGCGACATCATCGGCACCTCCACGGTGGATGTGCGCTCCATCGGTGCCGGCGGCGGTTCGATCGCCTGGCTGGATGCGGGGGGGCTGCTGCGCGTGGGGCCGCAATCGGCCGGCTCCATGCCCGGGCCGGCCTGCTATGGGCGCGGCGGCGACCAGCCGACCGTCTCCGACGCCGCGCTCTACCTCGGCTACATCGACCCCGGCTATTTCAACGGCGGACGGCTGACGCTGGACCCCGACGCGGCCGCGCGCGTCATCACGCGGCTGGCGGGCGAGATCGGCCGCACGCCGGACCAGACGGCGGCCGCCATCATGACCATCGCGAACGAGCTGATGATCAAGGCGATCGGCGAGATCACGGTGAACGAGGGCCTGAACCCGCGCGAGAGCGTGGTGGTGGCGGGCGGCGGGGCCGCGGGCTTCAACATCATGCCCATCGCGCGCGAATTGGGTTGCGCCACGGTGGTGCTGCCGCGCCTCGCCTCGGCGCTGTCCGCCTGCGGGATGCAATACAGCGCCATCGTCTTCGAGGCTACGCGCAGCCGCTTCACCGACAGCGCGGGTTTCGACATCGCGGGCGTGAATCGCGCCCTGGAGGAGATCGAGACCGAGCTTGCCGCCTTCCGCAATGGCTTGAGCGGCGCGGAGAGTGCGGAGGCCAGCATGGAGCTGGTGGTCGAAGCCCGCTACCGCGCGCAGGTGTGGGAGCTAGACACGCGCCTGCCCGTCAACCGCATCACCGAGGCCGACGTCGCCACGCTGGCCGAGGCCTTCCACCAGGCGCATGAGCGCGTCTACGCCGTGCGCGACGAGGGCAGCGCGGTGGAGTTCGTGAACTGGAAGGGCCGCATCTCCATCAGCCTCTTCGCGCCGCCACCGCCGCCCGACGTGGTGGCGACACCGCATGGTCCGGAGCCCGCCGCCCACCGCCCCTGCTACTTCACCGAGACGGGGCGCGCGGCGACACCCATCTTCCGCGGCGCGGCGCTGGAACCCGGCGCGCAGATCGCGGGGCCGGCCATCATTGAGGAACCGACCACCACCATCGTGGTCTATCCAGGCCTGTCGGCGGAACTCTCCGCCGCCGGCAACTACATCCTGCATTGCGCGTGAGGAGCCAGTGATGATGGACCCCGTCCTGCTCTCCGTCATGGCCAACCGCCTCGACGGCATCGTGCGCGAGATGACGAACACGCTGCTGCGTGCCGCGCGCTCGGCGGTGATTTCCTCGGCGCGCGACTTCTCCTGCTGCCTGGTCACGGGCGATGACCAGCTGCTGGCGCCGGCCGAGGGCCTGCCCGTGCATATCTTCGGCTGCCACATCCAGACGGCGAACATGCGCCGCTACCACGCGGGCGACATCCGCCGCGGCGACGCCTATCTCGACAACGACCCCTATGGCGGCAACACCCACCCGGCCGACCACACCTTCATGGTGCCCATCTTCTTCGAGGGCGAGCACCTCTTCACCTCGGTGGCGAAGTGCCACATGGCGGATATCGGCAACTCCATCCCGTCCAGCTATTTCGTGCTGGCGCGCGACGTGTACCACGAGGGCGCGCTGGTCTTCCCCGGCGTGCGCATACAGCGCGACTTCAGGAACATCGAGGACATCGTGCGGATGTGCCGCGCGCGCATCCGCGTGCCCGACCAATGGTATGGCGACTACCTGGCCGGCCTGGGTTCCGCCCGCGTGGCCGAACGGCGGCTGGAGGAGTTCTGCGCGAAATACGGCGTGGCGACGGTCAAGAGCTTCATGGCCGAATGGTTCGACTATTCCGAGCGCCGCATGATCGAGAATATCCGCCGGATGCCGCGCGCGAAGCTGGTGAACAAGGGCAGGTCGGACCCGCTGGAGGGCATCCTTCCCGGCGGCCTCGAACTCACGGTGAAGATCGAGATCGACCCCGATGCGGCGATGATCCATGTGGACCTCTCCGACAACCCGCCCTGCGTGGATGTGGGGTTGAACACCTCGCTGGGGGCCGCGACCTCCGCCGTGGTCGGCGCCATCTTCAACGCGCTGGACAAGGATCTTCCCCGAAATGCCGGCAGCTTCCGGCGCCTGACGTTCAAATATGCGGAAGAGAGCGTGGTGGCCGCGCCGAAGTTTCCGCATTCCTGCTCAATGGGCACCACCAACGTGTCCGAGCGGCTGGTCAACATCACCCAATCCGCCTTCGCGCAGTTGGGTGACGGCCATGGGCTGAGCGAGGGCGGCACCGGCCTCGGCGCCGGCATGGCGGTGATTTCCGGCAAGGATCATCGCCGCAAGGACGCCCCCTTCGTGAACCGCATGATGCTCTCCACCAATGGCGGCCCGGCCTCGCCGGTCGCCGATGGATGGGTGAACTATGCCATCCCCGTGATCGCGGGGCTGATGTATCGCGACAGCGTGGAGGTGGACGAACTCAAGCACCCCATCCGCGTGAACAGCCTGGAGATCGTGCCGGACAGCTCCGGCGCCGGGCGGCACCGCGGCGCGCCGGCGCAGCAGATCGAGCTGGCCGCGACGGGCAACCCCGTCACCGCCGTCATCTCCTGCGACGGGCAGCACGCGCCGCCGCGCGGCGTGGTGGGCGGAGCCGACGGCACCGCCGGCAAGACCTGGCTGGTCGGCGAGAATGGCGACGCCGCGCGGCTGCCCAATGTGGTGCAGGTCACGCTGCGGAAGGGCCAGGCGTTGCGCGGCCGCGACAGCTCAGGCGGCGGCTATGGCAGCCCGCTGGACCGCAGCCTGGACCGCGTGCTGCATGATGTGCTGGAAGGCTGGGAAAGCCGCGAGAAGGCGCGCGACATCTACGGCGTAATCTTCACCGGCGAGATCGAGGACGAGACCCTGGCCGTGGACCTTTCCGCCACCGAGGCCCGCCGCGCGGAGCTTCGCGCATGAGCGCCCTGGTTCAAGACCCCGGCCGCGTGCGCGACCTCAGCGCCGCCATGGCGCGCGGCGAGTTGACCTCCGAGGCGCTGGTACAACGCTGCCTCGACCGCATCGCCGCCGTGGATGGCGAGGTGCAGGCCTGGCTGCATGTTCTGGCCGAGGAGGCCCTCGCCCAGGCTCGCGAGCTGGACCGCGAACCCACGCGCCGCGGCCCGCTGCACGGCATCCCCATCGCGGTGAAGGATGTGATTGACGTGCGCGGCCTGCCCACCCGCGCCAGCAGCCTCTCCCGCGCCGATGCGCCGGACGCCACGGCCGATGCGACGGTGGTGGCCCATTTGCGCGCGGCGGGGGCGGTGGTGCTGGGCAAGGTGCACACCACCGAATACGCTTATTTTGCGCCCGTCCCGCCCACGCAGAACCCGTGGGACCTGACGCGCACGCCGGGCGGTTCCTCGGCCGGGTCGGGGGCGGCGGTGGCGTCCGGCATGGTGCCGCTGGCCCTGGGCACGCAGACCGCGGGCAGCGTGAACCGGCCGGCCGCCTATACGGGCACAGGAGCGTTCAAGCCCTCCACGCTCGCCATCGGTGGCGTGGGCGTGGTGCCGCTGGCGCCGAGCTTCGACACCATGGGCGCCTTCGGCCAAACGGCGCAGGACGCGGCCTTCCTCGCGGCGGGCTTCGCGGCGGACCACCTGGGCCTGAAGGGCGCGCCACCCACCCGCCCCCGCGTGGTGGTGCTGCGCGACGACATGCTGGCGCGCATGACGGCGCCGGGCACAGCCGCATCCCTTGCTGCACTGGCCGCCACGCTGCAAGCCGCGGGGCTGGAGGTGGTGGAGGTCCCGACACCCATCCCGCTGGAAGCCATCCTCCTCACCCACCGCCAGGTGCTGCTGGCCGAGGCCGGGCGCACCCATGCGCGCCTGCCGATGGACCGCATCTCGCCGCGCCTCGCCGCCGACATCGCCACCGGCCTGGCCATGAGCGACGCCGACTACCACGCCGCCCTGCGCGACCTGGCGCGGTTCCGGCGCGAATTCTGGGGCGCATTCGGGCCGAACGACGCGCTGCTGATGCCCGCCGCGCCCGATGTGGCGCCAGACGACGGCACCACGGGCGACCCTTCCTTCGTCATTCCCACCACGGCGCTCGGCGGGCCGGTTGCAAGCCTGCGCGCGGGGCTGGACGCGGGCATGCCGGTGGGCGCGTTGCTCTTCGCCGCGCCGGGCGCCGATGCACGGCTGGCGGGCTTCCTGTTCTCCGATCTCGCCACCGAACTGGACCTGTAGGGAGACTGCCATGCTGCTGAACGTCCCCATCATCGATGTCGCGCCCTTCCACGCCGGCGACGCCGCGACAAAGCGCGCCATCGCGGCCGAGGTGGGCCGCGCCATCCATGACATCGGCTTCCTCGTCATCACCGGGCATGGCGTGGACCCGGGGCTGATCGGGAAGGTGCAGGCCGCCTCCAACGCCTTCTTCGACCTGGACGCGGCGGAGAAGAACCGCGTGCTGCGCCCCGCCCCCGACGTCACGCGGGGCTACATCCCGCTGGAGGCCGAGAGCGTCGGCCGCAGCCAGGGCGTGGACGTGCCGGGCGACCTGAACGAGAGCCTGATGATCGGCCCCGTGGACGTGCCCGACACGGAGTATTTCCAAGGCCCCGCCGCCGGCAAGCATTTCCACCCGAACCTCTGGCCCGAGAACCCGCCCGAACTGCGCACGCTCTATGAGGAGTACTTTCGCGCGATGGGCGCCCTGGCCGAGGACCTGATGGCCATGTTCGCGCTGGCGCTGGACC
>JBHYDO010000106.1:0-13927 GCA_051860645.1 Roseococcus sp.
GATGTGGTGGGCCGCGCCGGCCGCGACGCCCTGCTGCGCGAACTGCCCGGGCTACGCGCGAAGCTGGCGCTTGACCTCGTGGTGGTGAATGGCGAGAACGCGAGCCACGGCTTCGGCTTGGCACCCGACATGGCGCGCGCCTTCCTGGCCGCCGGCGTCGACGTGATCACCCTGGGCAACCACAGCTGGGATCGGCGCGAAATCATCCCCTATATGGAAGAGGAGCGCCGTGTGATCCGCCCGATCAACTTCCCCGCCGGCACGCCGGGCCATGGGGCGGTGGTGGTGGACGTGCCGGGCCCGCGCCGCGCCTTGGTGGTGAACGTGATGGGCAGGCTGTTCATGGACGCGCTGGACGACCCCTTCCGCGCCGTGCAGGCTGAGTTGGCGAAGTACCGGCTCGGCCACTCCGTCCATGCCTCGATCATCGACGTGCATGCCGAGGCGACGAGCGAGAAGCAGGCCTTCGGCCATTCCTTCGACGGCATGGCGAGCCTGGTCATCGGCACCCACACTCATTGCCCGACCGCCGACCATCAGATCCTGCCCGGCGGCACCGCCTACCAGACCGATGCCGGCATGTGCGGGGACTATGACAGCGTGATCGGCATGCAGAAGGGCGGCGCGGCGCTGCGCTTCTGGCGCAAGATGCCGGGGGAGCGCCTGGCACCCGCCGAGGGCGAGGCCACGCTTTGCGGCCTGTTCGTGGAAACCCAGGACGCGACGGGGCTCGCGCGCCGCGTGGAGCCGCTGCGCCTGGGCGGACGGCTGAGCCAAGTCATGCCGGCACCTTGAGTTGCCCGCGAAGAGGGCAGCCTGGCCCTGCCCGCTGCCCGCGCCTTGGGCGCGAAGCGGCCGGGAAACCGCCATGGCTCCCTGGGTCCGGGCGGGACGCGCCCCGCGCCGGCGCGCGGAACGGGTCTTGCATGGCAGAGTGCATGATGAACCGCCGCACCCTCCTCGCCGCCGCCGCGCCCCTGCTCGCGGCTCCCTCCCTCGTTGCCGCGCAGCCCGCCTGGCCGACGCGCCCCGTGCGCATCACCATCCCCTTCACGGGAGGTGGCGCCTCCGACATCATGACGCGGCCGGTCGCGCAGCGCCTCGAACAGATGTTCGGCCAGCCCTTCACGGTGGACAACCGAGCGGGCGGCGGCGGCGCGGTGGGGGTCGGCTTCGTGGCGAACCAGCCGGCGGACGGCTATTCGCTGCTGGTCACCACGCCCGGGCCGCTGGTGCTGTTGCCGCAGATCCAGTCGGGCGGCACCTTTGCCTATGACAGCGCACGCAACTTCACCTACGTCTCGCTCATGGCGGGCGCGCCCATCGTCTGCGCCGTGAAGGGCGACAGCCCCATCCGCAGCCTGGCCGACTACGCCACCGCGGCCCGCCGCGCGCCCGAGGCGATGAATTTCGGCTCCTCCGGCATCGGCTCAATGGGGCATCTGACGGGGGTGCTGTTCGGCATGCAGGCCGATGCGCGGATGACGCATGTGCCTTTCCGCGGCGCGCCCGAGACCCAGGCGGCAGTGCTGGGCAACACGACCCTCTCGCTGTGGGACACGGCGGCGGCCAATGTCTCGGCCATCCGCGCGGGCACGCTGCGCGGCCTCGCTGTCTCCTCGTCGACCCGCGCCAGCGTGCTGCCCGACGTGCCGACGGCCGCCGAGGCCGGCTTCGCCAATGTGGTCAGCCTGAACTGGTTCATGCTGGCGGCGCCGGCCGGGCTCTCGCCCGCCATTGCCGAGCGCCTGCACGCGGCGGTGAACACCATCCTGGGCGAGGCCGACATCGTGGCGCGCATGAACGCGGCCGCGTTCGTGCGGGCGGAGGCGCTGACCCAGCCGCAGATCGCGCCCTGGGTGGCGGCGGAGAAAGCCCGCTGGACGCCGGTGATCCACGCCGCGACCTGACGGCATGGGCGGGGCGGGTGGAAGCACACCGCTCCGGTCTCCCGCGACGCTGGCCAGGCTGTCTGGTTGGAGCGGTAACCTTGCCGGCACAACATCTTCAATGCAGCCTCCTTGGCCTTCGGTCGAGGCGCGTGCAGTTGTGGCCGAAATTATAAGATTTCTAACCAATTTTAGTATATATTCTAAGGGATTCTATTTCGTATCGAACATCCTGCCATTTTCTTGGACCGTCAGCCAATTTCGGCGCTTCACGGCGATCTGCCGCAGCACAGGCGCCGATCCATGCGCGAGCGCGGAGCCTCGCAATAGCGTGACGACCACCGAGAATGCCTCATGGAGATGCCCATATTTTTCCAAGAGACTTAAAAAATGCTCGAATCTGCAGCGATAGTTTTTTTATAGACAGCTCAAGGTTGCGGCGCTAAGGTTAGGGAAATGAGATTGGCGCTTGGCCGCAGGCCCATGAGACAGCCCGCCCCGGCGCCCAGGAGAGAATCGATGTCGTTCCGCACCCGCGCCCTGGGGGCCGCCAACGGGCTGCTGCGTCCCTTGAGCTTGAGACTGCTGCGCGAGTGGGAGTATCGAACGATGCTGACAACCTACCGCGGTCCGGAATGGGTCAGTCCACCGATTTCCCCGAACGACCTCGCCTACCTCACCACGGACAACCCTCGTTTCGCCATGTTGCAGCGCCGATATGCCGGTCACCCCGCCGCCGCGCACACACAGTGGGACGAGGCGCATCTGCTGAAGGACATGGATCTGAAGAATTTTCGTGGTGAGAATCACTACGTTTATCAGATGCGCTACAGTCCAACTCCTCAGACCTATTGCGTCACAGCCTATGCCGTGCGGGACGCGGATCGCCTGGGCTTGTTCGGTAGCATGCAGGAAGACGGCCTGTATGGTGCCTACACACTCGACTTTGGCGATGGCTACATCATCAGCCGCGATCTGTTGGCATCGATCAATGAAATCAACTTTATCTGCCGCATGCTGGGGCTGGAGCGTGAAGACCCGATCAAGGTATTGGACATCGGGGCGGGATACGGACGCCTCGCACAGCGTCTCACCGAGGCGATGCCGGCCGCCGAAGTGACATGTGCCGATGCGGTGCCACTCTCGACATTCCTGTCGGAATTCTACCTGCGCTCCCGCCGCAGCGACCGCGCGCAAGTGGTGCCCCTGGACGAGGTCGAACACGCGTTGACCGGTCGGAGATTCGATCTCGTCACCAATATCCATAGCTTTTCGGAGTGTCAGATTTCTGTCATCGAGTGGTGGATGGCCCTTCTAGACAAGGTTGATGTTCGGCAGATGCTCATTGTCCCAAATGCAAGGGACGAGTTCCGATCCACCGAGACGGATGGTTCTCACCGTGATTTCAGGCCAATGCTTGACCGGTTCGGCTGGCGCCTCGAACACAAGGAGCCGATTTACAGCGAAACGACGGCGGCATCGAAATACGGGCTCTATCCAAACTTCTGCTTTCACCTGTTTCGGCGGGCCTGATGCCGGTGGCGAGCTCCGGCGCCGCACTCGGTGATGGCTGAAGGCACTGCGAGGCGGGAAGATGCCGTGGAGATGACCGGGGAGCCGGATCATCTCATGGCGCTCTCACCGCGCGCGGCCCCTCTTCCGGCCGCACCGTGGCGCAGCCCTCTTCTACGGTCGCCAGTCTGCACCGTTCCTGCCCAGGCCAACGGGCCTCGATGCCCCTCGGCGTCGCCACGATCTGGCTGGTCACGCAGATGTTGGCCTGCATCACCTGCGCAGGCTCGCCATTCGCCCACACCACCCGGAAATCGTTCAGGCCCCCGCTGCGGGTGGCGAAGTTCATGGACCGCCCGCTCGGCAGCACATTCTGGCCCAACTGGTCCACGCCCCAGTTCGGCTAGGGGCTGGAGCCGAAGTAGAACTCGCGGATGGTGAAGCCGGGCTGGTTCACCAGCGAGAACCGCGTGTCGCACTGTGCCTGGGCGGTATCCACGATCGCCATCACCACCGCGGCGCCCAAAAACAAACGCCACATGATCATGCTTTCTGATGGATCATCAGACGCCTCCGCCCGCATCGGCGGAGCATCGGCACCCAAGGTTGATTAGACCTTTCGATCCAAGGCGAAACTGCGGCAGCAGCGGGGAAAGTGTTCAAAAACCGGAATGATGCGCGCGCCAGTCCGCCCCGACCGACAGCACCAGCAGGTCCCGCCTTTCCGGCCGCGCCAGCGCCTCCAGCAGAAACCGCGACATCGCCGCGCCGTCCTCCACCGCATAGACCTCGCCCGCCGGGGCGAAGGCAGAAAGATGCGGGTAGAGGCCCTGCCAGGTGCGCAGCATGGCGCGGGGATCAGTGTCGGGCTGGCCCAGCACCTCGGCGAGATCGAACTCCGCCACCACCAGCGTGCCCTGCGCGGCCAGCGCTGGGGCCCAGGCGGCGAGCCGCGCCGCTACGCCGGCCCCGGCCAGCCGCAGCACATCCACCTGCGCGAGGCCCTCGCGCACCAGCAGCGCGGCGGGATCGTCCAGCGCCACGGCGAAGGCGCGCGCGCGATCCAGCGAGTTGGCGGCGATGTTGGCGGCGAGCACCGCCGCCTGGTGCAGCCGCGGCTCGAAGCCCAGCAGGGCCGCATGTCCGGGCGCGCCGCCGGCGAAGCCCAGCAGCGAGAGGCCGATGCCCGCGCCGTCATCCACGATCACGGCGCCTTGCCCGCCCCCGGGAAGGGCGGCGCGCAGCAGGCTCGCATGGCGGGGGGCTGGACCGGGGAAGTGGGCCATCTCGGGTTCGTCGGCCGCGGCACGCAGGGCAAAGCCGAGGCCGCCCGCATGCAGGGTGCGCAGCGCGGGCGCCGGCAGCGGAGGCAGGCGCGCCTGCACCTCCGGCGCGTCCAGCAGCAGGCGGCGCAGCGCGCGCAAGTCCGGTGCGGCGCCGCGGGCCTCGGCCACGGCGGCCGCCCCGGGCGAAACGCCGTCGCGTAGCGCCAGCAGCACCGAGGCCGCCTCGTCGGTGACGGGGCCGAGCGCCCATCCACCGCGCTCCACGAAGCCGCCCAGCGCGTGGCCCACGAATTCGGGGCTGCCCAGCACCCCCTCGCGCAGGCCGGTGAAGTCGTTGCTGCCCGCCCAGGCGGCCAGCACCGCCTCGCTTTCCGGCTCGCGGCCGAGCACGAGACGGTAGGTCCAGCGCACGGTGGCCCGGTCAAGGCGCGGCGATGCGCCGGCGCTGCTGTCTGCGTCCATCGGCCCATATCCGGCGCGGTCGGCCACCACGTCAAGTTGCCGGGAGAAAGGGGCGTCAGGCGATCTCGCGGATCAGCTTGCGGCGCACTGCGCTGGCGAAGACGGAAAAATCCTCGGCGACGATGAGGAAGGCGCCCGGCCCGCCGATCACGTTGCGCTCGTAGTACTGGTCCACCGGGATGGGCGGCATGCGGCCGAAGGTCGGCCGGTCGTTCACGATGGGGAGGCCATTGATGACGATGCCCTCCGCCACGGCCTCGTCCCGCGCAAGTTCGGTGGGGCGGCCGGAATTGTTCATCCCATCGCCCGAGACGTCGATGACGCGCCGCGTGCCCTCGAAGGGCGCCTCCGCCAGCACCCGGCGCGAGAAGTCGATGGCGCCCGAAATGGAGGTCCAGGAAAGCGAGGAGCGCGGCGCCTCGGCCAGCGCCGCAGCCCATAGCTCGGCGTCGCGGCGGGTGGCGATGCGCGTCCAGGGCAACACCAGGCGCTGATACTCGATCCCGGCCCATTCGACATAGGCGATGCCCACCGCGCCGATCATGCCGCGGCCGATGGCCTCCATCACCCGCGCGTCGGTCAACGCCTCGCGATAGCCCTCGCGCTGCAGCCGCGCCTCCTCCTCATCCACCGAGCGCGAGACGTCCACCGCCAGGACCAGCAGCACGTCCACGGGCTCGGCCTGGGCACGGGCCGGGCGGGCGGCGGCGAGTGCGGCGCCCGAGCTGAGAAGGGAACGCCGACGCATGGGATCGCCTCCGTTTTCATGCGTCATGGAAGCGAAACCGAAGCTGCGATGGCAAGCGGAATCGCCGTCGCCACCCGCTGCCGCGAGCCGGACGGCATGCGCCGGAGGCGCCCGCCCGCGCCTTGCCACCTCTTGTCACCCGACCGTGCTCCGCGATGCGCCGTCAGGTAGCCGCGCGGTGTAGGATATTCGACCGCCGCATCCGGTGGGCGCGGACAACTGTCCGTCACGGTGAAGCGGGCCCGGCGCAGCGCAGCATCCAGCTCGCCCGGAACGAAGGGGCGAAAGGCCGGTGCCACGAGCACACCTCACATGGCGCCAGGGCGCAGCGCGCCCTGGCCAAGGTGGATGGCGGCGCGGAACTCGCCGCCAGGTGCCAGCGCCGCATGGCAGGCGGCAGGGCCCCGCGAGGTCGTCACCCTCCAGGCGGATCAACGCGTATATCGCGAGCAGCCCGGCGAAGCGGCCCGGCCGCGCGTCCAGGGCGCGCAGGCCACCCGGCTCAAAATGGAGCCCCGGACGGGTTGTGCGAGCCGCCGCGAGCATCCCGGGCGAGAGGTCCAGCGCGACCACGCTGCCCCCCGCCGCCGCCAGGAAGCCGGCCACATGCCCGGGTCCGCAGCTGGCATCGCCCCCACCAGGCCGCGCGCAGCCATGCGCGCGGCGAAGCCAGGGAGCCCTTCGCGGTCCATTCGCTTGTGTGCGAGCTTCCCGCCCAGTTGGCGCTGATAGGCAGGGAGGGCCAGGGCGTCATGGTCGCGGGCGACCGGGCCCAAGCGCCCAAGCCTTCCCGAACGGCCGCGGGGGCGCAGCCGCACAGCGCGCGCTTGACCCATGCCCCCGGCCGGGACCATGGAAGGGCTGGATGATCCTTCCTTCGCCGCAGCAGCTCCGTTACCTCACCGCGCTGGCCGAACACGGGCATTTCGGGCGGGCGGCAGCGGCCTGCGCCGTCACGCAATCCACGCTGTCCGCCGGCATCCTGGCGCTGGAGCGGCAGCTGGACGCGGCGTTGATCGAGCGCGGGCCGACCAAGCGCCCGGTCTTCACCCAGGTGGGGCTCGACGTCGTGGCGCGCGCGCGGGTGGCGCTGGCGGCGCTGGCGGCAGTGGCGGACAGCGCCGCCGCGGGGCGCGACCCGCTCTCGGGCCCGCTGCGGATGGGCGTGATCCCGACCATCGGCCCCTTCCTGCTGCCGCGACTCATGCCGGCGCTGCGCAGCGCCTTCCCGCGCCTCAAGCTCTACCTGCGCGAGGACATGACCGAGCGCCTGATGGCGCAACTGGAGGCCGGGAAGCTCGACCTGCTGCTGCTGGCCCTGCCCTGCGACTGCGCGGCCGCCGAAGTGGAACCCATTGGACCCGACCCCTTCCTGCTGGCTCTGCCGCACGGGCATCGGCTGGCTGCGCTGAACCAGGTGCGCCTTTCTGCGCTGGCGGGCGAGACGCTGCTGCTCCTGGAGGATGGCCATTGCCTGCGCGCGCAGGCGCAGGAGGCCTGCGGCCTGCCGCGCGGCCTCATCAGCGCGCAGGCGGGCGGCGAGGCCTTCGCCGCGACCTCGCTGCACACTCTGGTGCAGATGGTGGCCGGCGGCCTGGGTGTGACGCTTCTGCCGCGGCTGGCCAGCGAGGGCGGCGTCCTGGCGGGCACCGAGTTGCTGTTGCGCCCGCTGGTGGCCGATGCCACGGGCGAAGCGGTGCCGGCCCGCACCCTGGCGCTGGCATGGCGCCCGCGCAGCCAGCGGGCCGGCGAATTCCGCGACCTGGCGCGCGCCATCGCGTCGCGCCTCAGCCCCGCCAAGGAGGAATTGCCATGCCCGGTGACGTGATCGTGGTCGGCGTCGGCGCCGAACGCGGCGTGGGGGCCGCCGTCGCGCGGCGCTTCGCGCGCGAGGGGCACCGCGCCGTGCTGGCCGGCCGCACAATGGCCAGGCTGGAGGCGGCGGCCGCCACCCTCCGCGCGGCCGGTGGCGAAGCCCAGCCCAAGATGGCGGACGCGGCCGACGAGGCCGCCATCACCGCTCTGTTCGACGCCGCGCCCGCGCCGGAGGTCGTGGTGTTCAACGCCGGCCAGAACTTCCGCCGCCCCTTTGCAGAGTTGACGCTGGCGGAGTTCGAAGCCGCCTGGCAGATCAACACGCTGGGCGGCTTCCTGGTGGCACGCGCGGCACTGCGGCGCATGGCGCCGCTCGGACGCGGCACGCTGATCCTGACCGGCGCCACGGCCAGCCTGCGCGGGGCTGCCGGCTTCGCGGCCTTCGCGGCCGCCAAGGCCGGGCTGCGCGCACTGGCGCAATCCGCCGCGCGGGAGTTCGGGCCGCAGGGCGTGCATGTGGCACATGTGGTGGTGGATGGCGGCATCGATGGCGAGCGGCTGCGCGCCCGTACGCCCGAGCGCGCTGCCGCCGCCGGGCCCGACGGGCTGCTCGACCCGGATTCCATCGCCGAGGCCTATTGGCAGCTCCACCGCCAACCCCGCTCGGCCTGGACGCAGGAGCTGGATTTGCGGCCCTGGTCAGAGAAGTTCTGAGCCGACCAACGCCAGGAACCGCCACAGGCACCACAGGCCAAGCCAGGAAAGGGCCAGCGCGCAGGCGGCATAGAAGATCATGCCGGCGCCGAAACGCACCGGCCGCGAGGCCCGTTGCGTGAACCGGAACCGGCCTGGCAGCACTCCACTGACCCAGGCCTCACGCAGCATCTGCGCCAGGATCGTGGCCAGGGGCAGCGCCAGCACGGCGCCCAGCAGCATCGCCCCCGCCTCCCCCTCCCCCAGCAGCGCGACCAGCCCAAGCAGCGCGGCCGTGCCGCCCAGCACGCCAGGCAGCACAGCGAGCAGGCGCCGCCAGGCTTTGCGCCAGGGCGGGATGAGCCGCCGCATCACTGGCCGAACCCGCGATAGCCCTGGCGCAGCGCTGCCGCGCGGCCAGCGAGCGAGACCCCCCACAGCGCATTGTCCACCGACAGGCGTTGCCCGCCATCCCGCTGCACCGGACGGATGTTCAGCGCCGCGCGCGAACGGGATTCCAGCCCGAGGAAATCCAGCGGCACGCGCACATAGATGCCCTTGTCGAAGCTGCCCTCGCCGAAATCCCGGAAGGAGACGTTGGTGAAGGTGGCGAAGCCGCCCACCTCGATGCCGCTGTCGAAGCGTCGCCCCAGCTCGATCGTCGCCCCCCAGTCGCCCGCCAGGTAGCGGCCGCCGCGGAGAATGCCATGCAGGTTGTACCAGGGCAGGTCCGCGTAGAGCGAGACATGGCCGGTGGTGACGTTGTAGCCCAGCGTTTCGAAACGCTGCCGGTAGCCGCGCTGCGCCACATGCGCCACCTCGAGGCCGACGGCCCAGGCGCGGTCATGTGGGCGCCAGAGCACTTCCGCCGAGAGGCCCGCGAACATCGGCTCAAGATAGCCGCCCGTGACGCGCGCCAGCACGTCGGGCGCGGGGTTCCAAAGCCGCTCCATGTAGAGGGCGGGCAGCGTGGTGGAGCCCGCGCGGGCGTAGCGCGCGAAGTCGCTGCGGACGCGGGGCAGGACGGAATCGCTCGGCAGCCCGTCGCCGAGATTGCCCGCGAGGCGCTGTTCGACCGCGCCGGCGAGCGAGAGATTCCAGCCCAACGCCACCCGCCCGCCGGCGGCGATGCCGGCCTGCCAGCGCACCGAGGTCTGAGGGTCGCCCACCTGCAGCGTCAGGCGTGGCTCGATGCCCCAGGTGAAGCGCGGCGGCGTGAGGCGCACCTCGCCCGGCCCGTGCTCGGGCGCGGCGGGCAGCAGGGTGGTGAGCGCGAAGATCTCCTCGGCGCTGCCGCGGTGCCGGGCCAGCGCCTCGAAGCCCGCCCGCAGCGTGACCAGGCGCGCGGTGATGGCGCCGTCGTGCTCCCACAGCAGGCGGATGCGCTCCACCTCGGGCGGAAGGTGCGGCTGGGCGGCGCGGACCACGCGGGCGGTGGCCTGGGCGAGCGTGCGGTGCGGGCCGCCGGAGACGTTGATGCGCGCCTCGGCGCCCGTGATGTCGAGGGCGATGGGGGTGAAGCCCGCGGCGCGCAGGGCGGGGAAAAGGCGCGCAGCGACGGCGGCGTTGCGCGGCGTGCCAGCGGTTGCGCTGCCGCGCGCACCCCCCTCCACGCCCCCCGCCAGCACCGCCAACAGCCGCCCACGCCCGGGGGCCGGCGGCGCGACCGGGGCGTCGATGGTCTCCGCCACCGGGTTGGGGCGGGCCATCATGGGCGGCGCCGGGCGGCGCGGCAGTTCGGGCGGCGCTTCCGGGTGAAGGCGCAGGGAGGCGCGCACCAGCAGGTCCGTGCCGTGCAGGAAGGAGACGCCCAGGTCCAGGTGCCGGTTGGGTTGCCATTGCAGCCCGGCATTGACCCGTGAGGCGGCGTCGCCCCGGCTGTTGCGGCGCGGGCCGGGGAAACCGCCGCGCTCGTCGCGCAGCGCGTCGGCAGAGTATTCGATCTTGGCGCGCAGCCCCTCGATCTCGCCCCAGGGCGTCGCGATGGGCGGAATGGAATATTCCAGCCCGGCGAAGAGGCCCGCCCGCGCCCCCCGGAACAGCGAGTTCAGGGCCACCGTGCCGCCTGCGCCGACGCCGCGCGGCCGCACGAGGAAGCGGTCGCTCAACTGGCCGAGCGGGTTGGCCAGGTCGCCGCCCGTGGCGAGCCGCCCCCAGCCCATCCCCACCGTCGCGTCCACCGACCAGAAGCGCTTGGAGGCCACGATGTACTCGCCCTGGTAGATGCCGGTGCCGATGAGGTCCTGCAGGCCGATGGCGAGCGCGGGGCGCCACTCATCCTCCTCCCAGAGGCGCAGCTTGAGGTCGAAGGCGCGGTCGTTGGTCGTGCCGCGGCCGGCGGTGGCGTTCAAGCGCTCGGTGAGGCGGAAAGTGGTTTCCAGGAAGGGCAGCGCCTGGAAGTTGACGGTCCAGAAGGAGCGCTGGCGGCGAATGGCGATGCCCGTCTCGATGGTGCCATCGGGGCGGAAGCGCGCATTGGGCATTTCCAGTAGGCCCATGCGGCCGAAGTTGGAGCCGGTGGGCGCGAAGCCGTCCTGGGCGGCGGCCGGCAGCGAGAGCAAGCCGAAGAGAGCCAGGACCGCCCCCCCTCCCCACCGGCCGCACCGCGGCCGGCGCGCCCAGACCGCCCGCCCCCCCGACACGCCGGCGCACGGCGCGGAAGCCAAGCGGCCGCAGGCCGCGCCCGGCGTCTGAGGGCGAAAAAAAGCCGTCATCTCCCCCGGGAGATGACGGCCAGTGCGGCCGCCGAAATCGCCACCTGGCTGGCCAATTGCGTGATGTCGCGCAGGAAGCCCCAGCGCTCGAAGGGCGAGGGGTCATTGGGCACGATCACCAGACTGCCCGGCGGCACGGGCGGCCCGCCCTGCTGCCAGGCGCCCAACCCCGCCGGCATCGCCTGGCCGTTGGGCAGCACCAGGAAGGCGCGCCCCGGGTCGGCGAAGCGCTGCGCCCCGCCCGCCGCCTCGACATACCGCGTCGCCCGCCAACCGGAGGTGAATTGCAGCGAGCCCGGGTTCTGCACCGCACCCACCACCGTCACCTCGTTGGGCCGCTTGGGCATCACGACCAGGTCGCCGGGTTCGAGCAGCACGTCGAGCTCGGGCCGCCCGGCCAGCACCACGGGGTTCGCCTCCACCACCATGCGCCCGGCCGCCCGCGCCTCGCGCATGGCGGCGGCCATCTCGCGCCCTGCCGCGATGGCCCCCGAGACGTCGGTGCCGCCGCCACGCCCGCTGCCGATCACGGCCTGGCCGGCGGCCATCTGCAACAGGCCCTGCTCCATCTCGCGCGCGGTGCGCTGGAAGCCTTCCTGCTGGCGGTTGCGCACGCTCTCGCGTGTGAACACGGCGCCATAGGGGTAGGCCTGGGGCGTCAGGCCCCCGGCGCGGGCGATGACCTCGGACAGGCGCTCACCACGCCGGATCTCGTAGACACCGGGGCGCAGGAACTCGCCCATCAGTGTCACCGGACCGCTATCACGGTCGCCGAATCCACGGGGGATGCGGATGCCGTCGCGCGGCGAGAGGCGCACGGCGGCGAAGTTGCCGCTGCGGAGGTCGAGCACCTGGCGGCTGAGCGGGATGGCGCTGGTCTGATCCGAGGGCTCCCGCGCCAGTTCCACCGAGGAGAGGTCCGCCGTGTCGGTCACCCCGCCGGCCATCGCCAGGAGGGCGTCCAGCCCGGTGTTGTCGAGGATGGGGTAGAGGCCAGGCAGCCGCGCTTCGCCCGCGAGCAGCACGGCATTGTCCAGCAGGAAGGGCAGCAGCGCCGGATAGTCGAGGAAGACCTGCGGGCAGGGAACGGCGCCGATGTCGGGGAAGCCCGCGACCCGAGCATGGGCAAAGCGTTGCGGCGAGGAGCGCGCGGCCACCGCCAGTTGCGTCAGCGCCGGGCATTCGAGGCCGGGCGGCACCTCCGGCGCGGCGGGGGCAGGCGGCGCGAAGCCCGGCACACCGCGCGGCTGGGGCAGCGCCACGGGCGTCGCGGGTGCCGGGCCCACGCCGCCCACCTCGCCGCGCAGCGCCCGCTGCACCGAGGGGCTGGCCAGCCAGGCGATGTCGGCCAGGGAGAGGATGATCACGTCATCGCCCTCGGCCAGCGGCATGCTGGCGCGGCCCTGCAGCACGGCGGCGAGGTCGAAGGGCTGGAAACGGCGACCGCGGGTGCGCCCATCCACCCGCTGCACCACCCCCATCCGGGCATAGGGGTCAGGGCGGACCATGCGCGAATCCGCGAGCAGCGCAAGGTGGCGCCGCGCCCGCCCAGGGCACGGGTCGTGGGCTGCACCACATGGCCCGAGAGGCGCAGTTGCTGGGACTGCACGTCCGAGCCGGGCTGCACCAGCAGCGCGTCGCCGCGGCGCAGCGGGCTGGCGAGGCTGATCTCGCGGAAGGCGCGACGGCCCTCGGGGTCGGTGGTTTCCAGCAGGAAGCGGTTGCCGGAGGGGCGCAGTGCGTCGCCCGCATAGCGCAGCATCACGGCGAGCGGGGCGGACGCCGCGCCCGCCGGCAATTCGTAGATGGCGGGCCGCGACACCTCGCCGCCCAGCGCCACCACGCCGCCGATGGGCGGCACCAGGATGCGCTCGCCCTCCCGCAGCGAAAGGTCCGGCGGCTCGCCCTCGCCGGCGATGACGGGGTAGAGGTCCACGCGCCGCCGGCCCCCGCTGCCTTCGATGCGGATGTTGCGCAGCGTGCCGGTCGGCCGCACCCCGCCTGCGGCCACCAGCGCATCCAGCACATTGCCAAGCGGCGAGAGGGTGACGACTCCAGGTCGCCCCACCTCGCCGCCCACGAACACCGTCACCTGGCGCATCTGGCCGAGGGTGACGAAGACTTCGCTGCCCTGAAGTTCACGCTGGGCGCGGGCTTCCAGCTCACCGCGCAGGTCGCGCAGGGTGCGGCCAGCGGCGACGATGGGCATGAGGTCGGGCAGGATGAGCATGCCCTCGCGCGTCACGCGCAGGTTCAGCGTGCTACGGGCGCGGCCGCGGAAGGCGATGATCACCTCGTCGTCGCGGCCGATCACATAGTCGTCGGGCGTGGCGCCGAAGCCCGGCGTGCCGGGTGGGCCGGACGCGAAGCTGTCATAGCCGAACTGCCGAAGCGGCGCGGTAAGACGGGCGGCGAAGAATTGCTCGATGGGCGAGAGCGGGGCCTCGGCCGCGGCGGGCGGCGGCCCTGTCATCATTTGGGGCACGGCCTGCGGCAGCGGTGGCGGCATCTGGGCGGCGGGCGGGCGCGGCGGCTGCCCCGGCAATGTACCGCCCAAGGGTCGGCCGGCCCCGGCATCGAGAAGCCTTTGCAGGATGTCCTGTTGCGCACCGGGCGGCAGGCCGGGCACGCTGCCGCCGCCAGGCAGGGTGGGCGGCAGGGGCATGGCGAAGCTCGGCGGCAGGCCGGGCGCGCCGATGAGACCCTGCTGCGCAAAGACAGGTGCCGAAACCCCGGCTATAAGGTTAAGAAGTCGACATGTCCGGGAAACAAGGAAACTGAAGGATGGCACGCGGACGGAATCTTTCC
>JBHYDO010000107.1:0-13923 GCA_051860645.1 Roseococcus sp.
CCTCGATGTTGCGCGCCGCGCCGAAGAAGCGCTTCGGGCGCTGCAGCGCATTGGCGTCCACGCCGCCCGTCAGCACCTTGCCGGAGGAGGGCACGACCGAGTTGTAGGCGCGGCCCAGGCGCGTGATGCTGTCCAGCAGGATCACGACATCGCGCTTGTGCTCGACCAGGCGCTTGGCCTTTTCCAGCACCATTTCCGTGACCTGCACGTGGCGCGTCGCCGGTTCGTCGAAGGTGGAGGCGACCACCTCGCCGCGCACGGTGCGGGCCATGTCGGTCACTTCCTCGGGGCGCTCGTCGATCAGCAGCACCATGAGGAAGACTTCGGGATTGTTTGCCGTGATGGACTTGGCGATGGTCTGCAGCATCATCGTCTTGCCGGTGCGCGGCGGGGCGACGATCAGGGCGCGCTGGCCCATGCCGATGGGGGCGATGAGGTCGATGACGCGGTGCGTCATGTCCTTCATCGGGCCCTTGGACTTGCTCTCCGCCTCCATCTCCGCGTTCTCCATCAGGAGGCGGCGGGTGGGGTAGAGCGGGGTGAGGTTGTCGAAGTTGATGCGGTGGCGCAGCGCCTCGGGCGGCTCGAAGTTCACGGAATTGATCTTGAGCATGGCGAAGTACCGCTCGCCATCCTTGGGCGCGCGGATCTGGCCTTCCACCGTATCGCCGGTGCGCAGGCCGAAGCGGCGCACCTGGGCGGGCGAGACGTAGATGTCGTCGGGCCCGGGGAGGAAGTTGGCCTGCGGGCTTCGCAGGTAGCCGAAGCCATCCGACAGGATTTCGAGGGTGCCCTCGCCATAGATCGCCTGGTCATTGTCGGCCAGGGTCTTGAGGATGGCGAACATCATGTCCTGCTTGCGCAGGGAGGAGGCGTTCTCGACCTGGACTTCCTCCGCGAAGGCGAGGAGTTCGGGCGGTGTCTTGGCCTTGAGTTCGGAAAGGTGCATTGCGCGAAATGGGTCCGCGTTGGGGCGCCGCGCGGGCTTTGGGGCGGGGTCCGGCCGGGCCGGCAGTGCCACGCGAGGAACACTTGTGGGGAAAGGCGGGCGCGCGCATGGCGGCCAGCGCTGGAACAGGTAGAGGCGCCGCCGCCCCCCGTCAATGGCAACCCGTCAGAACGGCTTCACGATCACCATGACGACGATGATGATCATCAGCACCGTCGGCACCTCGTTCATGATGCGCCAGTGTCGTTGCGGGAACAGGCGCTCGTCGCGCTCGAACGCCTTGCGGTGCTTGGCCAGGTACATGTGGAACCAGGTCATCGCCAGCACCGAGGCGAGCTTCAGGTGCCACCATCCCTCGGTCCAGGACATGGCGCCCGGCGTCAGGATCAGGATGATGCCGAACAGCCAGGTGGCGATCATGGACGGGTTCATGATGGCCCGCAGCAGCAGGCGTTCCATCTTCTTGAAGCGCTCATGCTCCGCACCCGCGCCGACCGGGATCTCGGAGTGATAGACATAGAGGCGCGGCAGGTAGAACAGCCCCGCCATCCAGGCCATCACGGCCATCAGGTGCAGGGATTTCATCCAGAGGTAGCCGGGCGCCAGGGCGTCTATGGTCATGCGCGCTTATCGCCGGGTGCCGGGAGCCCGGCAAGCGGCCCCGGACGATGAGAGGGTGATCCACCGCTGCGGCGTTCCGGCTTCGCCGAACACGCCCTATGCCTCGTTCCGCGCGCGCGCGCGCCAATCCTCCAGCACCGCCTCGATGGTGTCCTCGATGGAGTATTCCGGAGCCCAGCCCAGCAGGTCACGCGCCGCGCGGGGGTTGCCGCTGGCGCTCGGCACGTCGGTCGGGCGCAGCAGGGTGGGGCTGGACTGCACGGTAATGGGCCGTGTGGCGCGGGCCAGCAGCGCCTCCAGCAGGTCTGCGATGCGCTGCGGGTGCCCGGTGGCGAGGTTCAGCGCCATCCCGTTGGGCAGTTCTTCGAAGCGGGCCAGCGCAAGCGCATAGGCGCGGCAGACATCGCGCACGTCCAGCATGTCGCGCCAGCGGTCGAGCGCGCCCACCTGAATGACCGGCGGCTGCAACCCGGCCTCGATACGCGCCACCTGGCGGGCGAAGGCGGGCAGCACGAAGGCGGGCGCCTGGCCGGGGCCGCTGTGGTTGAAGGGGCGCAGGCGCAGCGCGCGCAGGCCGCGCAGCGCGGCCTCGCCCACCGCCAGGTCGGCCGCGGCCTTGGAGGCGGCGTAGGGGTTGGCGGGGCGCATGGCAGCGTCCTCGTCCAGCGGCAGGCCGCCCCGGAAGGAGAGGCCATAGACCTCGGCCGTGGAGGCGAAGACGCAGCGGCAGTCCGGCGCGGCTTCCCGCACCGCCTCCGCGAGTCGCAGCGTGCCGCCCAGGTTCACCTCCCACACCGGGAGCGGGTCCGCGAAGGAATCCCCCACGGAGGAGAGGGCCGCCAGATGCACCAGCCCCTCCGGCCGCAGCGCCTCCAGCGCAGCCCGCAGCCCCTCCATGTCGTCCAGGGGCAGGTCGGCCTCGGCGTCCCAGCCGTCGGGCGGGGCGCCATGGCGCGCGGCGATCAGCCGCGCGGCGGGGAAGGCGGCACGCAGGGCCGGGCGCAGGTGACGCCCGACGAAACCGGAGGCGCCGGTCACAAGAATGCTTCTCATCGCAAAATTGATAGCAGAACTCGCGCGCCCATGCACCGCTGGCCTTCCCGGGCCGGCGGGATTACACGGGCGCCCATGGACGCCACCTCCGCCCCGCGCCGCGCCGAGATCACGCGCCGCACCTCCGAGACCGACATCCGCGCCAGCCTTGCCCTGGACGGGCAGGGCCGCGCCGAGATCACGACCGGCATCGGCTTCCTCGACCACATGCTGACGGCCCTGACCCGCCACGCCCTGCTGGACATGACGCTGCACGCCGATGGCGATCTGCATATCGACTTCCACCACACGACGGAGGATTGCGGCATCGTCCTCGGCCAGGCGATCCGCACGGCCCTGGGCGACAAGCGCGGCATCCGCCGTTTCGGCCAGGCCCTGGTGCCGATGGACGAGGCGCTGGCCGAATGCGCCATCGACATCTCCGGCCGCCCCTACCTGGCCTGGAGCGTCGCCTTCGCCCGCGACAAGGTGGGCGCGATGGACACCGAATTGTTCGAGGAGTTCTTCCGCGCCGTGGTGATGAATGCGGGCCTGACCGTCCACATCACCCAGAAGGCCGGCAGCAACGCGCACCATGTGGCCGAGGCCTGCTTCAAGGCCTTCGCGCGCGCCCTGCGCATGGCGGTCGAGATGGATCCGCGGGCCGCCGGCGCCATTCCCTCGACCAAGGGCTCGCTGGACGGATGACGCGCGTCTGGACCGTGCACCTGCCGCCGGGCGCGGGACCTGCCTCCGTGCCCCATACGGCCAAGCCCGCGGCGCCGCCCGTGCTGCTGCGCGAGGGCTGGTCCTTCTGGGCGCTGGTCTTCGGCCCGCTCTGGCTGCTGCGCCATGGCTGCTGGATCGCGGGGCTGTCGGGCATCCTGGTGCTGATGGTGGCAGCCGTGCTGCCCGCGCCCTGGGGCTTCGCGCTGCCGGCGGCGCTGCATGTGGGCCTCTGTCTCCACGGCCAGGATGCGCGGCGCTGGACGTTGGCGCGGCGCGGCTGGCGGCTCGCGCATGTCGTCGCCGCGCGCGACGAGGAAGGCGCGGTGTTCCGGCTGCTCGGCGCCGAGCCGCGCCTGGCCCGGCTCTTTGCGGGGGATGCCGCATGAAGACGGTGGCGCTGATCGACCCCGGCTCGGGCAACCTCGCCTCGGTGCGGCGCGCGCTGGAACGCGCGGCCGACGAACCCACCCAAGTGGTGCTGGTGCGCGAGGCCGAGGCCCTGCGCGGCGCCGACCGCATCGTGCTGCCCGGCCAGGGCGCCTTCGCCGCCTGCCGCGCCGGGCTGGATGCGCTGGAGGGCATGGTCAGCGCCCTGTATGAACATGTGCTGCGGCGCGGCACGCCCTTCCTCGGCGTCTGCGTGGGGCTGCAATTGCTGGCCGAACGGGGCCTGGAGCATGGCACCACCCCCGGCCTCGCCTGGCTGCCGGGCGAGGTGGCGGAGATGGACCCGCGCGACGCCGATGGCGGCCCGCTGCCGCTGCCGCAGATGGGCTGGAACGGGCTGAACTTCACGCCCGGCGCCCACCCGATCCTGGACGGGATCGAGAACGACGACCGCGCCTATTTCGTGCATTCCTACGCCTGGCGCGGCGCCGACCCGGCGCAGTTGATCGCCACCACGGATTACGGCGGCCCGGTGCCGGCCATCCTCGGCCGCGACAACATCGTGGGCACGCAGTTCCACGTGGAGAAGAGTGGGCCCGTCGGCCTGCGGATGCTGGCCAATTTCCTCCGGTGGGCGCCATGAGCGCCGTCCACGAATTGAGCGTGGACCGGGTGGAGGTGCTGGAGCCGCACGACATGGCGGACCTCTGCGACGCCACCAACGCGGCCATCGTGGATGGCGGCGGCTTCGGCTGGCTGGAGGCGCAGAGCCGTTCCTCGCTGGAGCGGCATTTCGGCGGAATTCTCCTCATCCCGGACCGCGAATTCTTCGTGGCGCGGCTGGACCGCGAGGTGGTGGGCAGCGCCCAGCTCATCCGCCCGCCGCGGCACAACGAGGCGCAGGCCTTCTCGGCCCAGCTCGCCCACGCCTTCATCGCGCCCTATGCGCGCGGCTTTGGTTTGGCGCGCATGCTGGTGCGGCGGGTGGAGCAGCGGGCGGCCGCACTCGGCCTGCGCGTGATCAACCTCGACGTCCGCGCCACCCAGGCGAACGCCATCGCGCTGTTCGAGGGGCTGGGCTACACGCGCTGGGGCACCCATCCGGCCTATGCGCGCAGCCATGGGCAGACCATCCCGGGTTATTTCTACTACCGCATCCTGGAGGTGCCTGGCGGGCGCAGCACCGAGGCAGCGCTGGGGCATATCCGATGAACTTCACCCTCTATCCCGCCATCGACCTCAAGGGCGGCAAGGTCGTGCGCCTCAAGCGCGGCGACATGAACGAGGCGACGGTCTATGCCGCCGACCCGGGCGCGCAGGCGGCCGCCTTCGCCGGGCAGGGCTTCCGCTGGCTGCACGTGGTGGACCTGGACGGCGCCTTCGCGGGCCGGCCCGCCAATGCCGAGGCGGTGGCGCGCATCCTGGCCGCCGCCCCCGGCATGCCGGTGCAGCTGGGCGGGGGGATCCGCAACATGCCCACCATCGAGGCCTGGCTGGCCGGGGGTGTGACGCGCGTGATCCTGGGCTCGGCCGCCGTGAAGAACCCAGCCCTGGTGCGCGACGCTTGCCGCGCCTTCCCTGGCCGCGTGGCCGTCGGCATCGACGCGCGCGGCGGCATGGTGGCGACCGAGGGCTGGGCCGAGACCAGCAGCCTCGCCGCGCGCGAACTGGCGCTGCGCTTCGAGGATGCCGGCGCGGCCGCCATCATCTACACCGACATCGACCGCGACGGCATGCTGGGCGGCGTGAACCTGGACGCCACCTGCGAGCTTGCCCGCGCGCTGGCCACGCCGGTCATCGCCTCGGGCGGCGTGGCCTCGCTGGAGGATGTGCGGGCGCTGAAGGCGGCGGAGGAGGATGGCATCGCCGGCGCCATCCTGGGCCGTTCGCTCTACGAGGGCACCATCGAGCCGGGGGCTGCGCTGGCCCTGACGTGACATGCAATGGTCGTGAAACCATCGCTTGACCGCGCGGCGAAAAGCCAACATGCACTCGGCCCCAGGACGACCGGCGTCCCTGGATGACCGGGATATTCATCCATCGTGCTCGCGCTGCGCATCATCCCCTGCCTGGACGTGAAGGACGGCCGCGTCGTCAAGGGTGTGAACTTCGTCTCGCTGCGCGACGCGGGCGACCCCGTGGAGCAGGCGCGCGCCTATGACGCGCAGGGGGCGGACGAGGTCACCTTCCTCGACATCGGCGCCACGCACGAGAACCGCGACACCATGCTGGATGTGGTCTCGCGCACGGCGGCCGAGGTGTTCATCCCGCTGACCGTCGGCGGCGGCGTGCGCAGCGTGGAGGACATCCGCCGCCTGCTGCTGGCGGGTGCGGACAAGGCCAGCATCAACTCCGCCGCCGTGGCCGAGCCCGACCTGGTGCGCCGCGCCGCCGAGGCCTTCGGCAGCCAGTGCATCGTCGTCGCGGTGGACGCCAAGCGCGTGGCCGGGGGCCGTTGGGAGGTGTTCACCCATGGCGGACGCCGCGAGACCGGGCTGGACGCCGTGACCTGGGCCGAGCGCATGGCGCAACTCGGCGCCGGTGAGATTCTTTTGACCTCCATGGACCGCGACGGCACCAAGCAGGGCTTCGACCTGGAATTGCTGCGCGAGGTGACCTCGCGCGTGCGGGTGCCGGTGGTGGCCTCGGGCGGTGTGGGTTCCTTAAGCCATTTCGCCGAGGGTGCTGCGGCGGGCGCCACCGGCCTGCTGGCGGCCAGCGTGTTCCATGACGGTGTCTACAAGATCAGCGAGGCGAAGGACGCCCTGGCCGAAGCGGGCTGGCCGGTGCGTCGCGTGCGGGAGATGGCGTGATGGCGAAGTCCGCCAAACCCAAACTGGCGAAGATCAAATCCCACAAGTCCGGGGCGGCGAAATCGGGGGGCGCGAAATCCGGGGCCGCGGCGACCCTGCCGGTGCCCAATGGCGTGCCGGCCAAGAAGACCCGCGTGCCCAAGCGCGTGCTGGCGGCCGAGCGCGCGCACCTCACGGCCTACACCCCGCCCGAGGACGGCGATGCGCGGGTGCTGGACCGGCTCTGGGCGACCATCGAGGACCGTCGGCAATCGGGCGACACCACCCTTTCGCACTCCGCCCGGCTGCTGGCGCGCGGCACGCCCAAGGTGGCGCAGAAGCTGGGCGAGGAGGCGGTGGAGCTGGTCATCGAGGCGGTGGCCCACAACAATGCCGCCATCGTCAGCGAGGGCGCGGACCTACTCTACCACCTGATGGTGCTGCTGGTGGATGCCGGCATCCGGCCCGACGAGATCTGGACCGAACTCCGCCGACGCGAGGGCATCTCCGGCATCGTGGAAAAGGCCTCGCGCCCGCGGCCCAAGGCGCTGCTGGCCATCGCCCAGACCACCAAGCTGCCCTGACCCCGCGCCGGTCGCGCCCGCCTACTTGGTGAAGGTCAGGTAGTAGGTCGGTTTGAAGCCGAGCGAGCTGCCGTCGTTCTTCATCACCTCCGACGACGTATCCACATCCGCACCGCCCTTCTTGTTGGGCTGGCCGGGCAGGATGAAGAAGTTCGAATCGGTGGCCGCCTCGAACAGCTCCTTCGAGCCGTAGAACAGGTCCTTCACCGGGGCCGTGTCGCGGTTCACCACCAGAACGTCGCTCGACAGGCCGGGCTGTCCCGACATGCCGATCGTGAGCGTGCCGCTGTCGCCCACCGAGCCCGAGCGCTGGCGGATGGCGGTGATGTGCAGGTCCTTCAGCTCATCCGCCTTGTCGGTCAGGCTGGCCTGGTTGTTGTCGGTCAGCATGATGTTGCGGACGAACATGATGTGGGCGTTGCTCTGCGCGATGGAGCCCTGTGCGCGCTTCACGTCCACGTTGTAGGCCATGGCGTAGGTCTGGGTGCCGAGCGCGCCGGCCATGGCCGCGGCCATGTTGTTGCGGGCCGTGGTCGCGATGGTGGAGTTCTGCCCCTCATAGAGATTGAGCTGGGCGTTGAATTTTATCTTGTCCGCGGTCCCTTTGTACTTCGTGTTCTTGAGCGTCTTCAGGAGCGCGGCCGGATGAAGGCAGTCCCCGGCCCCCTCCCAGCGCAGTTGCAGCACGACCGACTTGCCCAGCTGGTCGGCGAGGGAAATGACCTTTTGCAGGTCGCTCATGGCGGCGCGGCCTCTCGCAGGGTGGCGAAACGCGAGGGAGTTTACAGCCCTGGGTTGCCGGCCTCCACGGATTTCCGCGCGGGCATTGGGGGTGTCGCGCCGGCCCGGCGGCCGGGCTATGCCCTGACCCCGCGCCGCTCGCGCGCGCCACCGTCCGAAAGGAGCCCCGCCATGCCCGTCTCCGGCCTGCCGCCCTATGACCCGCAGAACGTCTTCGCCCGCATCCTGCGCGGCGAACTGCCCTGCAAGCGCGTGCACGAGGACGAATTCGCCCTCGCCTTCCACGACATCGCCCCGCAGGCGCCGCTGCATGTGCTGGTGATCCCGAAGGGCGCCTATGTGAGTGCGGCCGACTTCCACGGCACCGCCCCGGATGCCGAGATCGCGGGCTTCTGGCGCGCGGTGGCGCGCGTGGCGAAGGACCTCGGCCTGGAGGCGCCGGGCTACCGGCTGCTGGCGAACATGGGCATGGATGCCGGGCAGGAGGTGCCGCATTTCCACGTGCACCTGTTCGCGGGCAAGCCGCTGGGGCGCATGCTGGCCGCGGGCTGATCCTCGGCTATGCTGGGGCGATGACCTCCACCCCGCAGGACGAGGCGCGGGCCGCGCTGGACGCGGTCGGGCAGCTTCCCGACGACGAGATCGACATCGGCGCCGCGGCGCTGCAACTCGCGCGCATCGACGCGCCCGCGGCCGATTGGCGCGCGGCCTCGCAGCTTCTGTCCGACCTTGCCCGCCAGGCGGTGGAGCGCGCGGCGGCCGATGCCCGCGCCGATGCCGGCGAGGTGGAGGCGCGCCGCGCCGCCCTTGCCCGGCTGCTGCACGGCGATTGGGGCCTGGCGGGCGACGCCACCACCTATGACGACCTGCGCAACGCCAACCTCATCCAGGTGCTGGAACGCCGGCGCGGCCTGCCCGTCGCACTCGGCGTGCTGTGGCTGCACGCGGCCGATGCGGCCGGCTGGGCGGCGCATGGCGTGGACTTCCCCGGCCATTTCCTCATCGCGCTCGGCAGTGCGCGGGGCCCCGCCCTGGTGGATGTGTTCGGCGGTGGCGGGGCGCTGGGCGCGCCCGAATTGCGCAACCTGATCAAGGCGGTGGAAGGCCCCAAGGCCGAGCTGCGCCCGGGCCTGGTGGCGCCCATGACGCGGCGCGCCGTGCTGCTGCGGCTGCAGAACAACATCAAGCTGCGCCGCCTGCGCGGCAATGACCTGGAAGGCGCGCTTTCCTGCACGCGCGACATGCTGCGCATCGCCCCCGACCACGCCGCGCTGTGGCGCGAGGCCGGGCTGATGGAGCAGCGGCTGGACCGCATCGGCGCCGCCCTGGCCAGCCTCGACCGCTCGCTGGAGTTGGAACCGCATGGCGAGGCGGCGGCGCGCATCCGTGGCCTCGTCGAGGAATTGCGCAACCGCCTGAACTGACGCGAAGGACCGCCATGCCCGCCCCCGAGGTGCTGATCGACGTCGAGGCCGAGACCGGCATCTGGCGCACCGATGGCGTGCCCATGATCTACACGCCGCGCATGTTCCTGGTGAACATGCAGCGCACGGTGGAGGAGGCGATCGGCGTCGAGGCCTTCCGCCGCATCCTCTACACCTCCAGCGACCTGTCCGCGGTGCAGTGGTGCCGCAACCAGGCCGCGACCCGGGGCCTCGCACCGGAGGAGACCTTCCGCCACTACCTGCGGCGCCTGTCGCAGCGGGGCTTCGGGCAGATCACGATCGCGGCGCTGGATGCGGCGGCGGGCACGGGCACGGTCATCGTCCGCAACTCCGCCTTCGCGCTGGGCTACGGCACCGAGGCGGGGCGCCGCGTCTGCTACATGTTCGAGGGCAGCTTCGGCGGCGGCATGCGGCATGTGCTGGAGGCGAGCGGCACCCCGGGCGAGCCCCTGTGCGAGGAGGTGGCGTGCGTGGCGGCGGGTGCCGCGGAATGCCGGTTCGAACTGCGCCTCGCGCAAGTGGAAGCGGTCGCGCCGCTGCGTTAGAAGGGGCGCGGATTCAAATCGGAGGTTCGCCGTGTTCCCGTTCGCCCTGCCCTTTGCGCGCGTGGCGTTGGGCCTTCTGGCGCTGTGGTTCGCCCAGCCTGTGAGCGCCCAGCCTGTGAGTGAACCGGCGGCCGACCTCACCGCTGAGATCCGCGCCCGCGGCGCGCTGCATGTGTGCATCTGGCCCGATTACTTCGCCATTTCCTGGCGCAACACCCGCACCGGCGTGCTGGAGGGCATCGACATCGACCTGGCGCGGGCGCTCGCCGCCCGGCTTGGCGTGGAGGCGCGCTTCGTCGAGACCAGCTTCGCCGCCTTCATGGACCGGCTCGAGGGCGGGCAGTGCGACATCGCGATGATGGCCGTCGGCATAACGCCCGCGCGCATGCAGCGCGTGGACTTCAGCGAGCCCTACCTCGCCAGCCCCATCTATGCCGTCACCACCCGCACCCACCCCGCCATCCGCGCCTGGGCCGACATCGACCGCCCCGGCCATGTGGTCGCCGTCGCGGCCGGCACGGTGATGGAACCCGTTATGCGCGAGACGCTGCGCCACGCGACGCTGCTGGTGGTGCCACCCCCCCGCACGCGTGAGGCCGAGGTGCAGTCCGGCCGCGCCGACGTCTTCATGAGCGACTTCCCCTACACGCGCCGCATGCTGTTCGCCCATGCCTGGGCCCAGGTGATCGAGCCGCCGGGCCGCTTCGGGCAGACGCCCTATGGCTGGGCCATGCCGAAGAACCAGCCGCTCTGGCGGGCGGAGGTCAACGCCTTCCTCGCCGCCATCCGGGCCGATGGCGCGCTGGCCGCGGCGGCGGCGCGCCACGACCTCACGCCCATCCTGCTCCCCTGAGCGAGGCCCCGCCCATCGCAGCGCGGCCGCGGCCCCGCGCGCGCATCTTCGCGGCGCTGCTGGCGCTGGGCCTGGCCGGCACGCTGCTGCTGCTGTTCCTGCTGCAAAGCCAGCGCGGCACCGAGCGCGCGACGCAGGAGGCCGAGCAATTGACGCAGGCCCTGGCGCTCGGCCTCGCCGACCAGGTGGCCCGCACCATCGAGCCGGCCGAGGTGCTGCTGACCGACATCGCGTCGCGCCACGCGGCCCGCGAGGCGCAGAGCCTCGCGCCCGCCATGGGCAACCTGGCGCGCGACATGCCGCAGCTGCGCGCGCTGGCCGTGACGGACGCGCAGGGCCGAATCGTCGAGGCCAATGCGGAGGGGCTGGCGGGACGCGAGCTGGGCGCGCGGGCCTGGTTCCAGGCGCTGCGCGAACGCCCGGGCAGGACCCTGGCGCTCGGCCCGCCCGAGCCTGGGCGGCTGCTGGAAGGCCCTGCCTCGCCCTGGCCGGCGCGCTGGACGCTGCCCGTCGCCATGCCGCTGCGCGACGCCGAGGGGCGCTTTGCCGGCGCCGCCCTGGCGCTGCTCAACGCCGAGTATCTCACGGCGCTCGCGGCCCGGCAGGCGGAGGCGCTGGACGTCATCGTCCGCCTCTACACCTTCGACGGCGTGATGGTGGCGCGCGGCGATGCGACGCTGGAGGGCATCGGCGCCGCACACCCCGCCGCCTGGCCCTTCGCGCGCTTCCTGCCGCGGCGCGAGGTGGGCACGCACAGCGGGCCTGACGGCCAGGGGCACGAGGTCTCGGCCGGCTTCGCGGTGGCCCGGCAGGTGCCGCTGGTGGTGGAGGTGGCGCAGCGGAGCGCGGTGGCGCTGGCCGGCGCGCGCGACCAGGATATGGTTTTCGCGGGCGCCATCGGCGCGGTGGCGCTGCTGGCGCTGAGCGCCGTGCTGGTGGTGCTGCGACAGGGCCGGCGGCTGGCGGCCAGCGAGCGCGAGGCGCGCGCGGCCAGCGAGGCCAAGCAGGAATTCCTGGCCTCGATGAGCCATGAGATCCGCACGCCCGTCTCCGGCGTCATCGGCCTGTCGGAGCTGCTGATGGAGACGCGGCTTTCGCCCATCCAGCGCCGCTATGCCGAGACGATCAACAATTCCGCCGCGCACCTGCTCACGCTGCTGAACGACATCCTGGACTTCTCCAAGCTGGAGGCCGGCGCCGCGGCGCCCGAGGCGGTGGTGTTCCGCATCGAGCAGCAGATCGGCACCATCGTGGAGCTGTTCGCGCCGCGCGCCGCGGCGAAGAATGTCGAGCTGGTCTGCGTCATCGGCCCCAACGTGCCCGACCGGGTGGTGGGAGACCCGGCGCGCTTCCGGCAGATCCTGTTCAACCTGGTGGGCAATGCGGTGAAGTTCACCGAGACGGGCTGGATCCGTCTCTCGGTCGCCGCCACGCCCCTGCCCGGCAACCGCTGCGACCTGGTGTGCACGGTGAGCGACACCGGCATCGGCATCGACCCCGCGCGCATCCCCGCGCTGTTCGATCGGTTTAGCCAGGCCGATGCCTCCATCCGCCGGCGCTATGGCGGCACGGGGCTGGGGCTGGCCATCTCACTGCGGCTGGCGGAGTTGCTGGGCGGCACCATCGAGGCCGCGCCGCGCGCGGGCGGCGGCAGCGTGTTCCGCCTGATGCTGAACCTGGCCGTCATGCCCGGCGAGGCGCGGCCCTCCCTGCTGGCCGGCCGGCGCGCCCTGGTGATCGAGGAGGCGGCCATGCAGCGCGGCGTGCTGGCGCAGCAACTGGAGGCGCTCGGCCTCGTCGCGGTCACGGCCGACACGCTGGAGCGGGGCATGGCCGAGCTGGCTGGCGGCGCGCCGGGCTTCGACCTCGTGATCCTGGGCGCGCGGCTCGGCGCGCTGGACGCGGTGCAGGCCGCACGCCGCCTGCGCGCGCCGCTGGGCGAGGGGCCGCGGCTGATCCTGTTCGGCCAGCCCGACCCCGCGGCCCCACCGCTGCCCTTCGGGCTGTTCCAGGCCATCCTGCTCAAGCCCGTCCTGCCCGGCCCGCTGCAGGAGGCGCTGGCGCACGCCTTCCGCCTGGCCGAGCCCGCGCCGCCGCCCGCGCCCACGCCCACACCCCCGCCGCGCCGCGCCCTGCGCGTGCTGCTGGCCGAGGACAACCCGGTGAACCAGTTCATGCTGCGCCGGATGCTGGAGGGCGCGGGCGCCACGGTGGAGGTGGCGGGCGACGGCAAGGCCGCGGTGCAAAGCGCGGCGCAGGCCAGCTTCGACGCCATCATCATGGACATGCAGATGCCCGAGATGGACGGGCTGGAAGCCACCCGCGCCATCCGCGCCGGTGGCGGCCCCAACGCAGGGGTGCCCATCATCGGCCTGACGGCCGCGGTGGGCGAGGACCATGCCCGCCAGTGCGAGGCGGCGGGCATGAACAGCTACATGACCAAGCCCGTGGACCGCGCGGCGCTGCTGCGGCAGCTCGGCCTGGGCTGAACGCCGTTACTGGCCGCGCCCGCCGGCCATCACCGCGAAGGTGCGGAAGACGATGCCGAAATCCGCCGCCAGCCAGGCGCGCAGGCTGGTGAGGCGCAGCGCATAGGCGTGGTCCCAGGCGACCTTGCGGCGCACGTCGTCCAGCGTCGCGTCATAGCCCTGGTTCACCTGCGCGAGGCCCGTGACGCCGGGCTTCAGCCCGCCCGTGCGCTCGGCGAAGAAGGGGATGGCGGCGTCCAGGCGCCGGTAGAAGCCCGGCCGCTCCGGCCGCGGCCCGATCAGCGACATGTCGCCGCGCAGCACGTTGATCAGCTGCGGCAGTTCGTCGAGCCGCGACTTCCGCAGGAAGGCGCCCACGCGGGTGATGCGCGGATCGCGCTTCTGCGCCCAGACGGCGCCGCTGCCGGCCTCGGCATCGGCGCGCATGGAGCGGAACTTCAGCATGTGGAACATCGCCACGCGGTCGGGCCGCGCCTCGCCGATGCGAAGCTGGCGGAACAGCACCGGGCCCTTGCTGTCCAGCTTGATGGCGAGTGCCAGGAAGGGCCACAGCGGCAGCGTCAGCGCCAGGCCCACGACGGCCGCGGCGATGTCCACCGCGCGCTTGGCGATGCGGATGGCGGGCGGCGGGGCGCAGGGAAGTTCGGTCATGGCAGGGTTCCTTTCGAGACGGGAGGGAGGGTCAGGCGCGGCCCCAGGGGACCGCGGCGCGCGAGGCGTCGGGGCGCGCGGCGGCCAGGTAGCGGAAGGCGCCGA
>JBHYDO010000108.1:0-13777 GCA_051860645.1 Roseococcus sp.
GATGTGATCACGGACTTCAACGCGGCGCAGGGGGACATGATCGACCTGCGGGGGATCGACACGAGCCCGGCGGCGGGCGACCAAGCCTTCAGCTTCATCGGCGGCGCGGCCTTTGCGGTGGGAGTGACGGGGCAGCTGCGCTTTGCGGGCGGCGTATTGGAGGGGGATGTCAGCGGCAATGGCGTGGCCGATTTTCAGATCCAACTGCTCGGCGTCACGTCACTCTCCGCCAGTAGCATCTGGCTGTGAGGGCGGCGTCGCGACTGAACGTCCACTGAAGCTTCAATTCATGGTCCTTCACTGACGCGGGACCGTGATCGATCAGCTGGCCGGCCGAACAGCCAAGTCGTTCGGCATAGGCCGAAGCCTGTCCGGGATTTGAACCTGCATCCACGCTATCCGTCGCCAGGGTGCGCGTTTACGGTCGCGCGGCAAAGGAAGAGCCAAGCCCTCGGAACCCGTCTCATGGCCATTTGTAGGGAGGGGCATGGCGCGCGCTTGATCATGGTCGCGCCCGCGACGCCCCTCCCTGCAAGTGGCCAACACAGCTGGGGTCAGGGGCCCATGGCCCCTGGCGGGGGTGAAACCCCTGCCAGTGGCGCAGCGCGCCCCTTTCACCGCCCTGGAGTGCGCGCCCTACAGCGCCGGCGGCACGGCGGCATCGGGGTTCACGGCGCGGGTGACGTGTTCGTGGAGGTCCGGGCGGTAGCGGTCCCACAGGGTTCGCAGGGCGGGCAGGGCGTGGTCGGCCAGGTCCACGCGCAGGTCCACCAGGGGGAAGCTCTCGCGTTCCACGACGAGCAGGCAGGCGGAGAGCAGCGGGCGTCCCTCGCCGCCGGCCGCCTCGCCCGCTTCCAGGGCGCGCATCAGGCGTTCGGGCAGGGGTTCCTCGGCGCTGGCGGTGAAGGCGGCGGCCATGGCGGCGGGGACGTGCGTGTTGGCCATGATGTTGCCGAGCGCGATGCAGCCCGCAGCGTGCACGGCGGCGCGGGCGTGCTTCACGCGCTCGCCGTCGAAATGCGCGGTGCGGCCGTCGCGGTCCATGATGGCGAGCTGCCGCCAGCGGTGGTGCGGCGTGCTGGCGACCAGGGCGGCCAGCACCTCCTCGGCCGAGCAGCCGCTGCGCAGAAGGTCGAGGCCGCGCGGGCCGAGGCGGGGGTCGGTGCGGTGCTGGGTCAGCACGGCGCCGATGCCCGGCGCGGCGAAGGGCACGCGCGCGCCCACGCCCATGGCCGAGGTGGTGACGGCGCAGCCGAACTGGCCGGTGCGGGCGCAATGGCCGATGAGGGAGAAGGTCATGCCCGAGCCTGGCCCCGGGCACGCGCGCTTGGCAAGCCGCCTTCGCCCGCGGTGAAGCGCCCCACCAGCCGATGCCGCCCGCCCGGGTGCCAGAGGCGGGCGAAGGTGACCGGCATCGCGCCATTCCAGGTGCGGCGTTCCACCACCAGCGCGGGCTCGCCCGCCGCCATGCCGAGCCAGCGGGCGATGCGGGCCGGCGTGCGGGTGGCGAGGATGGCGTGCTCGGCCTCGGTCCAGGCGATGTGGTCGAGCAGCCAGCGGCCAGGGGGGGTGGCGGCGAAGCGTTCGGCGGCGGCCGCCGGCGCGGCGGCGAGATGGATGCGGCGTTCCTCCAGCTGCACGGGCTTGGCATCGGCCAGGTGGCGCGTGGTCAGTGCGAGGATCGGCGCGCCTTCCTCCACCGTCAGCGCGGCGGCATCGGCCGCGGTGGCGGGGCGTGCCGCGCGGTAGAGCACGTCATGGGCATGGGTGCCGCCGGCGGCCGCGATCTCGGCGCCGATGTCCCAGATCTCGAAGACGGCGCGGCCGCGCGCCTCGGGGCTGGCGATGGTGCCGGCGCGGCGGTTGCGGCGCACCAGGCCCTCGGCGGCGAGCTGGGCGATGGCACGGTGCACCGTCATGCGCGAGGCGCCGAACAGCGCCATGAGTTCCGCCTCGGAGGGGATGCGCCCGCCGGGCGGGATGCGGCCCGAGAGAATGGACTGGGCGACGGCGCGGCGGATCTGTGCATGCAGCGGGCCCTGGCCGTCGAGCGGGAAGTCGCTCATTCCGCAAGGATGCGGGCGAGCACGGCGGCGACGCGCGCCTCGGCCTGGGCGCGCAGGGGGTGGCGCCCACCCTCCACCACGCGGCGGCCACGCACATACACGTCGCGGATGGGCGGGGTGCGGCTGGCGAAGACCATCGCGTCCAGCCAGCGGTCGCCCTCGCGCGCGGCCAGCGCGGGGTGGGCGGGGTCGAGCACCAGCAGGTCCGCCCAGGCGCCGGGGGTGATGCCGGCGGGGCCGGCGGCGAGCGCCTGGGTGCCGCCGGCCAATGCGCCCTCCCATAGCGTGCGCGCCGTGGAGGCGCCGCGCGGGGCCAGCGCGTTGCGGGTGCGGTGCACGAGGCGCTGCGCGTATTCCATGGTGCGGAGTTCGTCGGCCGCGCCGATCAGGATGTTGCTGTCGGTGCCCACGCCGAAGCGGCCGGAGGCGTCGCGGTAGGACAGGGCGGCGAAGATGCCGTCGCCGAGGTTGCTCTCCGTCACGGGGCACAGCCCCACCACCGCGCCGGCCCGTGCCGCGGCGGCGAGTTCATCGGGCGTGCCGTGGGTGGCATGGATGAGGCACCAGCGCGCATCGAGCCCCACATGTTCCAGCAGCGCCGCGATGGGCGGGGCGCCCAGGATGGCGCGGCAGGCCTCCACTTCCTTCACCTGTTCGGCGGCGTGGATGTGCAGCGGTTCGCCCGCTTGCAGCATGGCGGCGACGTCGTGGATCTCTGCGAAGGTGGCGGCGCGGAGCGAGTGCGGCGCGGCACCGAAGGTCGCACCCGGCAGCCCGGCGATGGCGGCGCGGCTGCCCTCCAGCAGGCGGGCGAAGCCGTCGCGGTCGTTGATGAAGCGACGCTGGCCGGGCAGGGGGGGCGCGCCGCCCGCCTCGCCATGGGCGTAGAAGCAGGGGAGCAAAGTGACGTTGATGCCGGTGGCGGCGGCCGCGGCGGCGATGCGCGCGGCCATCTCGGCGGGGTTGGCGTAGGGGCGCCCGTTCGGGTCGTGGTGCAGGTAGTGGAATTCGCCCACGCGCGTGAAGCCGCCCTCCAGCATCTCGGCATAGGCGAGGGTGGCGATGGCCTCCACATCGTCGGGCGTGAGGTGGGCGAGGAACCGGTACATCACCTCGCGCCAGGTCCAGAAGCTGTCCTCGGCGGGGCCGGCCTGCTCCGCGAGGCCGGCCATGCCGCGCTGGAAGGCATGCGAGTGAAGGTTGGGCAGGCCGGGGATGGCGATGGCCTCATGGCGCTCGCCGCCCTGGCTGTCCGGTGTCACGGCGGCGATGCGGCCGGCCTCGTCCAGCGTGACCAGCACCTCGCGGCGCCAGCCTTCGGGCAGCAGGGCATGGGCGAAAAGCATCTTGCGCATCGGTCCGCTCCGAAGCAGATTATGTCTATACATTATGGACCGGGCGGCGAGATGCAATCCCGCCCGGCATCGCAGGGACAGGTGCATGGCGGGAACCCCGGCCGATCTGCTGTTCGAGGGCGCGCGGCTGGCCACCATGGCCGGGGCCGGCTTGGGCGTGGTCGAGGATGGCGTGCTGGCGGTGCGGGATGGGCGCATCGCCTACGCCGGGCCGCGCGCTGACGCGCCGGAGTTCGACGCGGCCGAGCGGGTGCGCTGCGAGGGCCGCTGGATCACGCCGGGCCTCGTGGATTGCCACACCCATCTCGTCTTCGCGGGCGACCGTTCGGAGGAATTCGCGCGGCGGCTCGCAGGTGAGAGCTATGCCGACATCGCCCGCGGCGGCGGCGGCATCGTCTCCACCGTGCGCGCCACCCGCGCGGCGGATGAGGAGGCGCTGCTCGCCGCCGCCCTGCCGCGCCTGGACGCGCTGCTGGCCGAGGGCGTCACCACCGTCGAGATCAAGTCCGGCTATGGGCTGGACGAGGACACCGAGCGCCGCCAGCTGCGCGTCGCCCGCGCCCTGGGCACGCGGCGCGCGGTAACGGTGCGCGCCACCTATCTGGGTGCCCATGCCGTGCCCCCGGGGGGCGACCGCGCCGCCTATCTGGACCTGGTCTGCGATCGCATGATCCCGGCGCTGGCCGCCGAGGGGCTGGCCGATGCGGTGGATGTCTTCCAGGAGGGGATCGCCTTCAGCGCGGAGGAGTGTGCGCGCGTCTTCGCCGCGGCGCGGGCGGTCGGCCTGCCGGTGAAGTCCCATGCGGAGCAGCTGAGCGACACGGGCGGCGCCGCGCTGGCCGCGCGCTTCGGCGCACTCTCGGCCGACCACCTGGAATACTGCTCGGCCGAGGGCGCCGCGGCCATGGCGGCGGCGGGCACGGCGGCCGTCATCCTCCCCGGCGCCTTCCTCATGCTGAACGAGACGCGCAAGCCCCCCATCGCCGCCTTCCGTGCCGCGGGCGTGGAGATGGCCGTGGCGACGGACCTCAACCCCGGCTCCTCGCCCATCGCCTCGCTGCGCGTTTCGGCCACGCTGGCCTGCGTACTGTTCGGGATGACGGTGGAGGAGGTGTGGCGCGGCATGACGCTGCACGCCGCGCAGGCGCTGGGGATGCGGGACGAGCTGGGCAGCCTCGTTCCCGGCAAGCGCGCCGACCTCTCCCTCTGGTCGGTGGACAGCCTTGCGCAGGTGGTGGCGCAGATCGGGCCCTCGCCGTTGCAGGCGCGCTATGTCGGAGGGGTGCGGGCATGACGCTGGTTCCGGGCGCGGTGACGCTGGCGCAGTGGCGCGCGGTGCTGGAGGGTGCCGCCACGCCGCTGGACGAGGGCGCGCGGCCGGATGTGGACCGCGCCGCCGCCGCCGTGGCCCGCGTGATCAGCGCGGGCGAGACGGCCTATGGCGTGAATACGGGCTTCGGCAAGCTGGCCTCGGTGCGGATCGGCGATGCGGACCTGGCGGCGTTGCAGCGCAACCTCATCCTCTCGCACGCCTGCGGCGTGGGTGCGCCGCTGCCGGCGCCCGTGGTGCGCCTCATCATGGCGATGAAGGCGGCATCGCTGGCGCGGGGTGCGTCAGGCGTGCGCTGGGAAATCGTGCAGCTCATCGAGGCCATGCGCGCGCGCGACGTGCTGCCCCTGATCCCGGCCAAGGGCTCGGTCGGCGCCTCGGGCGATCTCGCGCCGCTGGCCCACATGACGGCGGCCATGCTGGGGGAGGGGGCGGTGCTGCCCAATGTCCCGGCCGCGCGCGCTCTGGCGCGGGCGGGGTTGGAGGCTGTGGCGCTCGGCCCGAAGGAGGGGCTGGCGCTGATCAATGGCACGCAGGTCTCGACCGCACTCGCCCTGGGGGGGCTGTTCGCGGCGCATCGTGTGTTCCAGGCGGCGCTGGTGAGCGGCGCGCTGACGGTGGACGCGCTGCGCGGCTCCGACACGCCCTTCGATGCGCGCATCCATGCGCTGCGCGGCCATGCGGGCCAGCGCGACGTGGCGGCCGCGCTGCGCGGGTTGCTGGACGGCAGCGCCATCCGCGACAGCCATCGCGAGGGCGATGACCGCGTGCAGGACCCCTATTCGCTGCGCTGCCAGCCGCAGGTGATGGGCGCCGCGCTCGACCTGCTGCGCTTCGCCGCTCGCACGCTGGCGGTCGAGGCCAATGCCGTCACCGACAACCCGCTGGTGATGGAGGATGGCTCCATCCTCTCCGGCGGCAATTTCCACGCGGAGCCGGTGGCCTTCGCCGCCGACCAGATCGCGCTGGTTCTGGCCGAGATCGGCAACCTGGCCGAGCGTCGCATCGCCCTGCTGGTGGACCCGGTGATGTCCGGCCTGCCGGCCTTCCTGGCGCGCGACGCCGGGCTGAACTCGGGCCTGATGATCGCGCAGGTGACGGCGGCCGCACTCGCTTCCGAGAACAAGCAGCGCGCGGCGCCGGCTTCGGTGGACAGCATCCCGACCTCGGCGAACCAGGAGGACCATGTCTCCATGGCGACGCACGCCGCGTATCGCCTGCTGGAGATGGCCGAGAATGCGGCCGCCATCATCGGCATCGAGGCGCTGGCGGCGGCGGAGGCGCTGGAGCATCGGAGGCCGCTGACGTCCAGCGCGCCGCTGGAGGCCGCGCATGCCGCCATCCGCGCGCGCGTGGGTCCGCTGCTGGAAGACCGCTTCCTCGCGCCCGACATCGCCGCCGCCACCACCCTGGTGCGCGAGGGCAGTCTCGCCGCCGCCACCGCCCACCCCCTGCCCGAGCTGGACACCGACGCATGAGCCGCATGGCCAACAGCCGCATCATCACCGCCCCGCACGGCCCCGAGCTGACCTGCAAGAGTTGGGCGGCGGAGGCCGCGATGCGCATGCTGATGAACAACCTCGACCCCGAGGTGGCCGAACGCCCGCAGGAGCTGGTGGTCTATGGCGGCATCGGCCGCGCCGCGCGGGACTGGGACAGCTTCGAGCGCATCGTCTCCAGCCTGAAGGGCCTGGAACCCGACGAGACCCTGCTGGTGCAGTCGGGCAAGCCCGTGGGCGTGTTCCGCACCACCGAGGATGGGCCGCGCGTGCTGATCGCCAATTCCAACCTGGTGCCGCACTGGGCCACCTGGGAAAAATTCCACGAGCTCGATCGCCTGGGGCTGATGATGTACGGCCAGATGACGGCCGGTTCCTGGATCTACATCGGCAGCCAGGGCATCGTGCAGGGCACCTACGAGACCTTCGCCGAGGTGGGCCGCCAGCATTACGGCGGCACGCTCGCCGGGCGCTGGGTGCTCACGGGCGGCCTTGGCGGCATGGGTGGGGCGCAGCCGCTCGCGGCCACCATGGCGGGGGCTTCCATGCTGGCGGTGGAATGCCAGCCCTCGCGCATCGAGATGCGGCTGCGCACCCGCTACCTCGACACCCAGGCGGCCACGCTGGACGAGGCGCTGGCCATGATCGAGGCCGCGCGCGTGGAAGGCCGCGCCATCTCGGTGGGCCTGCTGGGCAATGCTGCCGAGGTGTTCCCCGAGATCCTGCGCCGTGGCATCCGCCCCGATGTCGTCACCGACCAGACCAGCGCCCATGACCCGCTGAACGGCTACCTCCCGGCCGGCTGGACGCTGGCCGAATGGGAGGAGCGGCGCGAGCGCAACCCCGATGGCGTCGTGCAGGCTGCCAAGCGCTCCATGGCGGCCCATGTCGAGGCGATGCTTGGCTTCCACCGCCTCGGCATCCCCACGCTCGACTACGGCAACAACATCCGCCAGATGGCGCAGGAGGCGGGGGTGGCGGACGCCTTCGACTTCCCGGGCTTCGTGCCGGCCTATATCCGCCCGCTCTTCTGCCGCGGCATCGGGCCGTTCCGCTGGGCGGCCCTCTCGGGTGACCCGGAGGACATCGCGCGCACCGATGCCAAGGTGCGCGAACTCATGCCCGACGACGCCAATCTGCACCGCTGGCTGGACATGGCCCAGAAGCGCATCGCCTTCCAGGGCCTGCCCGCGCGCATTTGCTGGGTGGGGCTGGGCGATCGGCATCGCCTCGGCCTCGCCTTCAACGAGATGGTGGCGCGCGGTGAATTGAAGGCGCCCATCGTCATCGGGCGCGACCATCTGGACAGCGGCTCCGTCGCATCGCCCAACCGCGAGACGGAGGCGATGCGCGATGGCTCGGACGCCGTGTCGGACTGGCCGCTGCTGAACGCGCTGCTGAACACGGCCTCCGGCGCCTCCTGGGTGTCGCTGCACCATGGTGGGGGCGTGGGCATGGGCTTTTCCCAACACGCCGGCATGGTCATCGTGGCGGATGGGACGGAGGCCGCCGCGAAGCGCCTCGCGCGCGTGCTGTGGAACGACCCCGGCACCGGCGTCATGCGCCACGCCGATGCTGGCTATGATTTGGCCATCGAGCACGCGCGCCGCACAGGGTTGAAGCTGCCCGCGCTTGGAATCGGCATGTGATCCCCACGGCCCGCTTTACAGTGCAGTGGCTCAACCGCAGCATGAATCCGCAGGGATTGGAGTGACCCGCATGGACCAAGCCACCGCACCCGACCCCGAGGCCCGGACCTATGCCGAGGATGGCGCCATCCTCCTGCGCGGCGCCTTCGCCGAGTGGGTGGAGCCGCTGCGCGCGGGCATCGAGGCGCTCATGGCCGCGCCTGGCCCCTATGAGCGCAGCTACACCCCCAAGGATGGCAGCGCGCGCTTCTTCCAGGACCTGTGCAACTGGCAGCGCATTCCTGAATTCCGCGCCTTCGTGGAACAGGGACCGGGTGCCGCCATCGCCCGCCGCCTGATGGGCAGCAAGGGTGCGCGCTTCTTCCACGACCATGTGCTGGTGAAGGAGCCTGGCACCAGCCTCGTCACCCCCTGGCACCAGGACGCGCCCTATTACTGCGTGGAGGCCGAGCAGAGCGTCAGCTTCTGGATCCCGCTCGACCCCGTCTCGCGCGAGGTCACGCTGGAATGCGTGGCGGGCAGCCATCTCTGGACCAAGGCGCTCAAGCCCAAACGCTTCGACGGCACGGACCTCTATGACGGCGACGACCGCGAGGACATGCCCGACATCGACGCCGAGCGCGACCGCCACCGCATCCTGGGCTGGGAGATGCAGCCGGGCGACGCGGTGGCCTTCCACTACCGCACCATGCATGGCGCGCCCGCCAACACCTCGCCGCAGCGCCGCCGCCGCGTCTTCTCCGCGCGATGGGTGGGCGATGACGCGGTGTTCCGCGACCGCGGCGGCCGTGGCTCGCCGCCGCTGCGGCATTTGACGCTGGCCGATGGCGCGCCGCTCGACGGCGATGAATTCCCCCGCTTCACCTGACACCAAGAACGAGAGGCAGAGACGACAATGCAAAGACGCACCATGATCGGTTCGGCCGCGGCCGCGACCGCCGCGACCTTGGCCACCCCGGCGCTGAGCCAGGGCCGCATCGAGTGGCGGATGGTCACCATCTGGCCGCGCAACCTGCCCGGCCCCGGTGTGGCCGCGCAGCGCTGCGCCGACCGCATCGGCCAGATGTCGGGCGGGCGGCTGACGGTGCGGCTGTTCGCGGCCGGCGAGGTGGTGCCGCCCGCCGGCGCCTTCGACGCGGTGGCCGCCGGCACGGCCGACCTCTACCACGGCGTGCCCTCCTTCTGGATTTCGAAGTCGCCCGGCATCGGCTTCTTCGGCAGCTTCCCCTTCGGCCTCACCGCCTATGAGCGCCAGGGCTGGATGATGCATGGCGGCGGCCAGGCCATGTATGACGAGATGTATGCCCGCTTCGGCGTGAAGGGCTTCATCGTCGGCGACAGCGGCCCGCAATGGATGGGCTTCTTCAAGCGCGAGCTGAACAGCCTCGAGGATTTCCGCGGCCTGCGCTACCGCACGGCGGGCCTGGGCGGCGAGATGTTTCGGCGCGCCGGCGCGTCCGTGGTGGCGCTTCCGGCCGGGCAGATCTTCGCGGCTCTGCAATCGGGCACCATTGATGCCGCGGAGTTCGTCGGCCCCTTCTCGGACCTGCCCCTCGGCCTGCACCAGGTGGCGAAGAACTACTATTTCCCGGGCGTGCAGGAGCCGTCCTCCGCCGAGGAAATCGGCATCAACATGGGCAAGTGGAACGCCCTGCCGGACGACCTGAAGGCCATCGTGCGCTTCTGTGCCCTGTCGCTGCACGAGGAGACGACCACCGAATACGACGTGCGCCACCCCATCGCGCTGAACGAGCTGGTGACGCGCCACGGCGTGATGGTGCGCGAGGTGCCGCGCGACATGCTCATCGCCTTCGGCAACATCGCGGGCGAAATCCTGGCCGAGTTCCGCGCCCACCAGGACCCGCTGGTGAAGCGCATCGCCGACAGCTACGCCGAGTTCCGCAACCGCAGCGCCGCCTACATGCTGCAGTCCTACGCGGGCAACTTCAACTCGCGCACCCTGCCCATTCGCTGGGGCTGAGCGGCTTGCGCCTCCTGCTCCGCGCCGCCGACGCGCATGACGCCCTGAGCCAATTCCTGGCCCGGGGCGTCAAGTGGCTGGCGCTGGCCGTGGTGCTGGTGCAGTTCATCGTGGTGGTGCTGCGCTACGCCTATGGCTCCTCCTTCGTGTGGATGCAGGAGAGCGTGATCTACCTCCACGCCACGCTGTTCATGCTGGCCATCGGCTACACTTGGCTGGTGGACCAGCATGTGCGCGTGGACGTGTTCTATGCGGGCTGGTCGGTGCGGCGGCAGGCGGCGGTGGACCTGGCCTGCGTGGTGCTGGCGGCACTTCCCTTCTGCGCGCTGGTGGTCTGGGCGTCGTATGACTACGCGCTGCGCTCCTGGATGCAGGACGAGGGGCCGATGGCGGTGGGCGGCGTGCCCTTGGTGCCGGCGTTGAAATCCCTCATCCCGCTGATGGGCGTGCTGCTCGGGCTTCAGGCCGTCTCGCTCGCGATCCGCTGCGTGGCGGTGCTGAGCGGGGCCGCGCCCACGCATTTCCCGCACCGCCAGCGGCAAGGTCAGGCATGAGCACCGCCGCCATCGGGCAGGTGCTGGACCTGCTGATGTTCGCCTCGCTGTGCGCGCTGATCCTCACCGGCATCCCGGTGGTGTTCCTGCTGGTGGGCTGCGCCATCGTCTTCGGCACGCTCGGCATCCTGTTTGGCGTCTTCGACACCTTCCTGCTGGGCGCGCTGGCGCAGCGCATCTATGGCACCATGACGGGCGAGACGTTGGTCGCCATCCCGCTGTTTGTCTTCATGGGCATCATGCTCGAACGCTCGCGCATCGCCGAGGAATTGCTGGAGGCGATGGGCCGGCTGTTCGGCACGGTGCGCGGCGGGCTTGCCATCAGCGTCTCGGTGGTGGGCGCGCTGCTGGCGGCCTCCACCGGCATCGTGGGGGCCACTGTCGTCACCATGGGCCTCATCGCGCTGCCGGCCATGCTGCGCCGCGGCTATGACAAGCGCTTCGCGTGCGGCACGGTCTGCGCGGCGGGCACGCTGGGGCAGATCATCCCCCCCTCCACCGTGATGGTCATCCTGGGCGAGGTGATCTCGGCCGCCTACCAGCAGGCGCAGCTGGCGCAGGGGCTTTTCTCCATCCAGACGGTATCGGTCGGGCAGCTCTTCGCGGGCTCGATGATTCCGGGGCTGATGCTGGTGGGCCTCTACATCCTCTACCAGTTCGTGCTCTGTCTGCTTCGCCCCGAAATGGGTCCGGCCATGCCGCGCGAGGAGGCGGACGGCATCACCGGCGCGCAGATTGCGCGCGCGCTCATCCCGCCCATCATCCTCGTCGTGGCCGTGCTGGGCTCCATCCTGGCGGGCGTCGCCACGCCGACCGAGGCCGCGGCGGTGGGCGCCATCGGCGCCACGCTGCTGGCCGGGCTGCGGCAGGAAGGAAGGCGCTCCTGGCCGATCTGGCTGGGCGGCCTCGCCGCCGTCGGCCTCGTGATCCTGGGGCTGATGTACGACATGCGCATCGGCCGCGAGGCGCCGCCGCTCGCCGACCGCATCGCCATCGGCGCGGCGGGCGTGCTGGTCGTGATCCTGGCCGCGGGCGTGGCACTCGCCCTGTGGCGCACCTTCCGCGGCGGCGTGCTGGGGCAGGTGTCGCACAGCACCATGACCATCACGGCGATGATCTTCGCGACCCTGATCGGCGCCACGCTGTTCTCGCTGGTGTTCCGCGGCCTGGGCGGCGACGAGACGGTGAAGGAGCTGCTCTCGCTCATCCCCGGCGGGCCGATGGGCGCGCTGGTGGCGGTGATGATCCTGATCTTCCTGATGGGCTTCTTCCTCGACTTCGTGGAGATCACCATCATCGTCGTTCCCATCGTGGGGCCGGTGCTGCTGACCATGGGCATCGACCCGATCTGGCTCGCGGTGCTGATCGCGCTGAACCTCCAGACCTCCTTCCTCACGCCGCCCTTCGGCTTCTCGCTCTTCTACCTGGGCGGCGTGGTGCCGCGCGGCGTGGGCACGGCCGACATCTACCGCGGCGTCATCCCTTATGTATGCCTGCAGCTGCTGGCGATCGGCCTGGTCATGGCCTTCCCGCGCCTCGCGACCTGGCTGCCCGCACAGCTGTTCTGAAGGGCCATTCCTTTCGCCGCGGAGACCCAGGCGGGAGCTGCTGGCCGTGCGGTGACCGTGCCCTGTGCCGATCGGCCCATGCGTGTCCGGCGGAAGGCCCGCTGGCCGGCCACGGGCGAGGGACTGCGTCGCGTCACCGCCCTCCCGGAGGGGAGGGGGCAATCAAGTGTTGGGCGAAGTTGCTCAGCGCGAAACCAAAATTACACTACATGAAAATGAAAGAGAAATCTGGTGCAGCCCAAGCTCCGCGTGTAAAGCTTCCTACAGTTCGAAAAGAGTGGACGGCCCATTCTTCCCTTCCCACAGCGCCGTGCGGGGCCGCAACGACAATGCAGGTATCCGACAAGGCCGTGGCCGGACTATCAGCGCAGGGCACCCACGCGATGTCTTCATCGCCAGGACCGGCCCCGCCCGCAGCGCGGCCCGGCCTGTCCAGCCCGCGCGCTGGCGGTGGGCGTAGCAGCCGGCTGGTGCTTCTTTTGCCTGTCATGGCGGTGCTGCTGCCGCTCTTCATGCTTGGCGGCGGCGGTTGGATCATGTGGCGCCTGACCTGGCAGGATGCGGCCGAGGCACTGCTGCGCAGCGCCGAGGCCACGGCCGAATACGGCGCGCGCGCGCTGGGCGGATATTCCGTGGGTGCCGGGCGCATCAATGAGCGCCTGCGCGGCCTGAGCGACCGGCAGATCCTGGCGGGCGGTGAAGCCTTGAACGAGGAGATCGGCCGGCTGGTGGGCGAAATGCCGCATGCCGCCTTCGGCCATGTCGTGGACCGTGACGGGCGCGCGCTGCTGGTCAGTGGCATGGCCTTGCCGGACCAGCCCATCTCCATGGCGGATCGGGACTACTTCCAGGCGCTGCGCGCAGAAGATGCGCCCCGGGTCTTCGTCAGTCGTCAGTTCTCCGGGCGAGTCCGGGGGGCGCTGCTGTTCGCCGTTGCGCGGCCGCGCGAGCACAGCGGCAACGCCCTGCCTCATCCCGACGCCTTCGACGGCGTAATCGGCGTCACGGTGGACCCGAACACGCTGGCCGAGGGCATGCGCCGCCTCCAGGCGCCGAGCGACAGCCTCGCCCTGGTGCGCGATGACGGCCATGTCCTGAGCCGCAGCATCGGCCAATCGGCACCGTTGCCGCAGGTGTCGGTGGAAAGCCCCTTCCACGCCATCGCCGCGGGCTTGAGGCAGTCGCGCGTCTATCACTCCAGCGGCACGCAGGACGGCATGCCCGCCTTGTTCGCCGCCCATCCGATCGAGGGCTTCGACGTCCACGCCGTGGCGCTTCGCCCGCGCCAGGAGATCGTGGCGCGCTGGCGGCGCTCCATACTGGGCTACCTGGTGTTCGGCATCCCCGCCAGCGCGGCGCTGCTCTGGCTCAGCCTGCGCGTGCGCGCGGACCAGCTTCGCCTCAGCGCCGCCAACGCGGCCCTCGGCCGCGACGTGGCGCGCGGCGAGGAACGGCTGGACCGCGCCGCGCGGCTGGGCCTCGTCGGCACCTTCGAGCTGGACTTCGCCACCGGCGCCAGCCTGCGCTCGGCCGAGTACATGTCGTTGCAGGGCCTGCCCGCGCGCCCGGCGGTGGAGGGCCATGCCGACTGGCTGCGCCGCCTGCATCCGGACGATCGCGACCGCGCGGAGCAATATCTTCTCGAGGCGGTCTCCGATGCCAGCGGCATCACCGACTACGCGCAGAGCTACCGCATCATCACGCCGGGCGGCGATGTCCGCTGGATCGCGGCGCGCGGCGAGATCGAGCGCGACGGGCAAGGCCGTGCACGGCTG
>JBHYDO010000109.1:0-13752 GCA_051860645.1 Roseococcus sp.
CAACGGCTGTGTGCGCTGTATGAAACCTTCGGCGTGCAGCTCGGGCCGCTGGTCCCGGCCACGGTCGCGGGCAAGGAGCGCCTCGTCGGCGCCATCGTGCTGGCCCCGCCATCGGCCATCGCGGACCGCTGGGCTCGGCGCCTGGCCGAGCCCATCCCCTGCCTCGCCAGCGGCTGGATGCGGGTGCGCCAGCGCGCGAAGCAGGGGGGTGTGGAACTGCCCATGGTGATCTCCGACCATGCCGACTGGCCGGAACTGCTCGCCACCTGCACCGAGGTCCAGGCGCAGGAGGTCTGGATCACCCATGGGCGCGAGGAGGCGCTGATCCATGCGCTCGGCCAGCAAGGCATCCGCGGTCGTGCCCTGCACCTCGTGGGCCGTGGTGAGGAGGACGGGGAATGAGCGTCCCCGCTTTCGCCGAGTTGCTGGAGCGCCTGCTGTTCACCCCCGGGCGCCTGGGCAAGCTGGCCCTCATCCGGCAGTGGTTCGCCACCCAACCCGACCCTGACCGTGGTATCGGGCTCGCAGCCCTGGCCGGTGAGCTCAGCTTCCGCACGGCCAAGCCCGCGATTCTGCGCGAGCTGATCGCCGCGCGCACGGATCCGGTGCTGTTCGCTCTGAGCTATGACTATGTAGGGGACCTCGCCGAGACCATCGCGCTGCTCTGGCCCGACGATGCCCTGGCCAACGCGCCGGCGCCCGGGCTGGCCGAGGTGGTGCGGACGCTGGACGCCGCGCCGCGCGGCGAGGTGCCGGGCGTCCTTGCCGCCTGGTTGGACGCGTTGGATGCCGGGTCGCGGCTGGCGCTGATCAAGCTGGTGACCGGCGGGCTGCGGGTGGGCGCCTCCGCTCGCCTGGCCAAGGTGGCCTTGGCCGAATGGGCCGGGCAGGAGGTGGGCGAGATCGAGGAGGTCTGGCACGGGGTGAGGCCGCCCTACCTTGCGCTTTTCGCTTGGCTGGAAGGGGGCGGGCCCCGCCCCGATCCGGCCGGACAGCCCATCTTCCGCCCGCTGATGCTGGCCCACCCGCTTGAGGCCAAGGATTTCGCGGGCCTCCACGCGCCCGACTGGCGGGCCGAGTGGAAATGGGACGGCATCCGCGTGCAGATCACGGCGGGGCCGGGCGGGCGGCGGCTGTGGTCACGCTCCGGCGAGGACATCTCGGGCAGCTTTCCCGAGGTCATCGCCGCCATGGAGTTCTTTGCCGTGGCCGATGGCGAGCTGCTGGTGCTGCGGGACGGCGAGGTGGCACCCTTCAGCGACCTTCAGCAGCGCCTCAACCGCAAAACGGTGACCGGGCGAATGCTGAAGGAATTCCCCGCCGCGGTCCGCCTCTATGACCTTCTGTTCGAGGGCGAGGAGGATCTGCGCCCGCTGCCCTTCGACAGCCGCCGCGCGCGGCTGGAGGCTTGGCATGCGCGCACCCGGCCGGCACTGACCACCCTCTCGCCGCTGATACCCTTCGCCTCGATGGAGGAACTGGCCGCCATTCGCGACGGCGCGCGCGCGGCCGCGATCGAGGGGCTCATGCTCAAGCGCGGCGACAGTCCCTACATGCCCGGCCGCGTAAAGGGCCCCTGGTGGAAGTGGAAGCGGGACCCGCTGACGCTCGATTGCGTGCTGATGTACGCCCAGCGCGGCCATGGGAAGCGGTCCAGCTTCTATTCGGACTTCACTTTCGGCGTCTGGCGCGGTGACGAGTTGGTCCCCGTCGGCAAGGCCTATTCCGGCTACACCGACGAGGAGTTGCTTTGGATCGACAAATGGATCCGCGACCACACAACGGCCCGCTACGGCCCCGTGCGCGAAGTGGAGCGCAGCCTGGTGCTGGAGGTGGCCTTCGACGCCGCGCAGCGCAGCACGCGGCACAAATCGGGCTTCGCGCTGCGCTTCCCGCGCATCGCCCGCATCCGGCGCGACAAGCCGGCTGCCGAGGCGGACCGGGTGGAGGTGGTGGAGGCGCTGGTCGCGGGCGTGTTGGTCTGAGGGGTGCGCCACACGAAACCCTCGCCTTTGGGGGGATCACCCGCGCTAGGCTACCGCGCCTGACAACCCTGGGAGCCCCACCCATGATCCGCCCTTCCTTCGCTCTTCTTGCCGCTGCGCTGCTCGCCGCCCCCGCCCTTGCCCAGGGCGGCGGCGAGGTCATCGCCACGCCCAACTCCCCAGCCGCCATCGGCCCCTACAGCCAAGCCATCCGCGTGGGCAACACGCTCTACCTGGCCGGTCAGATTGCGCTTGACCCCGCAACCAATCAGATGATCGCGGACCGTTCTATCGAGGCGGAGACCCGCCGGGTGCTGGACAACCTCAAGGCCGTGGTCGAGGCGGCGGGGTTCGAGATGCGCCACATCGTCTCCACCACCGTCTTCATGGCCGACCTGAACGAGTTCGGCCGGATGAACGCGGTCTACGCCACCTACTTCCCGGCGAACCCGCCAGCGCGCGCCACGGTCCAGGCGGCGCGGCTGCCGCGCGATGTGCGCATCGAGATCGCGGCCATCGCAGCGCGCTGACGCCGGTACGGGGGCCGCGGATTGACCCGCTGCCCCCTCTGGTGCTGCGCTGCCCGCAACCGGAGGAAACACTATGCCCATCGTCACCAACCATTGTCGCCAGCGCCTCGCCTCTGGCGGCCTCGCCCTCGGCTTCGGGGTGCACCACATGCGCGGCAGCGCTACGGGGATGATCGCCGCCGCCGCCGGCTTCGACTGGCTGTTCATCGACATGGAGCACGGCGCGCTGAGCGTCGCCGATGCCGCTCAGATTTCCATGGCCGCGCTCAGCCAGGGCGTCACCCCAATCGTGCGAATCTGCAAGGACGGGCTGTTCGAGGGCACGCGCTCGCTCGACAACGGCGCGATGGGTGTGGTCGTGCCGCATGTGGACACTGCGGAGGAAGCGGTGGCGGTGGTTCAGGCCTATCGCTTCCCGCCCACTGGCACGCGCAGCTGGGGCGGTCCGCCCTTCGCCTACGGCCTGGGCGCCGTAAGCCCGGCCGAGGCCCAAGCCCGGCTGAACGAGAGCATCCTCGTTGCCTGCATGATCGAGACGCCGGAGGCAGTGGCGAATGCGGATGCCATAGCGGCGGTGCCCGGTGTGGACGTCCTCATGTTCGGCACCAGCGATCTGACCGCCACCATGGGTATCCCGGGGCAAATAGCGCATCCGGATGTGCGCGCGGCCTATGCCCGGGTGGCGGTCGCCTGCGCGCAGCACGGCAAGGTCATGGGCATGGGTGGCGTCTATGATGAGGCGACGGCGCGCGATTACATCGGGCTCGGCGCGCGCTTCATCCTGAGCGGCAACGACCACGCCTTCCTGATGGCTGGCGCCTCCGCGCGGGCGAAGTTCCTGCGCGGCCTCGGTTGACCGGCAGCGCGGCGGATCGGTGCGGCGGCGCCCTCGCCCGCCGCTTGCAATGGATCAAGGCCCGGGCGGCGGCATCCGTGCAGCATAATGATCGCAATTGCGAATGATTTGCGTTTATCTTGCGAATAGCTCGCATTTGCGTTAGATGATGTGCGAACGCCAATCCACCGAGGATGCCCATGCAACGCCGCCTTCTTCTCGCCGCCACTCCCGCCCTGCTCGCCGCGCCCGCGCTGGCGCGCGCCCAGGACCGGGTGCTGAGCCTCTATTCCTCGCGCCACTACGACACCGACCGCGAGCTCTATGACGGCTTCACCCGCGAAAGCGGCGTGCGTGTTCGCCTGATTGAGGCCAATGCGGACCAGCTGCTGGAGCGCATCCGCGCCGAGGGCGCCAACAGCCCGGCCGATGTGCTCATCACTGTCGACCTCGGTCGGTTGGGCCGCGCGCAGGAACTGGGAGTGTTGGCGCCGGTGCAGTCCAACATTCTCAATTCCCGCATCCCGGCTCCGCTGCGCGACCCCGACGGCCACTGGTTCGGCTTCTCCACCCGCGCCCGGGTGGTGATGTATGACCGCGCCCGCGGCCTGCCTGAGGGCCTCGCCCGCTACGAGGACCTAGCCAAGCCCGAATACCGCAGCATGATCTCGGTCCGCACCTCCAGCAACATCTACAACATCGGCTGGACGGCGAGCATCCTGGCCGCCAATGGCGCGGAGGCCACCGAGGCCTGGGCACGTGGCATCGCAGCCAACCTGGCCCGCCCGCCCCAGGGCGGTGACACCGACCAGATCCGCGCCGTGGCGGCTGGGCAGGGGCGGCTTGCCATCTCCAACACCTATTACCTCGGCAACCTCTCACGCTCGCGCCGCGAGGAAGACCGCGCCATCGCCGGGCGCATGGCGGTGCTGTTCCCCAACCAGGCGGACCGCGGCACGCATGTGAACGTCTCGGGCGCGGGCGTGGTGAAGACGGCACCGAACCCCGAGGCGGCCAAGGCCTTCCTGGAATACATGAGCGGCCCGGCCGCCCAGTCCATCTTCGCCGATGGCAACAACGAATACCCCGTGGTGGCGGACGTGCAGCCCAACGCCTTCCTGCGCGGGCTTGGCGATTTCAATCGCGACACGCTGAACGTGGCGCGTGCGGCGGCCCTCTCGCCCGAGGCGCTTCGCATCATGCAGCGCGCGGGCTGGCGCTGAGCCGATGGTTGTCTGCCTTTGCAACGCCATGACCGACAGCGACGTGCGTGCCGCCGTTGCCGCCGGCGCGGCCCGGCCGAAGGAGGTCTATGCCTGCTGCGGCGGGCGGGCCCAATGCGGTTGCTGCACCTCCACCGTGCTGCAGATCCTGCGCGAGAACGGGGCGCCCGCGAGCGCGGCTTGATCCTGGATGGCGCCGGGCAATATATCCGGCGCCATCATCAGGAGCAGCGCGCGATGCCGAAGGGCGATCCAAAGGTCATTGAGCATCTCAACATCCAGCTGACCAATGAACTGACCGCCATCAATCAGTACTTCCTCCACTCCCGCATGCTCGACGACTGGGGTGTCACCAAGCTCGCCCGGCACGAATATGCCGAGAGCATCGAGGAGATGAAGCACGCGGATGACCTCATCAAGCGCATCCTCTACTTGAATGGTCTGCCCAATGTGCAGCGGCTGAACCCCATCCTTATCGGGCAGAATGTGCGCGAGGTGCTGGAATGCGACCTCAAGCTCGAGCACAAGGCGCTGGCCGACCTGCGTGAGGGCATCGCATATTGCGAGAGCGTGCGCGACTACGTCAGCCGCGATCTGCTGAAGGCCATCCTCGCGAACGAGGAGGAGCACGAGGATTTCCTGGAGACCCAGTTCGACATGATCGAGCAGATGGGCCTGCAGAACTACATCCAGCTCAACAGCGCCTCCGCCCCCGAGCAGCACGCCGATTGAACCTCACAACGGCGCGGTCAGGCTCACGCCGCCGCGCCGCAGCACGCAGCCCATGACGGAGAGTTCCGCCACGGCGCGATAGGCGCTGAGTGGCGGGGCCATACGGTGCAGCAGGGCCAGCGCCACGGCCCGCCGTCCGGCCTGGGCGGCGGCGAGTGCCATCAGCAGCGTGGCCTCGGCGCGCGAGACATCCGGGCAGAGCGGCCATTGCAGCCGCAGCCCCGGCAGGATGCGCAGGGCTGCGTCGAAGGGCAGCGCCACCCCCTCCACGCCGGCCGCGGCCAGCACCAGCGCCGCCTCCGCCATCGGGCCCGCCGCACCCGGCGCGGCCCAGGCGCGGGCAGCGTCCAGCACGAGCCTCTCCGCCTCGGGCAGGGAATCGGCCTCGGTGCCGATCAGGGGCCAGGCGGGCAATCCGCGTGTCGCCATGGTGCGCTCTCCGTTTGGTTCCCCCTTATACTGCAAATGAGAGTGAGTCGCAAATAGCCGATGGCCAGTTCAGTGAAAGTCCCGGCTGGGCTGGCGCAGCGCCGCCTTGCGCTTCACCCGTCGGTCCGGCGAGAGGTTGGGCCGCAGCACCTCGTCGGCATGGGCGATGGCGCGGCCGAAGCTGTCGCCCTCCAGCGCGTGCAGCCCGTGCAGCAGGCCGGACTGATCCTCGATGCGGCGCGCGATGAGGTGGAGGATGGGCACTTCCGCCTCGGTCCGCTCCACACGGCCCTCGGCCAGCAGCAGGCGGGCGGCCACCACCTCGCGCCGGAAGCGTCGCTGGAGGTCTGCGTAGAGCACGAGGTTGGCCACCCCGTGCTCATCCTCCAGGGTGAAGAACATGACGCCCTTGGCGCTGCCCGGCCGCTGCCGCACCAGCACCAGGCCCGCGATCCGCAGCCAGGCCCCCTGGCGCGCGGTCATGAGCGCGCGGGTGTCGGCGCAGCCTAGCGCAGCCAGGCGTGGCCGCAGCAGGGCCAGCGGATGCGGCCCGAGGGTGAGGCCGGTGCCGGCGTAGTCCAGCACCACGCGCTCGCCCGCCGTGGCCAGCGGCAGTTGCGGCGCGGCCTCGCGCACCGGGGCCGCGAGGGGGGCTTCGCGCTCCACCGCCGCCGCCTCCCACAGGGCGGCGCGGCGGTCGAGGCCGAGGCCCCGCAGCGCGTCCGCCTCGGCCAGGCGCTCCATGCTGCCGCGGTCCAGCGCGGCGCGGGCGACCATGTCTCGCAGGTCGTGGAAGGGGCGGGTGTTGGCGATGCGCTGGCCGGCCGCCTCGGACAACCCCGTCACCAGCCGCAGCCCGAGCCGCAGCGTGGCGCGGTCCGGCACGGTGCAGTCCCAGTCGCTGTGCGCGACATCGGCGGGCAGCACTCGCACGCCATGCTCGCGCGCGTCGCGCACGATCTGCGCCGGCGCGTAGAAGCCCATGGGCTGGCTGTTCAGCAGGGCGGCGGCGAAGACGGCCGGCTCATGGCATTTGATCCAGGCCGAGATGTAGACCAGTTGCGCGAAACTGGCGGCGTGGCTTTCCGGAAAGCCGTAGGTGCCGAAGCCCTCCAGCTGGCGGAAGCAGCGCTCGGCGAAGCCCGGATCGTAGCCGTTGCGCGCCATGCCTTCGAGGAACTCCGCGCGGAACTGCGGCAGGTCGCCGTTGCGCTTGAAGGTGGCCATGGCGCGGCGCAGCTGGTCGGCCCGGGTGGCGGAGAAGCCCGCGCCCACGATCGCGATCCGCATCGCCTGCTCCTGGAACAGCGGCACGCCCAGCGTCTTCTCCAGCACGGATTCGAGGCCGGGCGGCACCTCCGGCTTTTCCTCGCCGTTGCGGCGGCGCAGGTAGGGATGGACCATGTCGCCCTGGATGGGGCCGGGCCGCACGATCGCGACCTCGATCACCAGGTCGTAGAATTCGCGGGGGCGCAGGCGCGGCAGCATGTTCATCTGCGCGCGGCTCTCCACCTGGAACACGCCCAGGCTGTCGGCGCGGGAGAGCATTTCGTAGGTCGCCGCGTCGTCCTGCGGGATCTGGGTCAAGTTGGTCTTGCCCAGCATGTGCAGCGCGCGGCGGATGCAGGAGAGCATGCCCAGCCCCAGCACATCCACCTTCAGCATGCGCAGCGCCTCGATGTCGTCCTTGTCCCATTCGATGGTGTGGCGGTCCTCCATGGCCGCACGCGTCACCACGCAGAGCTCGGTCAGTTTCCCGCGGGTGATGACGAAGCCGCCGACATGGGTGGCGAGGTGGCGCGGGAAATCCAGGATCTCCTCGGCCAGTTCGCAGGCGAGGCGCAGGCGGGGTTCCTCGGGGTCGAGGTTGTGCTCGCGCGCGATCTCGGCCCAGGTGGCGTCGCCCGCGCCCCAGACGGCCTTGGCCAAGGGCGCGGTCACCGCCTCGTCCAGGCCCAGCGCCTTGCCCACCTCGCGGATGGCGCTGCGCTCGCGGAAGCGGATGACGGTGGCGGCGATGGCGGCGCGGTCCCGCCCGTAGCGGGCGTAGATGTGCTGGATCACCTCCTCGCGGCGCTCATGCTCGAAATCCACGTCGATGTCGGGCGGCTCGTCGCGGGCTTCGGAGATGAAGCGCTCGAACAGGAGTTCGTGCTTGTCGGGCGGCACGGCGGTGATGCCCAGCACGAAGCACACCGCCGAATTGGCGGCCGAACCGCGCCCCTGGCAGAGGATGCCGACCGAGCGCGCGTAGCGGACGATCTCGTGCACGGTCAGGAAATAGGGCGCGTAGCCGAGCTTGCGGATGAGGGTGAGTTCATGCGCGATCTGCGTGGCCACGCGGTCGGGCACGCCGTCCGGCCAGCGTTCGCGCGCCGCTGCCGCCACGCGTGTTTCCAGTGTCTCCTGAGGCGAGAGCCCCGGGTCGAGGATTTCGTCGGGGTATTCATAGGCCAGGTCGCGCAGAGAAAATCGGCAGGTGTCGAGCACTTGGCCCACGCGCTCCAGCGCCACCTCATGGCCCTGGAACAGGCGGCGCAACTCGGCCTCGGGCTTAAGGCAGGCCTCGGCATTGGGCTCGGCATGGTGGCCCAGCGCGTCCACGGTGCAACCCAGGCGGATCGCCGCCAGCACATCCGCCAGGCGCTGGCGGGATGCCGTGTGGTAGCGCACGCCACCGGCGGCGATCAGCCGTGCCTCGGGCAGCGCGGCCAGGGTATCGAGGCGGTGGCGTTCGGCGCCGCGGGCGCGGTGGTGGGTGGCCAGGAGCAGGGGCAGGGCGAGCTGTTCCCGCAAGTCGCGGGCCTCGCGCGCATGATGGATGGCGAAGCGGACATCGGGCGCCGCGGGGGGGATGCGCGCCAACACCTGACCCTCTGCGGCAGCGTGTAGCGCCTCTGGCGTGATGGGGCATTCGCCCTTGGGAGCCTCCATCCGCGCGCCCGAAAGCAGGGCACACAGACGGCCATAGGCGGCGCGGTCGGTGGGCCAAGCCAAGTATTCACTGCCATCGGCCAGGTGCAGCCGTACCCCGGGCAGAAAGCGCAACCTTGCCTGTTCGCAGGCCACCATGCCCCGCACCAGCCCGGCCATGGAGTTGCGATCGGCGATGCCGAGCGCCGTGTGGCTCAGGGCGCACGCCGCCGTGGCCAGTTCCTGCGGGTGGGAGGCGCCGTCGAGAAAGGTGAAGTTGGAGAGGGCGGCGGGTTCACCGAACATCAGGCGGCACCGTCAAACGGCGGAACGTCATGGCGGCTTCCGGCCGCAAAGCGGCCGGTGTCGCCCAAATGCGCCTGCGGCCTGGCGCACCTGGGCGCGACGAAACCAAGCGGCCGGAGGCCGCGCCCGGCGTCTGAGGACATCAAGCCAGATACCCATGCAGGAACCACCGTGTATCGGGTTCGCCGGGCGCGCCGCGGCGACACACCCACCAGCGCGCGCCTGAGGCCAGTTGCACCCGGTAGTAGTCGCGTGGCGGGGCCTGGCGGCCGGGGCGCCACCATTCGGGGGTGAGGCGCTCGGGTCCCTCGGCGCTGATCACGCGCAGTGCGCGGCCATTCCGTCGCAGCAGGCTGGGCGGCGCATCGGGCAGCAGCGCCACCGCCTCCAGCGGCACGGGCCGGCGCAGCAGTCGCAGCGGCCGGGGTGCGGGGGCGAAGGGCGCCCCGGGGGCGAAGGGCGAGGCGCGGCGCTGGGTGCGCTCGGGCCAGTGGGAGTCGTGCGGCGTCAGGCGCCACAGCTCCAGCCGCTGGCCCAGCCGGTCAAGCAGATGGGTTAGCGCCTCTTCCGGCGCGGCCTCGCCGGGCAGGGCAGATTGCGCGGGGTCCAGGCGTTCGGTGACAGGCGCGCCCAGCATCATCCGCTCGAAGCCGAATTCGGGGCGCAGTGTTTCGATCCGCCGGGCCAGCAGCTGCTCGACATGGGCCGGGTCGCGGCTGGCCTGGCCCAGGCCCTGGCCAAGTTCCTGCCAGGTGCCATCGCCGCGGAAGGCGGTGAGGCGCAGCGCCCGCGCGCCCTGGCCTGCCGCCTTCAGCCCCGCGCAGAGCTCCGCCGCTAGCACATGCAGCGCATGGGCCAGGGCGGGGGCGGTCAGCAGGGGTTCGAGGAAATCGCGGGCCGCGACGTGTTGGGTCAGGGGGCGGACGGGGGTGAAGGGGGCGGGGGCGCCGCGCAGGGCGGCAAGCTCGGCCAACAGCGCCGGGCCGAAGCGCCGGGCCAGCGGGCCGCGCGGCTGTGCCTCGAGGGTGGCCACGTCACGCAGGCCCAGGCGATGCAGAGCGGCGATGGTCTCCTCCGGCAAGGCGAGCGCGGCGGTGGGCAGGCCAGCGATGGCGACGTGTTCCTGCGCCGGCGCCAGCACGGCCGGTGCGTGGCCCGCGCGCAGCAATGCGGCCAGCGCGGCCGGTGCCTGGCCCAGCATGCCGGTGGCGGGGCGGCCGGCGCGGGCGAATTGGGCAAGGATGCGGTCGAGGAGCGGAGGTTCGGCCTCGGGCAGGCCCGTGGTCTCGATGAGCAACCCACCCTCGCCGCGGCGCCCCACCAGCGGGGAGAAGCGCAGCGCCCAGATGGCGGCGTCCCCGAGGCCCGGGCCGTGCAGCACCAGGAAGCGGCGATGCGCGGCGGACTCCGGTGCGGCAGGGGGCAGGGGGCGCGGCGCTGGCATCTCCGCCGCCGGGAACAGCGGCAGGCTGGGCGTGCGGGCGCAACGTCGCCCGGCCATCAGGCGCGCTTCCGCGTGGTCCCCGCCCGGCCGATCGAAGCGGGGCTGATGGCGGCGGGTGTGGTGAGGCGGCCTCGACCCGCATCCCATTCGGCGAGCCAGGCGCCGGGCCGGCCGCCGCGGGCGCGCAGCAGGGAAATCTCCCAGACGGGCTCGCTCAGATGGTGCTGGGTGGCGTCCTGGGCGGGGCGGGGGGTGAGGCGCCATCGGGTCAGGGCGGCGCCGGGGCCGCTGTCCTCGGCGGTCTCGCGCAGCAGCAGGGCGATGCCGCCCCCTGTCTCGGCAGCAAGCTGCAGGCGGCGGGTGGCGGTCAGGTCCGGCGTGGCGCCCAGCAGCAGTGCGGCGGCGATGGCGGGGGAACGCAAGGCTTCCTCGGCCGCCCAGAGCGCGTCCGCCGGGCGGGGGGCGCGCACCAGGATGAGACGGGCCGCGTCCAGCCCCAGCGTGGCGAGGCCGGGCGGGTGGGCATCAGGCTCGGGCGCGATCCAGAGGACGGAACGGCCGGGCAGGGCGGCCATGGCGCGGGCCAGGATGAGGGCGGTGAAGCCCATGCCCGCGCCCGGATCCTCGGACAGGACCTCATGCAGCCCGGCCAACGGCAGGCCTCCCCAGGGCAGGTGCGCATCCAGCGCGTGCGAGAGGGGCAGGGTGCCGTGATCGCTGGCGGTGCGGTCCAGCCGGGCCATGCGGGCGCGCAACCCGGCGAGCAGGGCGGCACGATCGAGGGGGGGGGCTGGGTGCGTGTTCATGCGACGTTATTCCTAGGCTCCATCGCTGGCCCGACAAGGTCAAGGGAGAAAATTGAATTCAAGCCCAGGATTATGGCCGTTTCTGACGCAATGGTAGGATTTGGCGCCAAGGGCCTGATAGGAAGAGAGTTTTATATACGGGATCCGATTGTTGCTTTATCAGCATAACTTGCTGTTCATCTGACAGCGCCAGCTTGCCTCGGATCCCCCGACGAGGAGCCGTCATGCCTATCCCTTTCCAGCGGTTGCGCCCTGCTTGGCGCGCCATTGTTCCGGCCGGCCTGGCGGGGCTGGTCGCCTGCGCGGCGCCGCCGGCCCAGCAGGCCCATGGCACGCCCGCGGCACAGGTGGCGGCGGAGAGCCTCGTCAGCCTGCAAGCGAATGGGGTTTCGGTGGGGGCTGCGGTTGCGGTGGGAGGGCGGCGCTTCGTCACCAACGCCCATGTGCTGCGCCAGGCCTCGGGCGTGCTTCACCTGCGCCGGGCCGATGGCGGGGCGGCGGTGGAGGCTCGCATCCTCGCCACCAGCCCCCGCATGGATCTGGCCGTGCTGGAGGTGCTGGAGGATTTCGCCCGCCCCGCCCCGCTGGCCCAGCGGGCGCCCCACGCGGGTGAGCGCGTCTGGGCGGTGGGCCCGCAAGGCCTGGGCCGCGCCCTGGCGGCCGGGCATGTGACGCGCCCGCAGGTGGAGATGCAAGGCTTCGGGCCCGGCTTCACCGCAGGCCTCGGCGCGCTGATGGGGTTTTCGGGCGGGCCTGTGGTGGACGCCCAGGGCCGGGTGCTGGGCCTGACCACCGCGCTGCCCATGCCTGGCACCGCGCCCGCCATGGCCATGCTGACCGGGTTTGACGTGGTGGGCTACACCCAGGGGGAGGCACGCCAGGTGTTCGCGCTCGGCATCCAGGCGGTGATCGCGGAGGCGGAGCGCCTGGCCGGCAGCGCCATGGGCCAGTCCCGCTGGAGCGCCGCACAAAACCTTCTTGCAGCCAACCTCCGCGGAAGGGAATAGATATCCCTCAAATGTGCGAGGGAAACGCCGGATGAATCGTCGTCATTTGCTGGCCGCCACGGCCGCCGGCCTTGCCACGCCCCTGGTCCTGCGGGCGCAAAGCCTGGGCGCGGGCTTTCCGGACCGACCGATCCGGCTGATCGTGCCCTGGCCGCCTGGCGGGTCCACCGACACGATTGCCCGCCTGTATCAGTCCAAGCTGGCAGAATTGCTGGGCCGGCCCGTGCAGATTGACAATCGGGGCGGGGCTTCCGGGGCCACGGGGGCGGTCGAAGCCTCGCGCGCGGCGGGCGATGGCGGGACCTGGCTGTTCGTCTATGACACACAGGCCACCAACGAGACGGTGATGCGTCTGCCCTTCCGCACGGCGGAAGCCTTCGTGCCCTGCTGCCACGTGGCATCTGGCCCGCTGGCGATGGTGGCGCACAGCAGCACACCCTATCGGACCTTCGAGGAAGTGGTGGCCGCGGCGCGCGCCCAGCCGGACGTGCTGAACTACGCGACCTCCGGCGTGGGGGGGTTGGCCCATGTCTCGACCACGCTGCTGCAGCAGCAGGGCAATTTCCGGATCGTGCATGTGCCCTATCGCGGCGGCGGCCCCGCCGTGCAGGACGCGGTGGCCGGGCATGTGCCGTTGTTCATGACGAATGTGGTCATCGTCAGCCAGCACATCCGTGCAGGCACACTGCGGCCGCTGGGCGTGACCACGCGGGGGGAGACGCGGCACGTGCCGGGCACCCGCAGCTTCGCGCAACAGGGGTTCGGCGACTTCGAGGCGCCGACCTGGTGGGCCCTGCTGGGGCGCGCCGGCACGCCGCCCACGCTGGTGCGGCAGATGAACGAGGCGCTGGTGCGGGCTTTGAACGATCCCGCGATCAAGCAGCGCATCGAAGCGCAGGGCTGCGACGTTGTGGCTTCGAACCCCGAGGAATGTGGGCGTTTCATCAATGCCGAGATTGCCAAATGGGGGCGGGTGATCACGGCGAACAACATCCGCGCCGATAGCTGATCGCGCGACAACCTCGATGTCACGAATCCGCAACCCGGGTTCGTGCATATGGGCCATGCGCGTCCGGGCGCAGATGGGGATTTACAGGACGGTCTGTCCCTCATAGAAAGCGGGGGTCGGAGCGATCCGGCGCTCCTCCCGGTTCGTCGGACGGTTTGAGTTGACAGTCTACCGTTTATCGGTAAACTTTCTGCCTCACTCGGTCGAATCCGGGTCCTAGCCGAATGGTTGGGGTAAGTGGTTTCAACCCACCTGTGGTTGAGGTCACTTCGCTGTTTCAAAATCGCATCTGGTTATGCAGACGTAAGAACGTTGCGTTGTTCTGATGATGCTTGGCTTATTAGGCCGGGTGTTGTTGGGATGAGTGTTTGTTGGGATGCGTGGTTGGTGCTGCTGTGGTGTGAGTCACGGTTGGTATTGGCTGCGTATTTTGTTGGATGTTTGGTTTGGTTAGGTGATTTTGGTTGGGTTTAGGATGGTGGGTTGGAGTTCTGCTGGTCTGGCTTTGGTTGGATTGGTGGGATGGATGAACC
>JBHYDO010000110.1:0-13618 GCA_051860645.1 Roseococcus sp.
GTATGATTTCAGCCCTGCGCCGAAGGTGCTGTTCACGCTTCATGGCGGCGAGCACTCGCTCGGCGGCATCCCGAACTACGAGGCGCGCGAGACAACGGATGAGCGGCCAGCACGCGTCGCGATGATCCAGCGCATCTCGACCGCCTTCCTGTGGAGTGTGTTCCGGCCCGGCGATGACAGCTGGCGCAGCGTGATTGCAGAAATGGCGGGCGGGACGGCCGAAGGGCGCGTCGAAGCCAAATGACCACCTCCGAGCCAAGCCACCGTCGGCTGGCCCAGAGCATCGTGCTTGTTGCGTTGCCTTGGCCGACAATACCGAGAGGCAAGGCGGTACTGTCGCCGGCGCAGATGTGGCCGCGGCTAGAGGGAGCTGAGGCTCGAGCCCGTGCAGGTGGCATGACGCCCAACGGGCCTGTGGTCGCGCGTAGCGCTGCTTCGCCGTTGCAAGCGTCGAGGCAGGACTCTGGCTGGCTGGCGGCAAGGCCGTGGCGCCGCCGATGCGCCACCGACCTCAAACGAGGGCGTGTGGTTCCGCCGCGTCGACAGACGTGTTCAGGCGTTTCCCGCCACCGCAGCAATGGTCGTGCTGCGCACCCATGCATCCATCAGGAGCACAGATGAGCATTCGCACGGACGTCGCCGAATTCTTTATCGCCTACGTCGATACGTTCAACCGCGACGATGCCACCGCACTCGGCGAGCTCTGGGAAGCGGTCGGGTTGTTCCCGTCGCCGACCGGCAACTTCGCCATGGAGCGCGAGGCTTTCCGCACGCATTGCGTGGGGCTCATGAAATTCTACCGCCGACAGGGCGTTGTGCGAACGGAAGCCCGTGTGCTTTCGGCAACGGAGTTGTTCCCGAATGTCGCCCAGGCCCGCCTGGCTTGGCGCATGCGTGGCCATGAGGATGATCTCATCGCCGCGTGGGAGCATGTCTACATCCTTCGCCGTAGCGACCGTTGGCGCGTGTCACTGACCATTGCCGATGGCGAGATGGCGGCGTGGGCGGCGAAAGGGGCGCGGCTATGACGTGCACTGCTGTCGGCGTCGTCTTCCCGACAAGCCCCCGCGAGCGGCCTTGCTGCATTGCAGGCCGGCGGACGCGAAGCCCACGACGAAGCCATGCTGATGGAACGGGCGGAGGATGGCGGCACGGCCGCCTGAAGCAGCGCCCGGTCGATGTCGGCCGCAGACGAGGAACAGAGAGATGCTCGACGGTTTCATTGCCCCCGCCGCGCCACCCAAACTGCCGGACGCCTATGCGTTCGGCCGTTTCCTGCTGCGCGCGCGCGAACGCGTCCTGCTGGACGAAGGCGTTCCCGTAGAGCTCGGCAGTCGCGCAGTGGACGTGCTGTTCGAACTGCTGGCCGCTGGCGGACAAATGCTGACCAAGGACGCGCTGCTTGCCAGCGTTTGGCCCGGCGTCATCGTTGAGGAGAACAACCTCCAGGTTCAGATCTCGGCCTTGCGTCGTGCGCTGGGGCCATTCCGTGACTGGATTGCAACCGTGCCCGGGCGCGGCTACAGGTTCACGGCGCCGGTGACGATCCTCGCTGCCGACGCGGCTGTGACCCATGCGTCCTACACAACCACAGAGGCGCCAGCCCTCTCTGTGCTCGTGCTGCCTTTCGCTGGCCGCGGCGAGGGCACGGCGCCTGAGTGGTTCGCGGATGCGCTGACAGACAGCATCACCACCGACCTCGCGCGCGCCCTCCCGCGCAGCGGCGCCGTCGCCGCGCAGGTGACGGCGGACACCTATCGCCTGCACGCGGCCGACGCGCGCGCGATCGGGCGCTCGCAGCGGGTGCGCTACGTGGTCGTGGGCAGCGTACTGGTGGTCAGCGCCACGGTGCGCGTGAACCTTCAGCTGATCTCTGCCGATACCGGCGCGCATCTCTGGGCCGACCGCTTCGACCTCCCTTGCGCGAACGATGTGCTCGCGCTTCAGGATGTGATCGTGGGCCGTACTGTCCGCTCCATCGCGCCGCGCATCATCAATGCCGATGCCGACCGGGCGGAGCGCGCTGAACGTGAGCGTCCGGGTCGCGGCACCGCCGAGGACTACATGCTGCTCGGCTGGTCCGTCTTCTATCGAGGTGCTCCGCTGCGGGAGCATCTGGACCTCGCGCACGAGTATTTCACCCGCTCATTAGCGCGCGATCCAGGACACGCCGACGCGCTGGCAGGGGTCGGCATGCTAGCCGTGAAAGCGGTCGTGGAGGGGATTGCCCCCGACGCCGCCGCCGCGCGTGACGCGAAGCTCGCCGAAGCGGACGAGATGTTTGAGCGAGCGCTGAAGCTCGCACCGGGCCACTATCTCGCCTTGAAGGGCCGCCTCGGGCTGCTGCGGGCACGCGGCGCGTTCGACGATGCCATCATCGCCGCAAAGGCGATGCTGGCGCGCAACCCCGCTGAGGTGTTCATCCATCGCGAGCTGGCCCTCAACCTACTGCATCTGAATCGCGCAGAGGAGGCGCTCGACTGGTTCCGCCGCGCCGACGCCTTCGGCGCCAGCGAGCCGATGCGCTGGATCTGGCTGCTGGGCGAAGGCCGTGCTTTGCTGGAGCTATGCCGCGACATCGAGGCGGCAGAAGTGCTGCGCCTCTCCATCGCCGGCAATCCAACCTTCGCCGCCACCCACGCGCTGCTCGCGGCAGCGCTGGCCATGGCTGGGCAGGACGACGCCGCGCGGGCCGCGATCACCGTGTTCCGGCGCGCCGAGCCGGATGCGACGCTTGAGTACGTGGCCCAGCCGACGCCCCTGCCCCCCGCACAGGGCCACCTTCCATGTGGCAGGCGCGTGCTGGAGGGTCTGCGTCGCGCCCAGGCGCTATCCGACGCGTAGCGCCGTTCTGAGCGGCTTGAAGGGCTCGCAGCGCGCGCCCGACGACTTCCGCGCACACGCCCTTTTTCCTCACCGTCTTGCCAAGCCATCGGGAGGACGATGATCGCGGGGGGAAGCTGCGGCACGATGGCCTTCGGCTGTTCGACCGGCCGCTGCGGCAGGACCGCTGGCAAGGTCAGCATCGCGGTTCGGTTTGGCACCAGGCGCTTCGGCGGGGCGTCCGGTGGCTCCGCCTTCGTGCCGGCTGTGACGCTGCACGACATCCACATCCTTCTGGTGCGTTGACAACGGGGGTGCGCGGCTCCGATCGTCGTCTTCGCTTTGCGCCGTCCGTGGAAGTGGTCGCTGTGATCTCAGGGACAGCCGAGCGCACGACCTACAGCTGAGCCTTGGCACAGACGGCTTCAGGATATGCCAAGGTGAGCCCAAGGACGTCTCAGGTGGCGTTCTCCATTCTCCTCCGCAGGCCGACACACGGTGCGTCGGTACGACACGCAGAGGATCCTGAACCATGACCCACACGCTTCGCATCCTGATCGCCGGCGCCGCATTGCTCGCGCTGCCCTACGCTCACGCCGCGTTCGGGGAGGGCTTCTACCCGCGCGTCACGACCAACGGCGAAAACGTCGAGATCGACTACGGTCCCGGCCCTCGCGGCAACATCGTTGGTGGCGGTCGCGTCGTCGTCACCGGGTACGGCGAGGATATGCGGATCGAGCACCTCGATTGGCAGTTCGCCCAGCAGCTGGTGCCGGGCCTCGTTCCCGTGATCGTCGGCTCGGGCGAGAACACGTCGGTCGTCTATGTTCCGACCGGCACCAGCCTGTCGAGCCAGGCGCTCATCGGCGGCGACGGTTCGCTGCGGGCCGAGGGAGCCGCCACCGGCAACCCGCTCGCGCGGCTGTTCGGCGGCGCGCTGAACAGCCGCTGATCATCCCACCGTGCCGAGGGAGGCGCGCGCCATCGCGCGCCTTCCCCAAGCCCTCTCGGCGGATCGGGATGCAATCGCGAACCTGGCCGGCGCCAAGGTGCATGAAGGCATGATCCAGAACTGGCGGCACCAGGGCATGGGCGGGCGATTTTGCCGGAAGGCCAGTCGCGGTCATTCGCCAACGCGGCCTGAAACTGAGCCAGGGCATGGCCGCCTGGCTCCGCCACGCGGGCAACACGGCCGAGGCGCTGGAGGGCGTGGGCCTGCCTCGCCTGAGTGGACACCTTTGATAGGCTGAACGGCCTGGAGGTGACGATGGTCGCGCGCCACCCGTTGCGGCGTATTGCCCGTGGATGTCCCTGGCATATGGCCCGACGAGCGCGGCAGTCCGGGCGGTGAGGCCGGCTTGGCGTCGCCGCGCCATGCGCGGCGTCGATGGCGGCGATGGCGTGTGAACCGTCCGGCCCCATGGCGGTTCGGCTCACGCCTCCTCGCCGTTGCTTGTGTCTGGCTGATAGGTCCCGGACGACCAGAGATTGCCCTCCGGATCGCGGCACGCGAACTCGCGGCTGCCGTAGCCCGCACCGCATGCCGATGGCGATTTCCACATCGGCTTTCCTGCCCTCAAAGGTTTGAAGCGGACCTGTGGCTTTGCGGATGCCGAGCAGGCGCCCCCTGTGCCCGCCTCCCGTGCGTTCCAGCGTGCGGCGGCGGTGCTGAACCGAAAAAGGAGACGAGATTCCATGCCGATGCTGTATTTCCCCGTTGGTGCCTATGCGCTGGCGCCACAGGTCGTCCTCGGATGGATCGGCGCACCCCATGAGACCGTGCAGGTGCCGCCTGGCTACGAAGATTCGCTCGTGGTCAATCCAGCCGGGACCGTGCCGACCCTGTGCGAGGATGATGGCTTGCTGCTCACGCAGGCGGGCAGCCCGGTGCGGGTGGCGCTGCGGGAGGGGCCGGCAGTACAGTCCTGGGAGGGGGTGCTGCCCGTGCCACGCCTCGCCATGGGCTTCCATCCCTCGGCCCAGGGGTGGGCGGCCCAGGACGCGGGAGGTGCGCCCACCGGCCTCACCGTCCTGCCGCTGGAAAAGGCGGCCCTGCGGACGCCGGAGGCCTTGGGTTGATGCGGCGCCGGCATCTTGCGGGATTGGGCCTGGGCCTGGCCACCACAGCGCAGGCGGAACCCTGGCGGCAGGAGGTGCCCGGCGGGGCGCTGCACGGCACCTTACTGCTGCCGCCCGGCGAGGGCAGAGTTCCTGCCGCGCTGCTGTTGGCGGGCTCCGGCCCCAGTGGCCGCGATGGCGACCAGCCCGGCCTGCGCCACGCCGCCCTGCGGCATCTGGCGGAAGGCCTGGCCGAGGCCGGCATCGCCACGTTGCGCGTCGACAGGCGCGGCGTGGGGGAGAGCGCCAACGCCGCGCCCGAGGAGGCGGAGATGCGCCCAGAGACCTTGGTGGAGGACGCCGCACTCTGGGCCGCCCGCCTCGCCGCCCATCCGCGCGTCGCGCATGTCTCGGTCATCGGCCACAGCGAGGGTGGGCTGCTGGGTACGCTGCTGGCCCCGCGCATCCAGGCACGGGCGATGGTGCTGCTGGCCGCGCCGGGGAGGCCCCTGGGCCAGGTGCTGCGCGAGCAGCTTCCTGCCGCCCTGCCGCCGCCGTTGCTGGCCGAGGCGCTGTCAATCCTCGCGCGGCTCGAGGACGGCGAGGAGGTGGCCGAGGTGCCGCCCGCCCTGGCGCCGCTGTTCCGTCCCTCCGTGCAGCCCTATCTGCGCGCATCGCTGGCGCTCGACCCCGCCACGCTCCTGGCGCAGGTCAAGGCGCCGGTGCTGGTCGTGCAGGGCGGGCGGGACCTGCAGGTGGGCCTAGACGACGCGCACCGCCTCGCCGGCGCGCTTCCGGGCGCGCAACTCCACCTGCTGCCCCACATGAACCACGTGCTGCGTGACGCCCCGGCCGACCGAGCCGGCAACATCGCGCTCTACGACGGGGCCGACGCGCCGCTGGCGCCCGGCCTCGTTGCCACCATAGCGGCCTTCCTGCACGCCGCGGCCTGAGCAGAAGCACCATGCATATCGCCGGTAACTTCTGGTTCCGGCGGCTCGACGCCACGACGTTCGACCAATCCGACATTCGCAGCGAAGCCGCAGCGTCCCGGTGATGAACGGGAGCGCCGAGAGGGCGCAGGACGTGTCATGATCCCCCCTGCCCGGTGGATCATCTGACCAGGTCCGAACCGGCGGCGACCTCCCGCAAGGTTGCGGCCACATGGCGCACGTCCGCATCCGGCCATGTCGTGCCAAAGCCTCGTCCAGCGCACCGCGGACCTCGCCACGGCCGGAGACCAGGACATGCGGAAAGGCCAGCCAGCGATCGCGGCCGAAGCCGGCCGCCGCCGGACGCTCGCGGCGCATCGCGACGACGTAGCTCTCATGCAGCAATTCCTCACGCCGGATGTCGCCGCCGACCGCGCCGAAGACCGACGCGGCCAGGTCCATCGTGCCGCGCGTCAGCGCCTCCAGCGCCGCCGCGGCGCCGTGCCAGGGCTGCACCACTAGGTCGAGGCCCGGCGCCGAGCGCGACAGCGCCGTCAGCATAGGCTCGAGCAGGAGGCCGGCCCGACTGTCGGCCATCAGCAGTCGCACCGTCTGCCGCAACGCCACCAGCGGCACCTCCGGCGGGGCGAGCACGTCGAGGACTCCGGCCAGCGCGTCCTTCAAGCGTGGCCGAAGCGCCTCGGCCTTGGGCGTGAGGCGCATCCCGCCCACGGCACGCTCGAGCAGGCGGTCGGAAAATACCTGGCCGCAGCGCTCCAGGGCGCTGAAGGTGGCGGGCTACGAGAGGCCCAGGCGGTCCGCGGCACGGGAGACATGGGCCTCATCCAACAGCGCATCGAGCACGACGAGGAGGTTCAGGTCGACGGTGCGGAGGTTCATGCCGTGGATAATTCCATATATTCATTATCTGTTGGAGTGATGTCGGCTGGCGACCTATCCTTCCGGCCACCGCACCGGAGGTCGTGATGGCCCGCACTCTCATCCTCTTCTTCCACCCGACGCCCGCCCGCTCGAGGACAAATGCCGCGCTGCTGGCGGCGGCATGGTCCGAGCCCGGCGTCGAAGTCATCGACATGCAGGCGCTGTATCCCGACGGCAGGATCGACACCGAGGCCGAGGTCGGACGGCTGCTTGGAGCCGGGCGGCTGGTGCTCCAGTTCCCGGTCCAGTGGTATTCCACGCCTCCGCTGCTCAAGGCCTGGCAGGACGCGGTGCTGAGCCGGATGTGCTACCTCCGACCGGACGAGGGCGCACGGCTGCGCGGACTGCCGGTGATGCTTGCGGCCACGGCCGGCAACGTGCCGGAAGCCTATACGCGGGGGGGCGCCAACCTCTACCCGCTGGAGGAATTGCTGCGACCGCTGGAGGCTACCGTGCATCGCTGCGGAATGGCATGGTCACGCCCCTTCCTTCAGTATCGGGCGAACCAGATTTCTAACGAGGAATTGGCGGCGGCGGTCGAGGCCTATGCCGAGACGCTGCGGGAATGGATCTCGGCAACCCGGGACTTCGCGCACGGCCGCGCCGGCTGCCATCACGCCCTGGCGGGGGCCTGACCCGGGGAGCGCATCGCCGAGGCGGGGGAAGCCCACCCGGCGGTGGCCGTCAGGGACTCGCCAGCGCCGCCCGGATTAGTGCCGCCCCGCATTGGCGGAGTGCGGCGGCCGCACGCGCATCGCCCAGATAGCTGCGCGCGGCGATTGCCCCCTCGATCAGCACCGAGAGATGGTCGGCCAGCACCGAGGGCTCGACCGCGCCCGCCTGCTCGGCCAGGGCCTGGATGCGCATGTGACAGCCGCGCTTGAAGTCCGCCACCACCTGGTAGGTCGGGTGCTCCGGATCGCGGAACTCCGCCTGCGCGAGCAGCAGGGGGCAGCCGCACACGCCCGGCGTCTCAACCTCGACCGCGGTGGCCTCGATCAGCGCGTGCAGGCGGCCCTCGGCGTCCTTGGCCTGGGCGAGCGATTCCTCGACCCAGGCGTCATGCCCGGCCGCATCCTCGGCGAGGATGGCCGCGACCAGCGCATCCTTGCTGTGATAGGCGCGGTAGAGGCTCATCTTCGTGGCCCCGGCCACCCGGCACACCTCCTCGACGCCGGTGGCACGGATGCCCTGGCGTTCGAACAAGACCCGCGCCGCGTCCTGGATGCGTTCCGCGGCGCTGGGCTTGGCAATGGCGGGCTTGGCGGCGGCGGCGCCGGACATGGCGGGTGTCTCCTTGCTCAAAGTTCATGTGGCGATGCACAAACGTCACTTGCTGATACCGACCGGTCACTCTATCTGGTTACGAACCGGTCGGTATCATCAGGAGATAGGCCATGACCCCCCCCTCGCGCAAGGCCTCCGCCCCCCAGGAGAGCCTCTGGATCTGGTGGCTGGCCCGCTTCAACGGCGCGGCCGTCGGGGCCGCCATGCTGGCGGTAGCGCCGGTTGCCCTCGCCCAGCCCGCGCCGCCCTCCGTCACCGTGGCCGCGCCGTTGTCGCGCCACGTCACCGAATGGCAGGAACACACCGCACGCATCGAACCCTCCGCCCGCGTCGAGATCCGCCCCCGCGTCTCCGGCCAGGTGGCCGAGGTGCACTTCACCGATGGCGCCATTGTCCGCGCCGACGACCTGCTGTTCACGCTGGACCAGCGCCCCTACCAGATCGCCCTCGACAACGCCCGGGCCGAGGTGGCGCGCAACGAGGCCCGGCTGCTGCTTGCACGGCAACAGGTGGCCCGCTACGAGCCGCTGGCCGCGAGCCGCGTAGCCCCCCAGGCGGAAATCGACTCCCGCCGCGCGGCGCTGCGCGAGGCTGAGGCCGGGCTCGCCGCCGTCCAGGCCGCCGAGCGGCAGGCGGCGCTCGACCTCGAATTCACCGAGATCCGCGCCCCGCGCCCCGGCCGCGTCAGCGACCGCCGGGTGGATGCCGGCAACCTCGTCCAACAGGGCGAGACGGCGATGACGACCCTGCTGGCCCTTGACCCCGTCTATGTCACCTTCGACGCGAGCGAGGCCGAGTATCTCCGCCAGGCCCGCTCCGCCCGCGCCGGGCTGCGCGGCGCGAGCCTGCCCGTGCAGCTTCGCCTGCTCGACGAGGCCGAGTTCAGCCGCGAGGGCCGCGTGGACTTCGTGGACAGCGCCTTCGACCCCCGCAGCGGCACCATCCGCATCCGCGCGGTGATGCCCAACCCGGACCTCTTCCTTACCCCTGGCGGCTTCGCCCGCATCCGGCTCTCCACGGGCGAGGAGCCGGCGCTGCTGGTGCCCGACGCCGCCGTGATGGCCGACCAGACCGGCCGCCTGGTCCTGACCGTGGCCGCGGACGGCACCGTGACGCCGCGCCAGGTGCGGCTCGGCCAACTCAGCGAGGGGCTGCGCGTGGTGCGCAGCGGGCTTGCGCCCGAGGACCGCGTCATCATCGGCGGGCTGCACCGCGCCCGGCCCGGCATGCGCGTGACGGCGGAGGCGGGGCGCATCGGCCCGGGCCCCGTCGCCGCCGCCACGCCGCGCTGAGCCGCCCGCCGCCATCACCCGCCCCGCCACCATTCCGCCCAAAGGCACGCCCCGATGCGCTTCGCCCGCTTCTTCATCGACCGCCCGGTCTTCGCCGCGGTCATCTCCATCGCCATCACGCTCATCGGCGCCATCACGGCCTTCCGGCTGCCGGTGTCCGAGTATCCGGAGATCGCGCCCCCCAGCGTGACCATCACCGCGATGTATCCCGGCGCCACCGCCGAGACCATCGCCGAGACCGTGGCCGGGCCCATCGAGCAGGAGGTGAACGGCGTGGACGGGCTGCTCTACCTCTCCTCCCAGGCCACGGGCGATGGGCGGCTGACCGTCACCGTCGTCTTCCGCCAGGGCGTGGATGCCGACCAGGCGCAGGTGCTGGTGCAGAACCGCGTGGCGGTGGCCGAGCCGCGCCTGCCCGAGGAGGTGCGCCGCCTCGGCATCACGGTGCGCAAGGCCAGCCCGGACTTCCTGATGGTGATCCATGTCACCTCGCCGGACGGCAGCCGCGACCATGAATATGTCTCCAACTACGCGACGCTCAACATCCGCGACCGCCTGGCCCGCATCGAAGCCATCGGCGACACGCAGATGTTCGGCGCGCGCGACTACGCCATGCGCGTCTGGCTCGACCCCGACCGCATCGCGGCCCGTGGCCTGACGGCGGGCGAGGTGGTGCAGGCGCTGCGCGAGACCAATGTGCAGGTCGCGGCCGGCGCGCTGGGCCAGGCGCCGCGGGCCGAGACGGCCGGCGCCTTCGAGCTTGCCGTGCTGACGCAGGGCCGCCTGGCCACGCCCGAGGAGTTCGGCGCGCAGGTCATCGCGACCGGCGAGGGCGGCGCGCCGCTGCGCCTGCGCGACGTGGCGCGCGTCGAGATCGGCGCGGCCGACTACACGGTGAACGCGCTGCTGAACAACCAGCTCGCCACCGCCATCGTGCTGTTCCAGCGCCCGGGCAGCAACGCGCTCGACGCCGCCGCCGCGGTGCGTGCCTCCATGGAGGAGGCCGCGCGCAGCTTCCCGCCCGGCATCGGCTACGGCATCGTCTATGACCCCACGCGGTTCATCGCGCAGAGCATGGAGGCGGTGCTCGTCACCTTCGCCGAGGCGGTGCTGCTGGTGGTGCTGGTGGTCATCCTGTTCCTGCAGAACTGGCGCGCGGCGGTGATCCCGCTGCTGGCCATCCCGGTCTCCATCATCGGCACCTTCGCGGTGCTGCTGGCGCTGGGCTTCACGCTGAACACGCTGACCATGTTCGGCCTGATCCTCGCCATCGGCATCGTGGTGGATGACGCCATCGTGGTGGTGGAAAACGTCGAGCGGCACATGGCCGAGGGGCTTTCGTCCATCGACGCCGCCCGCAAGACCATGGACGAGGTGGGCTTCGCGCTGATCGCCATCGCGCTGGTGCTGGTGGCGGTCTTCGTGCCGACGGCCTTCATTCCCGGCATCGCCGGCGCCTTCTACCAGCAGTTCGCCGTGACCATCGCCGTGGCCACGGTGTTCTCGGCCATCGTCTCGCTCACGCTCTCGCCGGCGCTGGCGGCCATCATGCTCAAGCCGCACGCGCATCACGCGGGCCCGCGCCCGCTGCTGCTGCGGCCCTTCGGCGCCTTCGCGCGCGGCTTCAACTGGTTGTTCGACCGGATGTCCATCGGCTATGGCGGGCTGACGCGGCGGCTGGTGCGCATCCCCGTGCTGCTCATGCTGATCTATGGCGGGCTGCTGGCGGCCACCGGCTGGACGGTGACGGCCACGCCCACGGGCCTCATCCCGCCGCTGGACCGCGGCTATTTCATCGCGGCCTTCCAGCTGCCGCCGGGTGCGAACCTGGCGCGCACCGATGCCGTGGTGCGCCGCGCCTCCGACGCCATCATGGCGACCCCGGGCGTGGAGAGCGCCATCGCCTTCGTGGGCTTCGACGGCGCCACCTTCACCAACGCGCCCAATGCCGGCGTCATCTTCGCGAGCCTCGATCCCTTCGAGGGGCGCGCCGCCCAGGGCCTCACCGCGGGCGGCATCCTCGCCGACCTGCAAGGCCAGCTGATGGGCGACCCGGACGCGCTGGTCTTCGTGCTCGCGCCCCCCTCGGTGCCCGGCATCGGCACCGGTGGCGGCTTCAAGCTGATGATCCAGGACCGCGCGGGCCGCGGCCCGCAGGCCATGGAGGCCGCGCTGCACGCGGTGATGGGCGCGGCCAACCAGACGCCCGGCATCGCCTTCGCCTTCAGCCTGTTCAACACGAACACGCCACAGATCCGCGCGCAGATCGACCGCACGCGCGCCGAGATGCTGGGCGTGCCCGTCAGCCGCGTGCATGAGGCGATGGGCGTCTATCTCGGCTCGGCCTTCGTGAACGACTTCAACCTGCTCGGCCGCACCTGGCGCGTGACCGCACAGGCCGACGCGCAGTTCCGCACCGGCGTCGAGGACATCGCCCGGCTGCGCACCCGCAGCGACAATGGCACCATGGTGCCGCTGGGCAGCCTCGCCACCTTCCAGGAGACGTCGGGCCCCTACCGCATGCCGCGCTACAACCTGTTCCCCGCGGTGGAATTGCAGGGCGCGGCGCTGCCGGGCGTCTCCACCGGCCAGGCCATCGCCCTGATGGAGCGCGTGCTGGCGGAACACCTGCCCGAGGGCTTCACCTATGAATGGACTGAGATCGCGCTGCAGGAAAAGCTGGTGGGCAACACGGCACCCATCGCCTTCGGCCTGGCCGTGGTGTTCGTCTTCCTCGTGCTCGCCGCCATGTACGAAAGCTGGCTGCTGCCGCTCGCCATCGTGCTGATCGCGCCCATGTCGGTGCTGGCGGCACTTCTGGGCGTGCGGTCCGCGGGCCTCGACAACAACGTGCTGGTGCAGGTGGGGCTGGTGGTGCTGGTGGGGTTGGCCGCCAAGAACGCCATCCTCATCGTCGAGTTCGCGCGGCAGGCCGAAAGCGACGGGGCGAGCCGCTGGGACGCCGCGGTGGCTGCGGCGCGCACGCGGCTGCGGCCCATCCTGATGACGAGCCTCGCCTTCATCCTGGGCGTGCTGCCGCTGACCATCGCCACCGGCGCGGGTGCGGAGATGCGGCAGAGCCTGGGTGTCGCGGTGTTCTACGGCATGCTGGGTGTCACGTTGTTCGGGCTGCTGTTCACGCCGGTGTTCTACGTCGTCGCGCGCGCGCTGGCGCGGCGGCGGGGCGTGCAGGTGCCGGGCCCGACGGCACGGGTGGAACACCAGGGCGCGTGACGCGGCCTCCCGCGCCCAGCCCGGGCCTGGCGTGCGCGGATGCCGGAGGCGCGCCGCTCCTCAGGCGACAGCCGGCAACCCTCCGGCCCGTCGGCGCTTCGGAAGGGCGCTGCGCGTCCTTGCCGGCGCGCGGCGTCGGCGCGTCATGGGCCTTGGCGGCCGGCTGGCCCTGCCGCTCACGCGCCCGCGTGGTAGTCCGGGTGCCGGATGTCCGCGAGGAGGCCCGGCCCCTGCGGCATCCAGCCCAGGGCCTCACGGGTGGCGGTGCTGGAGGCCGGCATGTCCACCCCCACGAAGCCCGCGAGCCAGCCGAAATGATCTGCCGCGCGCGGCGCGACCGGGACGCCGAGCTTGCGGCCGATCACCTGGGCGACGGCGCGGAAGGGCACGCCCTCCTCCCCCACCGCGTGGTATGCGGGCTGTGGCGCGCCGCGTTCCAGCGCCAGTCGATAGAGCCGCGCCGCGTCGGCGACATGCACGGCCGGCCAGCGATTGGCGCCATCGCCCATGAAGGCGGAAACGCCCGTGCGGCGGGCAAGGTCCACCAGCATGGGCACGAAGGCGTGCCGCTCGCCCACGCCATGGACCGAGTGCGGCAGTCGCACGCTGGCCGCACGCACCCCGCTGAGCCGCCGCGCCGCCTGTTCGGAACGGCGCGGATAGGCGGGGTCCGACACCGGCAGGTCCGCCTCCTTGGCGGCGCGCCCCAGCACGCGCAGCGAAGAGAGCGTGGCGGTGACGAGCAACGGCCTGGACGTGCCACGCAGCGCGTCGCCAAGTGCTGCGATGACGCGCTGATCCTGCGCGGCGCTCTCGGCATAGCGCGAGAAGTCATGGTCGAAGCCCAGATGCGCCACGGCGTCGGCCCGCGCTGCCGCCTCACGCAGGGCGTCCAGGTCATCGAGCGAGCCGACCCGCACCTCCGCCCCCATGGCGATGAGCGCCTGGCCCTTTTCCGCCGAGCGGGCCAGGCCGCACACCCGGTGCCCATGGCCGATCAATTCCACGACGACCCCGCGCCCGACCCACCCCGTCGCCCCTGTCACGAAC
>JBHYDO010000111.1:0-13591 GCA_051860645.1 Roseococcus sp.
CAGCCTCGTGGTGAACGGCATTCCAGGGCTGGGATCGGCGAGCTTCACGGTCCTGAACTTTCGCGACGTCCGCGGCACCGCGAACAACGACACCATTTCCGGTGATTCGAACGCGAACGATCTCTGGGGCGGAGCGGGCGACGACGTGCTGTCCGGCGGTCTCGGCAACGACACCTTGCGCGGCGGTTCCGGCGCAAACACGATCGATGGCGGCGGCGGCATTGATACGGTAGACTACAGCGATAGCGAAGTCGGGGTGTCTGTGAACCTGTCGCTCAACACTCCACAGACCGTCAGCTTTGGTAACCTGGACACGATCTTGAATGTCGAGAATTTGACCGGCAGCTCGTTCAATGACACGCTGACTGGGGACGACAACGATAATATTATCATTGGCGGTAGCGGACACGACGTGCTCGTCGGTGGCGCTGGCAACGATATCCTCATCGGGGGTATAGGCAAGGATACACTGACTGGCGGGGCTGGGGCCGACATTTTCCGTTACACTTCGCTTGGAGACAGCTCCCCGGCGCTGGTCGGACGTGACTTGATCACAGACTTCAGTGGCTTCGGAGGAGATCTGGACAAAATCGACGTCTCCAAGATTGATGCGAATGTCGACCTTGACGGAGATCAGGCTTTCTCGCTGGTCTCCGGCGACTTCACGGGTGTGGCTGGCGAGTTCTTTATCACCCGCGCTTTGAACACCAACACTTTGCGCTTCGATGTCAATGGTGACGGAGTCTCGGACCTGACCCTGACCGTCATCAGCGCCACGGCCCTTCTATCGACTGACTTTATCCTGTGACGAGCAGGCTGCTGTCGGTTGGCGGGGGTGGTCTGGCGGGGGGGTAACCCCCCACCGCCACCTCACCCCGCCTCGACCAGCACCTCCGCCACCGGCCGGCGCACGGAGGGCGGCACCTCCGGGCCGTGGCCGGTGCGGAGCAGGATTTGTGGGTGTTCGGTGGTGTTGAGCAGTCGGGCGAGTTGGGGCCTCAGGTTGGGCACTTCGATGGGTTGGTTGAGGTAGGAGTGCTTGAGCCCCGCCGCGGTGAGGGTGAGGACCGTGCGGCCCAGCGCCTCGCCAGCGGCGAGCCAGTCGGCCGGGGTGTCGCCCGGGGTGGTGATGACCACGAGCGCCGGAGAGCCGTCGGCCAGCGCCATGTCGTGCGCCGCCTGGCCCGCGCCCATGTCGAAGCTGCGGATGGCGAGTGCGCCCACGAAGCTTAGCAGGTCGGGCATGCCGAAGGCGGCCCCCGACATGCCGTCGCGCGAGGCGGCGCGGCGGGAGTGGATCCAGGCGGCGAGTTCGCCGCGGAAGCCCGGGTTGGACATCTGCGCCCGGTCGCCTTCGGCGATGAGTTCCGCGATGGCGTGGCGGTCGGCCGGGTGGGTGCGCCAGTGCAGGGTGACGCCGGCCGTGGCGGCGGTGGTGGCGTGCAGCAGCGCCTCGGGCAACGGCTCCGGCGTGAAGGCCGCGCGGGTGGTGCGGCGCGCGGTGATGGCGTGCAGCAGGGCGTGGCGATGGACGGGGCAGGGGCCCTCGGCCTCGATGCGGGCCAGCAGGTCGGGCTTGCTCGGGTCGGGGAGGAGGGTGACGCGCAGCGCCTCGCCCAGCGCCTCGGCCGCCACCCGCAGATGGCCCAGGGCGGCGCCGCAGGAGATGACCAGGGCGCGGTCCTCGGGGTCCACCACGGGCAGGGCGCGGCCGCGGTCGGCCAGCAGGTCGAGCGTGGCGGCGCTGATGCGAAATCGCCAGGGCTGGGTATTGTGTGAAGAGGGGGCGAGGATGGCGTAGCCCAGCAGGAAGCGCAGCCGGGCCTCCGGCGTGGTGAGGGCGGCAAAGCCGTCGGGTGCGATGGCCCAGGGATCGGGGTTGAGGCGGTCTGCTTCTGCGTTTGTCATATCGCAACAGGTGCCATGGCATGACCTGCGCCGCCTTGCGCTGGCGCAATCCCTCCAGCGGCGCCTCGCGGCTTCCGCGCCCCCGGCGGCGTGGCATGCCGCCCGCGCGGCACGCGGCCGGGCCATGACCGGCGCGCGCTTCAGCGCCGGGAGAAGGCTTGGTAAACGCCTCACACCGTGGAGGGCCGCCCGCCCCCGCCGGCCCCATCATGCTGAAGGCCCCGTCATGATCATCGCCCTTGGCTCCGACCATGCCGGCCTGCCGCTGAAGCAGGCCATCAAGACCGCGCTGGAGGCGCAGGGCCATTCGGTGCTGGACGCGGGCACGCATGGCCCGGACAGCGTGGATTACCCCGACTTCGCGCAGGCCGTCTCCGCCCAGGTGTCCGGCGGGGCGGCGCGCTTCGGCGTGCTGGTGTGCGGCACCGGCATCGGCATGGCGATGGCGGCCAACCGCCACCCCGGCATCCGTGCCGCCGTGCTGCACGACGCGACCGAGGCGCGCCTCACCCGCGCCCACAACGACGCCAACATCGCCTGCTTCGGCGCCCGCACCATGGGCGTCGAGGTGGCGCTGGACGCGCTGACTGCCTTCCTTGCCGGCAGCTATGAGGGCGGGCGACATGACCGGCGTCTGGCGAAGCTGGCCGCGGCGGGCTGAGCCACCATATCCTGCCCGCACCCGCCCGTGTTAAGCCCGGGCGTGCCGCCCCAGAAAAGGCTTTGCCGATGAACGAGAGCACCGCCCGCTTCCTCCCCGCCCGCTTCTTCCAGGCCGGCGTCGCCGAAAGCGACCCCGAGATCGCGGCCGCCATCGGCAAGGAGCTGGTGCGCCAGCAGGACGGCATCGAGCTCATCGCCTCCGAGAACATCGTCAGCCGCGCCGTGTTGGAGGCGCAGGGCTCGGTGATGACGAACAAGTATGCCGAGGGCTATCCCGGCCGCCGCTACTATGGCGGCTGCGAATTCGTGGACGTGGCCGAGACGCTGGCCATCGAGCGCGCGAAGCAGCTGTTCGGCGCGCAGTTCGCCAATGTGCAGCCGCATTCGGGCGCCAGCGCGAACATCGCGGTCTTCTTCGCCCTGCTCCAGCCCGGAGACACGTTCCTGGCGATGGATCTCGCCGCGGGCGGGCACCTGACCCATGGCGCGCCGGTGAACTATTCGGGCAAGTGGTTCCGCCCGATCAGCTACGGCGTGACCGAGGGCGATGGCCTGCTCGACTACGCGACGATGGAGCGCCTGGCGCGCGAGCACCGGCCCAAGCTGATCATCGCCGGTGGTTCCGCCTATTCGCGCGAAATCGACTTCGCCCGCTTCCGCGCCGTGGCCGACGAGATCGGCGCGATCTTCATGGTGGACATGGCGCATTACGCGGGGCTGGTGGCGGCCGGCGCCTATCCCTCGCCCATCCCGCACGCCCATGTGGTGACGACGACCACCCACAAGACGCTGCGCGGGCCGCGCGGTGGCCTTGTGCTGACCAATGACGAGGCGATCGCCAAGAAGATCAACTCGGCCATGTTCCCGGGGCTCCAGGGCGGGCCGCTGATGCATGTGATCGCGGCTAAGGCCGTGGCCTTCGGCGAGGCGCTGCGCCCCGAATTCCGCGCCTATGCGAAGCAGGTGGTGGCCAATGCCCGCGCGCTGGCCGATGAGCTGGTGAAGGGCGGGCTGGCCATTGTCTCGGGCGGCACGGACAGCCACCTGATGCTGGTGGACCTGCGCCCCAAGAACCTGACCGGCAAGGCGGCCGAGGCGGCGCTGGGCCGCGCGCACCTCACCTGCAACAAGAACGCCATCCCCTTCGACCCGGCCAAGCCCATGGTGACGAGCGGCGTGCGGCTCGGCACCCCCGCCGGCACCACGCGCGGCTTCACCGAGGGCGAGTTCCGCGAGGTGGGCCGCATGATCGTGCGCGTGCTGGATGGGCTGGCCCAGGCCAACGACCCCGAGGCCAATGGCGCGGTGGAGCAGGCGGTGGCGGCGGATGTGAAGGCGCTGTGCGCGAGGTTCCCGATTTATTAGTGCCCTCAAGCGCTGGGCGCGGCCTCCGGCCGCTTGGCTACGCGCCGCCGCAGGCGCTACAGGTTGTCCGGTTGGTCTGGGCGCGCCGGCCGCGTTGCGGCCGGATCCTGCCGGGGCATCAAGGGCGCCCCCCTGTAGCCCTCGCTGGGAGGTTGTTCCTTGCGCTGCCCCTATTGCGGTAACGACGACACACAGGTGAAGGACAGCCGCCCCTCCGAGGACGGCGCCGCCATCCGCAGGCGCCGCTTCTGCGCGGCCTGCGGCAACCGCTTCACCACCTTCGAGCGCGTGCAACTCAAGGAACTCGTCGTCACCAAGACCGATGGCCGCCGCGTGCCCTTCGACCGCGACAAGATGGCGAAATCCATCCGCATCGCCTGCCGCAAGCGCCCCGTGGACGACGAGCGCATCGAGCGCGTGGTGAACGGCATCCAGCGCCGCCTGGAGATGGAGACCGAGGCCGAGATCCCCTCCCGCCGCATCGGCGAGATGGTGATGGAGGCGCTGCGCGGCGTGGACGAGGTGGCCTATGTGCGCTTCGCCTCCGTCTACCAGAACTTTTCGGAGGCCAAGGATTTCGGCGCTTTCCTGAGCGACCTCGAGAAGCCCTGACCGTGCCGCCCGAAGACGAGGCCCATATGCGCGCGGCGCTGCGGCTTGCCACGCGCGGCCTCGGCAACACCTGGCCCAACCCGGCCGTGGGCTGCGTGCTGGTGCGCGATGGCCAGGTGGTGGGCCGCGGCTGGACCCAGCCCGGCGGGCGCCCCCATGCCGAGGTGGAGGCGCTCACCCGCGCCGGCGAGGCCGCCCGGGGTGCGACCGCCTATGTCACGCTGGAGCCCTGCTCGCACCACGGCCGGACGCCGCCCTGCTGCGACGCGCTGATCCGCGCCGGCGTGCGGCGCGTGGTGGTGGCCATGCGCGACCCCGATGCGCGGGTGGATGGCCGCGGGTTTGCGCGCCTGCGCGAGGCCGGCATCGCCGTGGAGGAGGGCCTGTTGGGCGCCGAGGCGGCGGCGCTGAACGCGGGCTTCGTGAACCGCATCACCCAGGGGCGGCCCCTGGTCACGCTGAAGCTCGCCGCGACCCTGGATGGCCGCATCGCCACCCCCACGGGCGAAAGCCGCTGGATCACGGGGGCCGAGGCGCGCCGCGCCGTCCATGCCCTGCGCGCCCGGCATGACGCGGTGATGGTGGGCAGCGGCACCGTCATCGCCGACGACCCGGACCTCACCTGCCGCATCGGGGGCATGGACCCGGTCCCCATGCTGCGCGTCATCGCCGATGCACGGCTGCGCACGCCGCCCGCCGCGCGGCTGGTGCGCGAGGCGGCGGCGCATCCCACATGGCTGCTCACCGGCGCGGGGCATCGCCCTGCGGCGCTTTCGCCCTATATCGGGGCAGGTGTGCAGGTGATGACCATCCGGCGCGCGCCGGGCGGCGGGCTCCTGCCGCGCGGCATGCTCTCCACGCTGGGAACGCGCGGGGTGACGCGGGTGCTGGTGGAGGGCGGCGCGGCCCTGGGTGCGGCGCTGCTGGGCGCGGGGCTGGTAGACCGGCTGGTCTGGTTCCACGCGCCGGGTGTCATGGGCGCCGAGGGCTGGCCCAGCACCGGCCCGCTTGGCGTGGCGCCGCTGGCGCGGATGCCCCGCTTCCGCCGGGTTGCGGTGGCGGCGGTGGGGGAGGATGTGATGACGGAATTCGAGAGGGAGCCTGGCTGATGTTCACGGGAATCGTCACGGCGCTGGGCAGCCTGCGCGAGGTGCAGCCGATCGGCGGCGGGCATGACATGCGCCTGGTCATCGGGGTGGAGCCGGAATTCCTCAATGGCGCCGTGGTGGGCTGCTCCATCGCCTGCTCGGGCGCCTGCCTGACGGCCGTGGACCTCTACGCCGACAGTTTCTCCGCGAATGCCAGCGCCGAGACGCTCTCCAAGACCACGCTGGGCGGCTGGCAGCCCGGCCGGCGCATCAACCTGGAGCGCAGCCTGAAGCTCGGCGACGAGCTGGGCGGGCACCTGATGTCGGGCCATGTGGACGGGGTGGGCCAGGTGCTGGCGGCGACACCCGAGAACGCCTCGGTGCGCTGGCGCTTCCGCGCACCGGCCCATGTGGCGCCGCACATCGCGGTGAAGGGCAGCATCGCGATAGATGGCGTATCGCTCACGGTGAACGAGGTTGACGGGCTGGAATTCGGGGTGAACATCATCCCCCACACCTCCGCCGTCACGAGCTTCAGCACCTTGCAGCCGGGCGACGCGGTGAACATCGAAATCGACACGCTGGCACGCTACGTCGCCCGCCTGATGGAGTTCCGCGCGTGAGCGTCCAGACCACCACCACCAGCCTGCACGAATTCATCACCCCCACCGAGGAACTGCTCGAGGAGGCGCGGCGCGGCCGCATGTTCATCCTGGTGGATGACGAGGACCGCGAGAACGAGGGCGACCTCGTCATCCCAGCGCAATTCGCGACCCCCGACGCCATCAACTTCATGGCCCGCCACGCACGCGGGCTGATCTGCCTCGCCATGACGCGGCAGCGGGTGGAGCAGCTTGGGCTGCCGCTGATGGCGCAGTCCAACGGCACGCGCCACCAGACGGCCTTCACCGTCTCTATCGAGGCGCGCGACGGCGTCACCACGGGCATCAGCGCCGCCGACCGCGCGCGGACCGTGGCCGTCGCCATCAACCCCGAACTCTCGCGCGAGCACATCGTGACGCCGGGCCATGTCTTTCCGCTGGTGGCGCGCGAGGGCGGCACGCTGGTCCGCGCCGGGCACACCGAGGCGGCGGTGGACTTCGCGCGGCTCGCGGGGCTGAATCCCTCGGGCGTGATCTGCGAGATCATGAACGACGACGGCACCATGGCCCGCCTGCCGGACCTGGTCTCCTTCGCGCAGCACCATGGCCTGAAGCTCGGCACCATCGCGGACCTCATCGCGCACCGCCGCCGCACCGAGCGCATGGCCAAGCGGGTGGAGGAGGGCACCATCCGCAACGCCGTCGGCGGCGAGTGGAAGCTCTATGTCTATGAATCCGGCCTGGAGCGGGGCGAGCACATCGCGCTGGTCAAGGGCGACATCACCAGCCCCGAGCCGGTGCTGGCGCGCATGCACGCCGGCAACCTGGTGAACGACCTGGTGGTCGGCCGCTCGGTCTTCGAGCTGCACGCGGCCATGGAGGCCATCGCGGCCGAGGGGCGCGGCGTTGTCGTCATCCTGCGCGACTGGCGGCGGGACGGGCTTTCCACCCAGCTGCGCGCCGAGCGCCTGCCCTCGGGCCAGCCGCTGCTGCGCGACTACGGCATCGGCGCGCAGATCCTGGCGGACCTGGGCGTCACCGACATCATTCGCCTGTCCAACCATCCGCGGCCGCTGGTGGGGCTGGAGGGCTGGGGGCTGCGAGTGGTCGAGACGCGGCCGCTGGCTGGGGAGAAGCAGCGGTGATGTCGTCCAGGACCTTCGGAACGCGCGCATGAGCACCGCCGACGCCCCCGCCCGCGAGACCATCCGCCTCGACGGCCCGCCGCCGCGGCTGCTGCTCATCCAGGCGCCCTACTACGCCGGGATCGTTGGCGGCATGCGCGCCGGCGTGGAGCGCGTGGCCGCCGAGGCCGGTGCCACCCTCGATGTGGTGGACGTGGCCGGCGCCTATGAGCTGCCGGCCGCCCTTCGCATGGCGGTGAGCGCAGCCCCCGGCCCCGCACCCCGCTGGGACGCCTATGTGCTGCTGGGCTGCGTCATCCGCGGCGAGACCGACCACTATGACCACATCTGCCGCGAGGCGATGTCGGGCGTGATGGCTGTCTCCGTCGAGACGGGGGCCGCCATCGGTTGCGGCCTGCTGACGGTCCACACCGAGGACCAGGCCATCGCCCGCTCGCGCGACGACCAGCACAACAAGGGCGCCGAGGCGGCGCAGGCCGCGCTGATGCAATTGGGCCTGCGTCGCCGCTGGGGCCTGGCATGAGCAAGGCCAAGCCCGCCCCCAACCCGGCCCGACCGCGCACCGGCGCCCGCGTGGCCGCGGTGCAGGCGCTCTTCCAGGCCGAGCAGTCGGGCGAGAGTGTCGAGACCGTGCTGGATCAGTTCGTGCGCCATCGCCTGGGCAGCATGGCGGGCCAGGAGGGCTTCGAGGATGGCCGCGTGGAGGCCGCCGATGTGCCGCTCTTCGCCCGCGTGCTGCGGGGGGCCGCCACCAACCCGGGCGATATTGACCAGGTCATCACCCACCACCTTGCCCAAGGCTGGGCGCTGAACCGCCTGGACCCGGTGCTGCGCGCCATCCTGCGCGCGGCCGGCGGCGAATTGCGCGACATGGGCGGCCCGCCCGCGCGCGTCGTCATCAAGGAATACATGGACATCGCCCATGGCTTCTTCGGCGGCGAGGAGCCGCGCTTCTGCAACGGCATGCTGGACGCGATGGCGCGCAGCTTCCGCGCGGAGGAGTTCGCGCGGCAGTGAGTGGCACGCCACCTCTGGCGCCTGAATTCTCGCTGATCGCCCGCCACTTCCTGCAACTGGCGGGCGAGGGCGCGCTGGGCCTGCTGGACGATGCGGCGCTGCTCACCCCCACCCCCGGGATCGAACTCGTGCTGGCCGCCGACGCCATGGTGGCCGGCGTGCACTTCCTGCCCGACGACCCGCCGGACACCATCGGCCGCAAACTGCTGCGCGTGAACCTCTCCGACCTGGCCGCCATGGGCGCCGACCCGCTGGGCTACCTCATGACGGTGGCGCTGCCGCATGGCACCGCCGATGCCTGGGTGGCGCAATTCGCGGCCGGGCTGCTGGAGGACCAGGGCGCATTTGGCCTCACCGTGCTGGGGGGCGACACGGTCTCCACGCCCGGGCCGCTGACCCTATCCCTGACCATCCTCGGCACCGTCCCGCGCGGGGCGGCGCTGCGGCGCGAGGGCGCGCTTCCGGGCGATGACCTCTGGGTCAGCGGGCGCATCGGCGATGGCTGGCTCGGCCTGCGCGCCGCCCGCGGGGAGATCGCGGACCCGGGCGGCGTGCTGGCCGCGCGCTACCGCCTGCCGGAGCCACGCCTCGCCCTCGGTCGCGGCTTGCGCGGGCTGGCGCATGCCGCGATGGATGTCTCGGACGGGCTGCTGCAGGACCTGTCTCACCTCTGCCGTGCCGGTGGCTGCGCCGCCGAGGTCGAGGGGCCTTCGGTGCCCGTCTCCGACGCGCAGGCGCCGCTCACCGCCCTTGTGACCGGCGGCGATGACTACGAACTCCTCTTCGCCGCCGCCCCCCGGGACCGCGCCCGCGTCGTGGCCGCCGCCGCCGCCGCCCGCACCCCCGTCATGCGCATCGGTCACTTCAACCTGGGTGAACCCTGTGTGACGCTGCGTGACGCGGCGGGTGCGGATATCACGCCCGGGACATTGGGCTGGAGCCACCTGTGAGCGACATCGAAGACCGCGCCATGCGCGCCACCGTCTGGCGGCTGTTCTTCTGCCAGGCGCTGATGAACGCCACCATGATCGGCCAGGTGGCCATGGGCGCGCTGATCGGCCATTCGCTCTCGGGCGACGCCGCGCTCGCCACCCTGCCGATGGCGGTGCAGATGACGGCGGTGATGGCGGTCTCCATACCGGCCTCCATCATCTTCGGCCGGTATGGGCGGCGGGCAGGGTTCATGCTGGGGGCGGTTCTGTCCATCCTCGGCTCCGCCACCTTCTCCTACGGTCTCTACGTGCAGGATTTCGTCATCTACTGCATGGGGTCGGCCTTCGCGGGTGCCGGCTTCGGCATCGCGCAGCACTACCGCTTCGCCGCCGCCGAGGCCGCCACGCCCGCCTACCGGCCGCGTGCCATCGCCCTCGTCATGGCGGGCCCGGTGCTGTCGGCGATCTTCGGCCCCGAGATCGTGAAGCACACCAACCAGCTCTTCCTGCCCTACCTGTTCCTCGGCACCTACATGGTCATGGCGCTGCTGCCGGTGGCCTGCATGGTGCTGCTGATGGGACTGCGCCTGCCGCCGCCGCCGCCCAAGCCCAAGGTGGCCACGCCGGTGGGCGAGATCATCCGCCGCCCGGCCTTCGTCGCCGCCGCGGTGGCGGGCCTGGTCGCCTATGGCACCATGAACCTCGCCATGACGGCGACGCCGCTCGAGATGATGCTGTGCGGCTTTTCCGTCAGCGCGTCGGCCACCGTCATCCAGGCGCATGCGGTGGCGATGTTCGCGCCGGGCTTCTTCACCGGCAACCTCATCACCCGCTTCGGCGTCATGCGCATCATCACCACGGGCGCGGGGCTGACCGCGGCCTCGGTGGCGGTGGCGCTGATGGGCGAGACCTTCTGGCATTTCAGCGTGGGCCTGGCACTGCTCGGCGTGGGCTGGAACTTCATGTTCGTGGGGGCCACCACCGTGCTCGCCACCAGCTACGCCCCGGAGGAGCGGGTGCGCGCCCAGGCGGCGAACGACTTCATCGTCTTCGGCACGGTGGCCTGCACCGCCTTCCTCTCGGGCTTCGTCCATGCGCAGTTCGGCTGGGCCATCCTGAACCTGACGCTGCTGCCGCCTTTGGTGGCCGCACTCGCGCTGCTGGCCTGGCAGCGCGGGCGCACCCGCCGGGCGGCCCCTGCGGCGTAGCCCGGAGCTGTCCGGACAATCGCCTTGACTCCCCCGCCAGAGGCTTTCAGCCTTTCGGCACAAACAAGATACGATCAAGGGGAAGTCCATGAACCGCCGCGCCCTTTTTGGGATCGCGCTGGCCGCCGCCAGCCTGCCCGCTGCCACCTCCGCCCGCGCCCAGGCCTGGCCCACCCGCCCGCTGCGCCTCGTCGTTCCCTATGCGCCGGGCGGCACCAGCGACATCATCGCCCGCCTGGTCGCGCCGGGCATGCAGCAGGCCCTGGGCCAGCCCGTGGTCATCGAGAACCGGCCCGGCGCGGGCGGCAATGTGGGGACCGGCGCCGTGGCGCGGGCCGAGCCTGATGGCTATTCGCTCGTGCTGGGCACCGGCGGCACGCTGACCATCAACCCCTCCATCTACGCCTCCATGCCCTTCGACACGCAGCGCGACGTGGCCCCCGTCAGCCTCATCGCCGCGGTGCAGAACGTGATGGTGGTGAACCCCACCCTGCCGGTGCGCTCGGTGCGGGAATTCATCGAGTATGCGAAGGCGCGGCCGGGGCAGATCTTCTTCGCCTCGCCCGGCGTGGGCTCTGCCGCGCACATGGCGGGCGAACTGCTGAACGTGCTGGCGGGGCTGCGCATGGTGCACGTGCCCTATCGCGGCTCCGGCCCCGCCATGGCCGACCTCATGGCCGGGCAGGGGGTGCAGGTGGCGCTCGACAACCTGCCCACCTTCATCGGCGCCATTCGCGACGGGCGGCTGCGGGGCCTGGCCGTCACCGCCGCCACCCGCTCCGCCGCCCTGCCGGACCTGCCGACGATGCAGCAGGCCGGCGTGGAGGGCTTCGAGGTGACGACGGTGTTCGGCATGCTCACCACCGGGGGCGTGCCGCCCGCGATCCTGGCCCGCCTGCACCGCGAGACCGTGGCCGCCGTGCGCCGCCCCGAGGTCACCGCCCGGCTCGAGCAACTGGGTGCCGAGCCCGTGGCGAGCACACCCGAGGAATTCGCGGACGTCATCGCCCGCGACATCCAGAAATGGCGCGACGTGACGCGCCGCGCCGGCATCACGCCGCAATAGCGTGGCGACCCTGGCAGGGGGTTCACCCCCGCCAGGCCCCCGACCCCATGTGTGATGGCCATGCGACGGGTTCCGAGAGCCAAGGCCCTCGGCGGGAGGGGTCTGGGGAGGGCGGAGCCCTCACCAGCTTCCGGCCTGCCGCGGCGCGGAGCACCGTCGGGTTGTTTCGGGAGGATGTCGCGTGGCGCTGGTCTATGTGATCACGGATGTGGAGACGGACGGGCCTGATCCTGGCCGGCATTCCATGATCAGCCTGGGCGCGGTGGCCTGTGACGCGCAGGGCGCTCGGCTCGGGCAGCTGGCCCTCAACCTGCACCCGGTGCCGGGCCATGCGGCCGATGAAGGCACCATGGCGTGGTGGGCCAGCGAGCCCGCGGCCTGGGCCGCCACCTTGCCGGGTCGCCTCGCGCCCGGGGAGGCGATCGCCCGCTACATCGCCTGGGTGCGCGGCCTGGGCGGCACGCCCGTCTTCGCCGCCTACCCGTTAATCTTCGACGGCGCCTGGATGGACTGGTATCTGCGTCGATATGCGGCCATCCGCCTGCTGCGGGCGCCGCGCAGCGAGGACAGCCTGTTCCGCGGCGGCGGGCTGGACCTTGCCTCCTTCGCCCTGGGGCGAAGCGGCCTGGACTACAACACCCTCACCGCCAAGGCCTTCCCGCAGGCTTGGCTGGGTGGGCACCCTCATTCCCACATCGCGCTCGACGATGCCGAGGGCTACGCGCACCTCCTGGCCGGGCTGCTGCGGGGCGAGCACCGGCGGGACTGATGCCGACCGCACGAAGTTCGGACCTGCGGCCCGAAGGGACGAGGCGGCGGACGGCGCCCGCGGCTCATGCCGCTCAGCCAAGGGCCGCCGAGGCGACCCGCGTCGCGCCGAAGGCGTGCCCATGGCACGAGGCGTCCGAGGGGCAGGAAGGGGAGACCTTCGTGTGGCTGGTATGTGCCGGCCCCGCGCCGTCCCGTCGCGCGGATCCGCCGGGGGAGATCACAGCCACAGGCTGCCCGACGCGAGGAACGCGACGCCCGAGAGCTGGATCTGGAAATCGGCCACCGCATCGCCGTTGATGTCGCCCATCAGCATCTCGTCGGCGAAGCGCAGCTGTCCGGCGGTGCCGTCGAAGGCGCCGGCGCCGATCCAGGTGAAGGCCTGGTCGCCCACAAGCCCCTCGTTGGCGTCGATGCCGCGCAGGTCGATCCGGTCGCCCTCGGCGGCGCGGAAGTCGAGGATGACATCGCCATCCGCCTCCAAGGCGCTGCGGAAGATGAAGCGGTCGGCACCGAGCCCGCCCTCCAGCAGGTCGGCGCCGAGCCCGCCATGCAGCCGGTCCTGGCCTGCCCCGCCGATCAGCGTGTCGTCCCCCGCGCCGCCGAATAGGATGTCATCGCCTTCGCCGCCATCGAGGATGTTGGCGCCCGCATTGCCGGTGAGCCGGTTGTCGAGGCCATTGCCCGTGCCGTTCAGGTCGGCGGTGCCGGACAGGTTGAGCTGTTCGATCTCGTCGCCCAGGGTCCAGTCGAGCGAGGCGATGACGCGGTCGTAGCCGCTGCCGGGGAGTTCCACGACCACATCGCCAGGGTCGTTGACATGGTAGGTGTCATCGCCGTCGCCGCCCACCATGCGGTCGGCGCCGGGCCCGCCATGCAGCCGGTCCTGGCCGGCCCCGCCGATCAGCGTGTCGTCCCCGGCGCCGCCGAACAGGATGTCATCGCCCTCGCCGCCATCCAGGATGTTGGCGCCGGCATTGCCGGTGAGGCGGTTGTCGAGGCCGTTGCCCGTGCCGTTGAGGTCGGCGGTGCCGACGAGGATGAGCTGTTCGACTTCGTCGCCCAGGGTCCAGTGGAGCGAGGCGATGACGCGGTCGTAGCCGCCGCCGGGGAGTTCCACGACCACATCGCCCGGGTCATCCACATGGTAGGTGTCATCGCCATCGCCGCCCGCCATCACGTCCGCACCGCGGCCGCCATCCAGCACGTCCTCGCCG
>JBHYDO010000112.1:0-9318 GCA_051860645.1 Roseococcus sp.
CGCCTCGGCCAGCGCGCCGGCCCATTCGGACTGCGACGGCCCGGCCCAGAGCGCGAAGTGCCGGCCCATGGCGGCCGGCAGCAACTGCCCGCTGGCCGGCATGGCGGCGGCCACCAGCGCGGCGGGCCAGGGCAGGGGCGGCAGGGGCAGCACCCGCGCCCGGTCCCAGTCGGCGCCGCGCAGCGCCGTGGTCCAGGCCGGCGCGTCGAGCAGGCGGGCGGCGGTCCACCACTCGGCGGCGAGGCCTTCGGTCATGTCCCAGAACAGGCCGGGCAGGGGTTCGGCCAGCAGCAGGGCGCCGCCAGGGGCGGTGGCGCGGCGCAGCCCCTCGGCCAGGGCCTGCCCGCCGGCGCGGCGCGGCGAGAGGGCGAGGCCCAGCACGAGTTCGGCCTCGCCCGGCGGGGCGTCGGCGCCCAACGGGTCCCATTCGGCGAGGCCCGCCCAATCCGGCACGGGCGGCGGGCGGCTGCCGGGCAAATGCGTCACCATCAGGCGCAGCGCCGGGCGCAGCGGGGCCAGGGCGAGCGTCAGGGCGGGCAGCATCGGGCCGTCCGTCGCGCCGGCCAGCAGCACGCGGCAGGGGCGGTCCAGCGGCCAGTCGGCCAGAAGCTGCGCGGCGCCCTGGGCCAGCGCCTCGGCCAGGCGGCGCAGGCTCTCGGCGTCGGCGGGCAGGCGGGCGGGCGGGCAGGGCAGGCCGAGCAGCGCGGCGGGCAAGGCCTCGGCGGCCTCGGCCAGGGCGGCGAGTTCCTGCGCGAGGCAGGGCTGGTCCAGCATCACCTGCTGCCAGATGGCCTGCGCGGCGGGCATCTCGCCCTGGGTGGCGCCGAGATGGCCGCGCAGCGCCTCGGCCAGCGGGCCCTCGGCGGTGGCGAGGCCGGCCTCGGCGGCGGCGGCGGCGGCGTGGGCGGCCAGCAGCAGGGTGGCCTCGTCCAGCGGGGCGTCGGCGGGCGCAGACAGGTCCAGCGCCTCGGGGTCGAGGGCGGGCGCCGGCTCGGGCCAGCCGAGCGGCAGGGGCGCGGGCACCCATTCGCCCTGGAACAGCGGCGGGCCGGCGGCACGGTCCCCGAGGGGGAAGCGCTGGAAGGTGGCGTCCTCCAGCCGGGCCACGGCGCGGCCCAGGGCGTCGCGCAGGGTGATGTTGGCGGCGGCGCTGCGCTGCCCGGGGGCGGTCAGGGCCAGCTCGGCCGCGACGGCCACGGCGGCGCCGCGCCGCGCCAGGACGCGGCCGAAGCGCACCGGCAGGAAGCCTTCGCGGGCGGGGCCATCGCCCGCGCCAAGCAGGCCCAGCAGCCCTTGCAGCGCGCCGTCGAGTCGCACCGGGTGCAGGTGGAAGGGCGCGTCGGGCGGGGCGGTGTCCGGGCGGTCCAGATCAAGGCGCACCTGGCCGGTCGCGGCGCAGGCGGCGAAGCGCGTCACGGGGCGGAAGGCCGGCCCGTAGTCGAGGCCGAGGCGCGCGGCCAGGCGCGTCAGCGCCTCGCCTTCCTGCCAGGCTTCCGCGACATCTTCGGCGGCGGCGGGCTCCGGGGGGGGCGGCAGGGCGGAAAGCCGCGCGGCGGCGTGCAGCGACCAGGCCTCCGGCCCCAGGCGGCGGCGGGATTCCAGGCGGAACCCGCCCTCCTCGTCCAGCCGGATGCGCAGCTCGCGCAGCGCGTCGGCGGCCAGCGGCACGGGCCGCATGATGACGAAATCCTGCACCTCCAGCCAGGCGGCGGCGGGGTGGCGCAGGAAGCCGGCCTCGAGCGCCATCTCCACCATGGCGGCGGCGGGCAGCACCGCCTGCGGGCCGAGGGCGTGATCCGCGAGCCAGGGCTCGGCCGTGGTGTCGAGGGTGAGGCGCCATTCCTCGCCGGCCTCCCCCTGGCGGCAGCCGAGCAGCGGCCCTTCCGGCCACACCAGCACCAGCGGCCGCGCCTCCACGCTGCGCGGTGCCCAATGCGGCGTGGGCTCCAGGGGCAGGGGGGCAGTGCGCGGGATTCGGCGGGGCCCTGGAAGGCGGCGCTGCCGCGCGGGTCGGCACCCTGGGCCGTGGCCGCGTCGGCCATGGCGGGGAAGGGGTCGGCGCTGCGGGCGCGGTGCGGGCGCAGCGTGGCCAGGCTGGGCAATTCGCGCCCCGCGGCGCGCAGCCCGGTGCGGACATAGCCTTGCAGCAGCGGCTTCGGCCCGATTTCCATCAGCAGTGCCGGGCCGAGGCCGATGCCCGTGGCCAGCGCATCGGCGAAGCGCACCGGCTCGCGCAGGTTGCGCCACCAGTAGCTGGCGTCGCAGTCGGCGGAGTCGAGCACCCGGCCCGTCACGGTGGACACCAGCGGCACCGTGCCCGGCTTGCCGCGCAGCCCGCGCAGATCCCGCAGCAGCCCGGTCCGCACCGGGTCCATGGCCGCCGAGTGGAAGGCGTAGTCGAGGTCGAGCGCCAGCCAGGACCAGCGCCGCGCCGCGGCGGCCTCGGCCAGCCGCGCCAGCGCCGTCTCGGGCCCGGCCACGGTCAGCGCGGCGGCGCCGTTCACGGCGGCGATGGCGATGGGCCAATCCTCGCCCTCCGAGCATTCGGCCAGCACCGGCGCGGCCTCCTCGGGGGCGGCGCCCAGCACGGCCATGCGGCCCACGCCGCGGCGCGCCTGCTGGTGGCGGCTGCGCGCGGCGATGAGGCGCGCGGCCTGGCGCAGCGAGAGCATGCCCGCGGCCTCGGCCGCCGCCACCTCGCCCACCGAATGGCCGAGGCAGAAGGCGGGTGTCACCCCCTGCACGGCCAGCGCGGCCACGATCGCGTGTTGCAGCGCGAAGAGCAACGGCTGGGCGATGTCGGTGCGGGCGATCTCGGCGGCGGTCACGCCGCGCTCGACCATCTCGGCGACGGACCAGCCAAGATACGGCGTCAGGGCCGCGTCGGCGCGCGCCACCCCGGCGCGGAAGGCGGTGCTGCCGCGCATCTCGGCGGTGCCCATGCGGGCCCAGGCGGCGCCATTGCCGGTGAAGAGGAAGCCAACCCCCTCGCCGCGCCCGGCCCGGCCGGTGGCGAGGCCCGGCCCCTCCTCGCCCCGCGCGAAGGTGGCCAGGGCGCGGGAGAGGCGCGGCCCGCGGCCGACCAGGCGGTGCGGGCGCAGCATGCGGTGGCGGGCCTGGCCGCGCAGCAGGGCGGCGGCGGCCTCGGGCGGGGCCTTGGCCAGCAGCCGCGACCACTCCCCGGCCAGGGTTTGCAGCGCGGTGGCGCTCTGTGCCGAGAGCAGCAGCGGCGGCGGGGCGCCTTCCGCACGTGGCTTCGCGGGGGGCTTCGCGAGGGGCTTCGCGCGGGGCCTGGCCGGCGCCGGCCCCAGCAGCGCGCAGGCATTGGTGCCGCCGAAGCCGAAGGAGTTCACCGCCACCGCATCCCCCTCGAGGGGCATGCCGCGCGTGGCGGGGGCGAGGCGCAGCTCCGCGAAGGGGATGTTGGGGTTGGGCATCTCGCAATGCAGCGTGGGCGGGATGCGGCCGCTCTCCAGCACCAGCAGCGCCTTCAGCACGCCGACCAGCCCCGCCGCGGCCTCGGTGTGGCCGATATTGCTCTTGGCCGAGCCGATGGGCAGGGCCGTGCGCCGGCCGCGCAGCGCCTGGCCGATGGCCGCGGCCTCGATCGGGTCGCCGGCCGGGGTGCCGGTGCCGTGCGCCTCGAAATAGCCAAGCTGCGCCGGCTTCACGCGGCCGGCGCGCAGCACGGCCGAGATCAGCGCCGCCTGCGCGCCGCCATTGGGCAGGGAGATGCCGTTGGTCCGCCCCGCCCCGTTCACCCCGCTGGCCAGGATGACGCCGCGCACCGCATCGCCATCGGCCAGCGCCGCCGCCAGCGGCTTGAGCAGCAGCACGACGCCGCCCTCGGCCCGGACATAGCCATCCGCCCCCGCGCCGAAGGCCTGGCAGCGCCCGCGCAGGCCGAGCATCCCCGCGCGCCAGAAGCCGCCGAAGGGAAAGGGCGAGAGCAGCATGTTCACCCCGCCCACCAAGGCGGCCGGCACGCGGCCATGGCGCAGCGCCTCGCAGGCCTCGTGCAGGGCGACCATGGCGGAGGAACAGGCGGTGTCCACCGTCATGGCCGGGCCGCGCAGGTCGAACACGTTGCCGATGCGGTTGGACAGGATGGAGAGCGCGCCGCCCGTCATCATGTAGCGGTCGGCGCTGCCCGTGTCCTCCTGGCGGAGGTTGCCGTAGTCGGTCGTGGAGCCGCCGACATAGACGCCGAGCGGCTGGCCGGCGACGCGGTCCTCGGGCCAGCCGGCATCCTCGAAGGCGCGGCGGGCGAGGGTGAGCAGGAGGCGCTGCTGCGGGTCCATCTCCTCGGCCTCGCGGGGCGAGATGCCGAAGGCGGGCGCGTCGAAGCCCGTCACGTCGCCGATGACCCCGGCGCGGAAATGGGGCGCGCGGCCGATCTCGCCCGGGCGCGGATGCAGGAAGCGCGGCTGGGCGAAGCGGTCGGCCGGGACTTCGGTGACGGCATCCGTCCCGGCTTCCAGCAGGGCGGCGAAGGCGGCGACATCCGGCGCGCCGGGCAGGCGGCAGGCGGCGCCGATGATGGCGATGGGCACGCCGCCGCCAGCCATGCGTTGCGTGGCCGGCCCATCGGTCGCGTCCTGGGTCGCCTGCCGGGTCGCGTGCCGGGGGGTGGCGCGCTCCGCCATGGTCAAACCCCTGCCCATGCGCGGGAGAGGCGGCCCGAGGGCGCGACCCGTGGAGCCCGGCTGCCGGGCGGGCGGAGGAGGTTGCTGCGCTGCACAATGGCGTAGAAACGGGCATGGCGCCGCCGCGTCAAGGGCGTGGCGCGCCGGCTGCCGGCGGCGCGGCCGTGCGGCGGATGCGCCGGCATCAGGGAAGGGGCCGTGCACGCCCTGCGCCGTCTGCCTGCCTCTGCATGGAATCGGCGGCCTGGCGCCACGGACGCAGCCACCCGCTAATCCTGCAGCAGCGTGGCCAGCGCCCGTTCCTGGACCTCGGGGCGTGGCGCGCGGCCGCAAATCCGGTCGAGGAAGCGTTCCATCTCGCGGAAATGGTCGCTCCAGTCCGGGGCCTTCCACTGGGCCAGGCGCTGCAACTGGGCGTGGCGCCGGGGGCTGGCCGGTTCGGCCAGGGCGCGGATGGCGCCGGACCAGCCGTGGAAGTCGAGCGGGTGGAAGAACTCGGGCACATGGCCGCCCACCTCATGCGCGGGCGGGATGTCGGCGGAGATGACGGGCGTGCCGCAGGCCAGCGCCTCGGCCACCGGGATGCCGTAGCCCTCGGTGAAGCTGGGGGCGAGCAGGCCGGCGGCGCCATGCATCAGCCGCGCCACCTCGGGGTCCGGCATGCGGCCGCATTCCTCGACGAGGCCGGCGAAATCCACGCGCTCCAGCAGGCGGAACACGTCGTCATTTTCCCAGCCGCGGCGGCCGACGATGAGCAGGCGCGGCGTGCCGGGCCGGCCCTCGCGCGCCATCTGCCGCCAGATCTGCAGCGCGAGCATGTGGTTCTTGCGCGGCTCGATGGTGCCGACCATCAGGAAGTAGGGCGCGGGCGCGGGCGGGGCGTGGTTGGGTGCCGGGGCCGCCGCGGGCAGGTCCAGCCCCAGGCCGACGGCCTGCACCGGCGGCTGCGCCAGGCCCATCTCCCGCAGGCGGGCGTGGAACTGCAGCGCCACATGATGGGTGGGCGTGACGACGCCCGCGGCCAGCGCCGAGATCACGCGCATGCGGCCGGTGTGTTGTAGGGTGGAGTGCGGGCGGCAATACTCGGGGTGGGTCAGCGGGATCAGGTCATGCAGCATGGGCACGAAGCGCGCGCCGGCGGCGACCACGCCCGCGATGGCCGCTTCCTTGTGGACTGCCCGGTGCGAGATGACGAGGAAGACGCTGTCCTTCTTCTGCGCGAGGCGCTGCGCCAGCGCCCAGCGCCCGCCACCCCAGAGCTTGCGCGAGATGGCGGCCGCCGCCATGGCCCGGAAGCGGGCCAGGCCGCCCTCCTTGCCCGGCGCCACCACGGCATCGGCCTCGCTCAGCAGGGAGCGCGCGAAGCCATCGGGCAGGGCCGCGAACCAACCCCAGGGCGACTGGGCGACGAAGGTGACGGCCTCGGCCGGCAGGCCGCGCCAATGCCGCGCATGGGCGATCTCGACGCGATCCACACCGCTGGGTTGCCCATGCCATGCGAGGCCCAGCAAACGCGAGATGTCGAGGACAATGTGCACGGGCAGGATATTTCCCCATTTTCCGTGAAATGGAAAGGGAGGTTTCACGCGAAATGCAAACCGCGTGCGACAATATTCCCGATGAATACAAATCAAGGGTGACAAGGCCATGAGCATCTGGCGGCAACCGACCACGATCGAGCACATCACTGCTCGTGCCGAAGGCACGGTCAACGGGCATCTGGGCATTCGTGTGACCGAAATCGGCCCGGATTACATCCGCGGCGAGTTGACCGTGGATGAACGACACGTTCAGCCTTTCGGCGTGGTCCATGGCGGTGTTTCCGTCGTGTTGGCGGAGACCCTGGGCAGCCTTGCCTCCATGATGGCCTGCGAGCCCGGCTTTACCGCGGTGGGGCTGGAGGTCAACGCCAACCACCTGCGCCCGGTGCCGAAGGGGGACATCCTGCGCGGGCTGTGCACCCCGGTGCGCATCGGCCGCAGCGTGCAGGTCTGGAACATCGAGCTGCGGCGCGGCGACGGGCATCTTTCTTGCGTGTCGCGCCTGACGACTTCCATCATCGAGGCGCGCAACACATGACAAAACCCAGGATTGCCCTGATCGGCACCGGCGGCACCATCTCCTCGCTCGGCGAGGACCCCTTCGACATCATCGATTACGGGCGGCACGGGCGCATCATGAACGCGCAGGAACTGCTCGATTATTGGCCAGCCGTGGCGCAGGTCGCGGATGTCCGTCCGGTCAAATTTTCGACGCTTCCCTCCACCGCCATCGGCCCCGCCAACTGGCTGGACCTGGTCCGGGCCTGCCACCAGGCGGCGGCGGACATGCCGGACCTCGACGGCATCGTGGTGACGCATGGCACGGCCTCGCTGGAGGAGACGGCGTTCTTCCTCTCGCTGACGGTGAAGCTGGACATTCCTGTGGTGGTGGTGGGCGCGCAGCGGCCTTCCTCGGGCCTCTCCTCCGATGCGGGGATGAACCTGGCCAATGCCTGCCGCGTGGCGGGCGATGCCGGCGCGCGCGGCCTCGGCGCCCTGGTGCTGCTGAACGACGAGATCCATGCGGCGCGGGAGGTGACCAAGACCAGCACCAGCCGGCTGCAGACCTTCCGCAGCCCGGATTTCGGCTGCCTGGGCCATGCCGATGCCGACAAGATCGCCTGGTATCGCCGCCCGCTGCGGCCGGTGGGCAAGGCCACCGAGTTCGACGTGGCGGCGCGGACCAGCCTGCCGCGCGTGGACATCGTCTATTGCTATGGCGGCGCCGATGGCGCGGCGGTGGACGCCTTCGTGGCGGCCGGCGCGGAGGGGCTGGTCTCGGCCGGCTTCGCCCCCTCCTTCGTCACGCCCGAACTGGCCGAGGCCTTCACGCAAGTGATGGCGGGCGGCGTGCCGGTGGCGGCCAGCACAAGGGCGGGCTCGGGGCGGATGTTTTACACCACCCGCATGCGCGAGCCGGGCTTCGTGAACGCCGACAACCTGAACCCGCAGAAGGCGCGCATCCTGCTGATGCTGGGCCTGACGGTGACGAAGGATGTGGCGGCGCTGAACGAGATGTTCGCGCGGTACTGACCGCACCCTTGCGCCGCCTGGGGCTGGATCATGATCCGTGTTTGCGGATCATGGTCTGGAACCCGCTCCCCGGAAGCCTGCGGGGCGGCGGATCCACGCACCGGCTTTCGCCGGAACAATCAAACGCAGGCAGCCGGCCAGCGGGTCGCGGCAGGGCGTCCGGACCTTGCCGCACAAGGTCGGGCCCGGGCATGGGTGGAGCCGAACCTCAGCCCGCGCGCCGGCGGCCGACGGTGCGCAGCGCCGTCTGAACCTGGTCGCGCTGCATCGAGATGACCTCGGACAAGGCGGATGCGGTTCCCTCCTGGGCCAGCACGCCGGCAGTTCCGAGCCTCGCCGCATAGGCCGGGTCGCGGAGCGTTTCGGACAGCGCCGGCGCCATTTGTTCCCGCGCGGCGGGCGGCATGCCGCGCCATCCAAACAGCGCCGTGAACGGGTCATAGGCAAGGCCCGGCATGGCGGCCTCCGCCATCGTCGGCACATCCGGCAGGCTGGGAGCGCGAACGCGGGAGGTGGTCGCGAGCGCGCGGATGCTTCCCTGGCGGATCGCCGCGAGGGCGGGCGTCAGGGGCAGGATGGCCGCCTGGATGCGCCCGGTGGCGAGGTCGATCACCGCCGCCGGCGAGCCGCGATACGCGACAAAGGGCATGTCCAGCCCATGCTGGTGCAGGAACATCCGGAAGGCCAGTTCCATGAAGCCCGGCACCGAATACCAGTTGAGTGTGCCCGGCGCCGCTCGCGACGCCGCGACGAGGCCCGCGACATCGCGCACCGGGGATGCCGCGGTCACGGCGAGGCAGAGGAACTCGCTTGCGACCAGGCCGAGGGGAACCAGGTCCTGCTCCGGGTCGTAGGGCAACCGGCCTTCGAAGGTGAAGGGCACGGTCGAGGCGATGGCGCTCGGCGCAAGCAGCAGGGTTTCGCCCGGACGAGCGCTCGCATGCGCTTCGCCGGCGATCGCCATGCCGCCGGCGGCCCGGTTCTCGACCACGACGGGTTGGCCGAGGCGTGGCGCCAGGCCCTCGGCGAGCATTCGTGCGATCAGGTCAATGCCGGAGCCTGGCGCGCCGGCCGCAATCAGCCGGACCGGACGGTCCGGCCAGGCCGCGGGCTGCGCCGCCGCGCGGCGCCCGCCGAGGAGGAGGCCGGCGCCGAGCCCGCAGGAGGCGCGGCGTCCGAAGGGTAGGGAGGTGTTGGGCATGGGGAGTCTTCCTGGTCGAGGGATCGTCGCGGTCGCCGGCGGCCGGCTCCAGGGCGGGCGTGGGCTTCGTGCGCGTCGACCAGGCGCGCCATGAGGGCGAGCAAGGTCTCGGCTTCGGCTTCGGTCAGGGGTGCCAGGAGGCGGCGCGCGACGGCGCGGGCCTGCACGGCGAGTTCGGCGCGGAGCACGAGCCCTGCTGGCGTGAGGAAGAAGGCATTGGCACGCCCGTCCTGCGGGTTGGCGCTGCGGGAGACGATGTCGCGCGCCTCCAGCGCCGCCAGCGCCTGGCCGGTCGAGGTCGGGTCGATGCCGATCGCCGCCGCCAGCCAGTTGCGGTCCATCCCCGGCGTGGTCTGGATTTGCGCAATCAGCGCAACGTTCCAGACGGCGAGATCGA
>JBHYDO010000112.1:9329-13492 GCA_051860645.1 Roseococcus sp.
CGGCATGTGCCTCGCTCTGGAAGGTGTTGGCGATCTGCCAGAGCCGCCGCGCCAGATATTGGGGAATGCGCCGGTGGATCGGCGGGACGGGCTGTTTCGGTGGGGGATCGACCGGGCCGGACATATCGGGAGAATACTTCTTATTTTGACGCAAACAAGAAGAATTCTTCGTGTCGGGCGAGAGCTTTCCCGTCCATCCCATTTTGCGCGATCGGGCGAGCATCCCAGGCGAAAGGGCGTCCCGCGCCTACGCCCCTACATCAGCGCCGCATACCCCGCGCGCCAGGCCTCCGGCATGGGCGCGGGCCTTCGCGTCCCGCGGTCAATGAAGACGATCACGCTCTCCGCCGTGGCGAAGCAGGCGCCGTCCTTGAACAGCCCCTGCGCGATGGTGATGGAGGAATTCCCCACCCGCGCGATGGCGCTGCCGATGCGCACCTGGCCGGGGTAGAAGATCTCGGCCAGGTATTCGATGGACACCTTGCGCAGGGCGGAGCCCATGCCCCGCTCCTGCGGCAGGCCGGAGACGGCGCAGATGATGTCGCCGCGACCGGCCTCGCACAGCGCCGCGATGGAGGCGTTGTTCACATGTCCGTTGAAGTCGGTGTCCTGGATGCGGAGCTTTTCTTCCGACCAGAAGGGATAGTCGCTCCGCACCGGGTCAGAACGCGCGCAGGCCGTTGCTGCGGATGGTGACCTGGCTGGCGGCGCAGATGTTCACGCCCCGCAGTTCCGCGGCCCGGCCGTTCACCCACACCACGCGGAAGTCGTAGCGGGCGGCGTTGTTGGCGCGGTAGTTCACGTAGCGGCCTGGCGGCAGCATGGACTGGCCCAACTGGTCGCGGCCCCAGCCGCCGACGGCCGAGGGGCTGAAATAGAGCTCCCGCACGGTGAGGCCCGACTGGTTGGCGACGCGGAAGCGCGTGTCGCAGCCCGGCGCGGGGCGGAAGGGCACCACCTGCTGCTGCACGGGCGCGACATAGACCGGCTGGACCATGGGCTGCGCCGGCACGCAGGCGGCGAGGAGGGGTGCCGCGGCCAACAGGACCACGGAGAGGAATTTCTTCATTGGGAAGGCCTCAGTGTGACGGAGCACAGTCTAGCGCGGGATGGGTTAAGGTGAAGTGACCGGACGGCGCGCCTTCGCCACCCGCCCGGCGGCCGCCCCGCAGCTTCCCGCGCGGCCAGCCCTTCCTGCCGCGTCTCAGGCGCGGCCGGCGGCCCCCCGCGCCGTCAGGCGCGGCCAGCGGCCCCCCGCGCCGTCAGGCGCGGCCAGCGGCCTTGTCGGCCTCGTAGCGGGCCTTGTTCTCCGCATTGGCGGGGTAGAGGCCGGGCAGGGCCATGCCGGCCTCCACCTGGGTCATGATCCAGCCTTCCATGCGCTCCTGCTCGACGCTCTCGGCGGTGACCGCGTCCACCATGTCGGCCGGGATCAGCACGCAGCCATCGGCGTCGCAGACCACCACATCGCCCGGGAAGACGGCGACGCCGCCGCAGCCGATCGGCTCCTGCCAGGCCACGAAGGTGAGGCTGGCGACCGAGGGCGGCGCCGCGCCGCCGGCGCACCACACGGGCAGTCCGGTGCCGTTCACGCCGGCCACGTCGCGCACCGCGCCATCGGTCACCAGCGCCGTCACGCCGCGCTTGGCGAGACGTGCGCAGAGGATGTCGCCGAAGATGCCGGCATCGGTCACGCCCATGGCGTCGGCAACGGCGATGCAGCCCTCGGGCATGGCTTCGATGGCCGCGCGGGTGCTGATGGGGTTGGACCAGGAGGCGGGCGTGGCCAGGTCCTCGCGCGCGGGGACGAAGCGCAGGGTGAAGGCCTCGCCGACAAGGCGCTTGCCTTGCGCGGCCGGGGTGAAGGGGGCGGCGCCGCGCATCCAGACGGAGCGCAGGCCCTTCTTCAGAAGCACGGTGGTGAGCGTCGCGGTGGTGATCTTTTCCAGCGCGGACTTGGTTTCGGGCGAGAGGGGCATGCGGGCGGCTCCGGTGCGAATACGGCGCGGTTTTCCGCCCCCGCGCGGAGCGCGTCAATCGGCGGGCGCGGAGCGCGTCAATCGGCGGGCGCGGAGCGCGTCAATCGGCGGGCAGGATCTACGCCGTCTTCTGCACCGTGAGGCCCAGTTCCTCGATCATGCGTTCGCGCATGAGGAATTTCTGGACCTTGCCGGTGACGGTCATGGGGAACTCGTCCACGAACTTCACGAAGCGCGGAATTTTGTAGTGGGCGATCTGGCCGCGGCAGAAGGCGATGATCTCCTCCTCCGTCGCGCTCTCGCCGGGCTTGAGGCGGACCCAGGCGCACAACTCCTCGCCGAACTTGATGTCGGGCACGCCGACCACCTGCACCTCGGAGACCTTGGGGTGGCGGAACAGGTATTCCTCCACCTCGCGCGGGTAGATGTTCTCGCCGCCGCGGATCACCAGGTCCTTGATGCGGCCGACGATGTTGCAGAAGCCTTCCGCGTCGATCACGGCGAGGTCGCCGGTGTGCATCCAGCGCGCGGCGTCGATGGCCTCCGCCGTGCGGTCGGGTTCGCCCCAATAGCCCTGCATGACGGAATAGCCGCGGGTGCAGAGTTCGCCGGCGGTGCCGCGCGGGACGATGCGGCCTTCCGCGTCCACGATCTTCACCTCCACATGCGGGTGGATGCGGCCCACGGTGGAGACGCGGCGCTCGATGCTGTCCGTGGTGCTGGACTGGAAGCTGACGGGGCTGGTCTCGGTCATGCCATAGGCGATGGTGACCTCGGACATGTGCATGTCGCTGATGGCGCGGCGCATCACCTCGATGGGGCAGGGCGAGCCGGCCATGATGCCGGTGCGCAGCGTGGTCAGGTCGAACTTGGCGAAGTCCGGGTGGTTGAGCTGCGCGATGAACATGGTGGGCACGCCGTAGAGCGCGGTGCAGCGTTCCTCCTGCACCGCCTGCAGCGTCGCCAGCGGGTCGAAGCCCTCGCCGGGATAGACAATGGCGGCGCCATGCGTGGTGCAGGCGAGGTTGCCCAGCACCATGCCGAAGCAGTGGTAGAGGGGGACGGGGATGCACACCACGTCACGCTCGGTGAAGCGCTGCGCCTCGCCGATGAAGAAGCCGTTGTTGAGGATGTTGTGGTGCGTCAGCGTGGCACCCTTCGGCGCGCCGGTGGTGCCGGAAGTGAACTGGATGTTGATGGGGTCGTCGCATTGCAGGAGCGCCGACACCTCACGCAGATGCGCGCGCGCGTCGTCGGATACAGGCTCCATCAGGGCCGCGAAGTTGAGGTAGCCGGGGTGCGTCTCCGCGCCGATCTGGATGCGGTGGCGCAGCAGCGGCAGTTTCTCCGCGCCCAGCACCTCCAGCATCGTGACGTATTCGGAGGTCTTGAAGCGGGTGGCGGTGATGATGGCCGCGCAGCCGGCCTTGTTCAGCGCGTATTCGACCTCGGTCAGGCGATAGGCCGGGTTGATGTTCACCAGGATCAGGCCCGCCAGCGCCGTGGCATATTGCGTCAGCGCCCATTCGCTGTTGTTGGGCGACCAGATGCCGATGCGGTCGCCGGGCTTGAGGCCCAGCGCCAGCAGGTTGGCAGCGACGTCCTCGGCGCGGCGCAGCATCTCCCCATAGGTCCAGCGCACGCCCTGGTGGCGGACGATGAGCGCGGGCCGGTCGGCCCATGTCTGCGCCGCGCGGGTGAAATGCGTGCCGATCGTCTCGCCGATGAGCGGCGTGGACGAGGCGCCATGGACGTAGCTGTCGGCCATCGGGCCCTCCCCTGGAATTGGCGGCATTCTACAGCGCATCGCGCTTCCCCGCATCGCCCCCACATGATGTGATGCCGCCAACCCGGAGGAAAGCCATGCGCGCACTGCCCCCCCAAGGCCAGGACTGGCCCGCCCTCAAGCAGGCCCTGCTGGACGCCAAGACCCGCGACTATTCCTGGAAGCGCGGCCGCATGGCGGTCTTCTTCTACTACCTGGACGAGGCTTTGGAGCGCCTCCAGCAGGAGGCCTACATGACCTTCTGGACCGAGAACAACCTCGGCCAGCGGGCCTTTCCGTCGCTGGCGAAGCTGGAGGGCGAGGTCACGGAGATGGCCCTCTCCCTCATGCACGCGCCCGCGGGCGCGGCCGGCAGCGTCACCTCCGGCGGCAGCGAGAGCATCTTCCTGGCCATGCTG
>JBHYDO010000113.1:0-13488 GCA_051860645.1 Roseococcus sp.
CACGAAGAAGGCCATGCCCATCACCAGCCCGATGTGCAGCCCCGAGACCGAGAGCAGGTGCACGAGGCCGCTGTCGCGCATCGCCGCCATGTCGGTGGGCGGCACGGCGCTCTGCCCACCGGTCAGCAGGGCGGCGGCGATGGCGCCCGGTCCGCCGGGCAGGGCGGCGGTGACGCGCGCCTCGATGGTGGCGCGCCAGCCGGACAGCGGCGGGGCCGCGCCGCCGCTGGCCAGGACCTCCACCGGGCCCAGCGCGAAGCCCGACCCGCCCTGCCCGGCGAAATAGGCCGCGCGCTGAAAATCCCAGCCGCCCGGATGGGTGGGCGGGGGCGGCACGCGCAGCAGGGCGCGGATGCGGATGCTGTCGCCCGGCTGGGGCTGCGCCGGGTCGTTGGCGCGCAGGCGGATGCGGATGGTCCGGGGTGCGGGCGGCATGTCCTCGGCCCAGCGCACGCCGCGGAGCGTCAGCCGCGCGCCCTCGGGCAGCAGGTCGGTCTCGACCACGCTGCCGGTGAGGAACAGCGCCGTGCGCGGCGGATCGAGCGCCGGCGGCACGAGGGCCGCATGGAACATGGCGAGCGCGAAGCCCCCGCCCGCCGCCGCGACCAGGCCCAGCGCCCAGCCCGCCAGCGGCGCGTGCCGCGCCAGCCAGAGCGCCACCGGCAGGGGCAGCAGCGCGGCGAAGGCCCAGCCGGCCCAGGGTTCGTCCGGCAAGGCGAAGTAGCACAGGATGCCACAGCCCAGCGCCACCGGCAGCCAGAGCGCCAGCCGCCCGCGCTCCGCCACCAGCGTTCTTGTGACCCAGGGCTGTGGCGGCGCCAGCATTCCCAACCGATGGACCACCCCTCCGCGCGCGGCAAGCGGCATGTTAAAAGGGGGGCATGACCGTCCGCACGCGCTTCGCGCCCTCCCCCACCGGCTTCCTCCACATCGGCGGCGCCCGCACCGCGCTGTTCAACGCGCTGTTCGCCCGGCGCCATGGCGGGCAGTACCTGCTGCGCATCGAGGACACGGACCGCGCGCGCTCCACCCCCGAGGCGGTGGCGCAGATCCTGGAAAGCCTGGAATGGCTGGGCCTGAGCCCGGACGAGGCGCCGGTGATGCAGTCCGCCCGCGAGGCGCGGCATGCCGAGGTGGCGCGCGAACTCCTGGCCGCCGGCAAAGCCTACCGCGCCTACGAGACGCCCGAGGAACTGGCCGCGATGCGCGAGCGCGCCATGGCCGAGAAGCGCCCCCCCCGCTACGACGGCCACTGGCGCGACCGCGAGCCCGGCCCCGAGCAGGCCGGAAAACCCTTCGCCATCCGCCTGAAGGCGCCCACCGAAGGCGAGACGGTGGTGGAGGATTTGGTGCAGGGCACGGTGCGCGTGGCCGCCACCGAGCTGGACGACATGATCATCCTGCGGTCCGACGGCACGCCCACCTACCTGCACGCGGTGGTGGTGGACGACCACGACATGGAGATCACCCATGTCATCCGCGGCGACGACCACCTGACCAACACCTTCCGGCAATGCATGGTCTATGACGCGATGGGCTGGCACCGGCCGCGCTTCGCGCATATCCCGCTGATCCATGGCGCGGATGGCGCCAAGCTGTCCAAGCGGCACGGCGCCGTCTCGGTGCTGGAGTTCCGCGAGCAGGGGCTGCTGCCCGAGGCCGTGTGCAACTACCTGCTGCGCCTGGGCTGGGGCCATGGCGACGAGGAGATCATCCCGCGCGACCGGGCCGAAAAAATCTTCGACCTGAAGGATGTGGGCCGCGCCGCGTCGCGCATGGACTACGCCAAGCTGTCGCACCTCAACGGCGTCTATCTGCGCCAGGCGGACCCGGAGGCGCTGCTGCCCGAGGTGATGCGGCGGCTGGCGAAATCCGGCCTCGACTTCGGCACGGAGAAGATCGCCCGCGTGCAGGCCCTGCTGCCGGCCTTGCAGGAACGCGCGAAGTCGCTGGCGGAACTGGCCGAGAGTGCCGCCTTCGCCGTGCTGGACGCGGCCCCCGCCCCCGACGCCAAGGCCGCCGCCCTGCTGACGGAAGAGGCCCGCGCGCGGCTGCTGGACCTGGCGGAATTCCTCTCGGCCATGCCCGACTGGACCCGCGAGGACCTGGAACACTGGCTGCGCGACTATGCCGACGTGAAGGGCATCAAGCTGAAGGACGTGGCCCAGCCGCTGCGCGTCGCACTCACCGGCAGCACGATGAGCCCGCCGATTGATGTGACGCTGGAGGCGCTGGGGCGTGGGGAGGCGCTGGCGCGGATCGTGGCGGCGGCGGAGGGGTGAGGGCCCCGCTGGCGGAGGCGCAGGCGGCGCTGCGGGCCGGCGACCCGGACACGGCGCTGGCCTTGGCCGCGCGCCATGGCGTCCCCGGCCATGGCGGCTGGGCGTTGGTGCGCGCCAATGCGCTGATCCCGCGCGGCGAGACCGTCGCGGCCGAGGCCATCCTCCGGGCGGCAGGGGCGTTCATGCCGGCGCGGCTCCGGCTCATTCGGATGCTCATGGGCGCGGGGCGCTTCGCGGAAGCGCGCCAGGAGCATGGCGCCGCGATCACGCTCGCCAAGGATGCGCGCCAGCTGGGACGGTTGTTCCAGACGGCGGGGCCTCTCCTGGGACACGGGCCGGCCCATGCGGCGGCCACGCGGCAGATCGCCGCGCAACTCGCCACCCTGCCCCTCGTGGAGCTGACACCGGCGGAGCACGAGGCGGCGCTGCGGCTGCGCGCCCGGCTCGACTTCACCTTGTCCGACGCGGTCGCCTTCCGTGCCTCGGGTCGGGCGGCACTCGCGGCCGGCGCGGACGGAGCCCTGGCGCCGATCCTGGCCGCGGCGCTCGACCCCCCTGCCACGCCGCGACCGCGTGTCTTCGTGGTCGGCTTGTCCAAGACAGGCACCACCTCGATGGACCATGCCCTTGGGCGGCTCGGCTTTCTCCATGCGCACTGGGCGCACCCGCTGACCAACCTGCTGCTCCGCCCGGATGACGCGACGCTCCTCGAGGCAATGTCGGACACGCCCGTCTCCAATGCGGTGGAAACGCTGGCCCAACGCCATCCGGCGGCCCGCTTCATCCTGACATTGCGCCCGCTCGCGAGTTGGCTGCGCTCCATGACAGGTCATTACGGGCGCCATCGCGGGGCGCCCGACATGGACAGCCTGCGCCACCTGGTCACGGAGCCCGATCGCGCCCCGCATGGCGAGGCCTGGCGGGTGGTCCACCGCGACCTCTACACCCGCCACCCCGACTTCCCCACGGCCTATGCCGCGCACGAGGCGCGGGTGGAGGCCGTGTTCCACGACGCGCCCAACCGGATATTGCGCTTCGACGTGGTCTCGGGCGACGGCTATCCGAAGCTGTGCGACTTCCTCGGCCTGGCGGTGCCGGACGAGGCTTACCCGCACACCAACGCGGCGCCAGCGGGTAGCTAGGAAAAAAATCTTCCTTACCATCTTACGATCTTACTATCTTACCGGCCCCATCCCGGAGGCCCTGACCCATGCTCGCCAAGCTCACCGCCAAGAACCAGCTGACCCTGCCCAAGCGGGTGGTGGAGGCGCTGGACCATCCGACTCATTTCGAGGTGCAGGTCCACCGGGGCGCCCTCATCCTGTGGCCCGGCCGCGTCGTTTCGCTGGAACGGCAGGCCGAGACGGCCGGCATTCCGCCCGGGGTGCTGCGGGAGGCGCAGCGGCTGCTGGCGGAACGCAAGGCGCGCGAAGGCGGCGGCAAGAAATAGTCGCATATTCCTATATGAGAAGGCAAGCGCGAAGGGCTGCCCGCGCCGGCACCCCGCGCTACCATGCTGCCCCATGAACCTCTCCCGCCTCCTCGCCGCCCGCGCCGCCGCGCGCAACCCCATCACCGTGGGCGTCATCGGCGCCGGAAAGTTCGGCGCCATGTTCCTCGCCATGGCCGCGCGTTCGCCCGGCATCCATGTGGCCGTCATCGCGGACCTCAACCCCGGGCGCGCGCGGGAGAACCTGGCGCGCATCGGCTGGCCGCCCGAACAATCGGCGGCGCGCGACCTCGATGACGCGCTCCAGCACCGCACCACCCACCTCACCGACAACGCCGCGCTGGTGAACGACCCGCGCATCGAGGTGGTGGTGGAGAGCACCGGCAACCCCGCCGCCGGCATCGCCCATGCGCTCGCCGCCATCGCCGCCCGCCAGCACATCGTCATGGTGAATGTGGAGGCCGATGTCCTGGCCGGCCCGCTGCTCGCCCGGCGTGCGGCACAGGCCGGCTGCGTCTATTCCATGGCCTATGGCGACCAGCCCGCTTTGGTCTGCGAGATGGTGGACACGCTGCGCGCCATGGGCATGCCCGTCATCGCCGCCGGCAAGGGCACCAAATACCTGCCCGCCTTCCACGCCTCCACGCCCGAGACGGTCTGGGCCCATTACGGCCTGACGCCCGAACAGGCGGCGGCCGGCGGCATGAACCCGCAGATGTTCAACTCCTTCCTGGACGGCACCAAGAGCGGCATCGAGATGGCCGCCATCGCCAACGCCACCGGCCTGACGCCCCCCGAGGATGGCCTGGCCTTCCCCCCCGTCGGCGTGCAGGACCTGCCGCATGTCTTCCGCCCGCGCGAGGTGGGCGGGCATTTGGCGCGCAAGGGCGTGGTGGAGGTGATCTCCAGCCTGGAGCGCGACGCGCGGCCCGTGGTCGGCGATTTGCGCTGGGGTGTCTATGCGGTGTTCGAGGGCGAGACGGACTACATCCGCCGCTGCTTCTCCGAATATGGCGTGCACACCGATAGCACGGGCCACTATGCCGCGTTGTGGCGGCCCTACCACCTCATCGGCCTGGAACTGGCCGTCAGCGTGGCTTCGGTGGCGCTGCGGCGCGAGCCCACCGGCTGCGGCGACACCTGGGCCGGCGATGTCGGCGCCACCGCCAAGCGCGACCTGCGCGCGGGCGAGACCCTCGACGGCGAGGGCGGGTCCATGGCCTGGGGCAAATGCATCCCCGCCGCGCGCAGCCGGGCGGAGGGGCTGCTGCCCATCGGGCTCGCGCATGGGGTGCGGCTGCTGCGCGACGTGCGGCGGGGCGAGATGCTGCGGCAGTCGGACGTGGCGCTGGACGCGGCCTCGCCCGCGGTGCGCGCGCGCCGCGAGATGGAGGCGGAATTCACGCTTTCTTGAGAGGCGGCGGGCATCAATGCGAGAATGCGCATCCAAAGCCCCCTTGCCCGCCTCAGCCTCGCCGCCCGCATCACGGCGGCCGGGCTTCTCGCCATCGCGCTCTCGGTCCTGGCCGTGGAAGGCTGGGCCAGGTTCGCCGCCAGCCGGGAGGTGACCGCGGCGGTCACGGCCCGGCTGGAGCGGGACCTCGCCCTGCTCGACGGGCTGACGGCCCGTCTCTCCGAGGGCGGGGAATGGCGGCTGACCGATTCGGGGCAGCTTGCCCGCGGCGCGCTGCTGCTGGAGGGCGCCAATGACGTGGTGGACCTGGTGGCGCAGGCGAGCGGCGGCGCGGCCGCGCTGTTCCGCGGCGATGCGGTGGTGGCCACCACCGTCCGCCGCGCCGACGGCACGCGCATCCTGGGCGAGCGCATCGCGGCCCACCCCGCGCAGGAGGTGACGGTGCGCGGTGGCGCGGTCTATCGCGGCCCCACCACCATCCTGGGCGCGCCGCACCTGGCCATCTACCGGCCGCTGCGCGACGCCGGCGGGCAACAGGTCGGCATCATGTTCGTGGGCCAGTCCCGCGCCGCGCTGGACGCGGCTGCCTCGGCGCGGCTTTGGCAGGCGATGGTGACCATCCTTGTTCCCTTGGCGCTGGCGGGCGCGCTCCTCTGGGCCGGGGTGCGGCGCAGCCTGCGTCCGCTGGGCGCATTGCAACGCTGGATCGCCGAGGGTCACACGGACGTGGCCGTGCCCCACACCGACCGCACCGATGAGATGGGCGCGCTCGCCCGCGCGCTGGAGGAAAGCCGCGCCGCCGCGCAGGAGAAGGGGCGGCTGGAGGGGGCCCTGCGCGGGCACGAGGCCGAGCGCCAGCGCCGCGCCAAGGCGATGGACCGCACGACGGAGGAGTTCGGCACCAACGTCGCCTCCGTCATGGCGGGCTTCGAGGAGTCGGCCGGCAGCATGCTCAGCGCCACAACCCGCCTGTCGGATGCCATGGCCCGCACCAGCGCCCGCGTCACCGCCACGGCCGAGCATGCGGCCGAGAGCAACGCCAACCTGCAGGCCGTCGCCGCCGCCGTGGAGGAGATGTCGGTCAGCGTCACCGAGATCAGCACCCAGGTCAGCCGCGCCACCACGGTCGCGGCCGATGCGGTGGCGGAGGCTCAGCGCGGCGACACGCGCATCGGGGCGCTCACCCGGAGCGCCGACCGCATCGGCGACATCCTGCGCGTGATCTCGGACGTCGCCTCGCGCACCAACCTGCTGGCGCTGAACGCCACCATCGAGGCGGCGCGCGCCGGCGAGGCGGGCAAGGGCTTCGCCGTGGTGGCGAGCGAGGTGAAGACCCTGGCGACCCAGACCGCCAGCGCCACCCAGGACGTCGCGGCGCAGATTGCGGCCATCCGCGAGGCGACGGCGGAGGCCACGACGGGCATGCGCGCCATCTCGGCCGCGATCGGCCGCATGAACGAGGTGTCGGGCGGCATCGCGGCCGCCGTGGAGCAGCAGGGCGCCAGCACGCGCGAGATCACCTCGCGGCTGCAGGCCGTGGCCCATGGCAATTCGGAGGTGAGCCACGCCATGACGGACGTGGCCCGCATGGCCGAGGAGGCCGCGGAAGCGACCGTCGAGGTGGAGTGCAGCGCGGCCACCGTGCAGGGCGAGGCCGGCATGCTGCGCGCCGAGGTGGACGGCTTCCTCGTCACGCTGAAGGGCCAGATGGAGGACCGCCGGCGCTTCGAGCGGCACGGGGCGGAGGGCAGCAGCGCCACCCTGCACCTCGACGGCGCGGCCGAGACGCTGCGCCTGGTGGACATCTCGCTCGGCGGCGCGGCGCTGCGCCGGGAGAAGGCACCGCCGCCGGACGCCGACCTCACCGTCACGCTGCCCGGCGCCAATGCCGCCATCACAGCCCGGGTGGTGCGCTGGGAGGAGGGCGTGCTGGCCATCGCCTTCGCCAAACCGTTGAGCACCGCGCAGCTGGACGCGCTGACGCGGGGGCTCGACATCGCAGCGTGAGGACGGGCGGCATGCGCATGAGCAGCCGGGGTTGTTCCCAAAGCCGGCGCAGCCTGTAGGCTTCCCCCAACAGCCATTGGAGGAAGCGCATGCCCACCCTGTTCGACCTGACCGGCAAGGTCGCCATCGTCACCGGCGGCAGCCGCGGCATCGGCCGAGCCATCTGCGAGCGCCTGGCCGAGCATGGCGCGAAGGTCGTCGTCAGTTCCCGCAAGCTCGATGCCTGCCAGGTGGTGGTGGACGCCATCACGGCGAAGGGCGGCACGGCGATGGCGGTGGCCTGCAACATCGGCCGCAAGGAGGAGTTGCAGGCGCTGGTGGACGCCACGCGTGCCGCCTATGGGCCGGTGGACGTGCTGGTCTGCAACGCCGCGGTGAACCCCTATTTCGGCCCGTCCCAGGACATTCCGGACGAGGCCTATGACCGCATCATGAACTCCAACGTGCGGTCCAATTTGTGGCTGTGCCAGATGGCCATTCCGGAGATGGCGGCGCGGGGTGCGGGGTCGGTCATCATCGTGTCTTCCATCGGCGGCTTCCGCGGTTCGCCGCGCCTGGGCATCTATGGCGTGAGCAAGGCGGCCGACATGCAGCTGGCCCGCGCGCTCGCCACCGAATGGGGGCCGTCGGGCGTGCGGGTGAATGCCATTGCGCCCGGCCTGGTGCGCACCGATTTCGCGCGCGCGCTGTGGGAAGACCCGGTGAACCTCAAGAAGCGCACGCGCGACACGCCGCTGCTGCGCATCGGCGAGCCGGACGAGATCGCGGGGGCCGCGGTGTTCCTGGCCTCGGCGGCCTCGGGCTTCATGACGGGGCAGAGCATGGTGATCGATGGCGGCGTGCTGGCCGGCCCGCCGCTGCTGTCCGAAGACTGACCCCCGCCCCCGGCTTCGCGGCGCGAACCGCGAAGCCGGTTGAGGCTCACCCCTTCTTCACATTCCAGAACAGCGGCATGCCCGTCAGCATGTCGGTGACGTTGCGCCGGTGCGCCGTCGCCAGGAAGTACTGGCCGAGCGGGATCATCGGCACGTCCTGCATGGCCTGCGCCTGGATGCGTCGTCCGATGGCCTGCTGCGCCACGAGGTCGGGCGCGTCGAACCAGTCGCCGCGCAGCGACTCCAGCGCCGGGCTGTCGGGCCAGCCGATCCAGCCATTGGTGCCGTTGCCGCGCAGGCCGAGATGCCCGGCGGGCGAGGCGAAATCGAGGCCACCGCCGAAGGTGAAGAAGGCGCTCCAGCCATTGCGCTCCACCGGCTCGCGGCTGGTGCGGCGTTGCAGCACGGTGCCCCAGTCCAGCGCCTGGTAGTCGAGGTTCAGGCCGATGCGGCGGAACACGTCGGCGCCCACCTCGCTCATGGCCCTCAGGAAGGGCAGGTCCGTCGGCACGATCAACGCCACGCGTTCGTTGTTGTAGCCGGCGGCGGCGAGTGCGCGGCGCACGGCGTCCAGGTCGCGCGGGCCGGTCAGCGGCGCCAAGCCCTCGTCGGACGCGAGCGGCGTGCCGGGCGTGAACACGCCCACCTCGCCGCGCCAGAGTTCGGGGTTGTTGCCCACGATGGCCTGCATGAAGTCGGACTGCTGGATGGCGCCGAGCACGGCACGACGAACGCCAGGATTGTTGAAGGGCGGCTGCAGGTGGTTGAAGCGCAGGAAGCCGATGAAGCCCGTGGTCTCAAGCGTCTTCACTTCCACCTGGCGGTTGCGGCGGAGCACCGGCAGCAGGTCGGTCACCGCCTGCTCCCACCAATCCACCTCGCCCGCCTGCAGCGCGGCGGAGGCCGTCGCGCCATCGGGCATCACCACCCATTCGACGCGGTCCACATGGGCCACCTTGGGGCCGGCGGTGAAGGAGGGCGTGCCGCTCGGCCGCGGCACATAGCCGTCGAACTTCGCATAGACGGTGCGCGCGCCGGCCACGCGCTCACCCGCCACGAAGCGGAAGGGGCCGGAGCCCACCATCTCGCTGACCTGCGTGGCGGCATCGGTGCGCGCGAGGCGCTCGGGCATGATGAAGGGGACGGTGACGGTGGTCTTGCCGAGTGCGGCGGGCAACAGCGGAAAGGGCTTCTTCAGGCGGAAGCGCAGGCGGCGGTCGTCCAGCGCCACCAGCTCATCGGTTTGCGCGAAGAGCGCCTGGCCGAAGGCGTCGCGCACGCCCCAGCGGCGCAGGCTCGCCACCGCGTCCGCCGCGCGCACCGGCTCGCCGTCATGGAAGCGCAGTCCGGGGCGCAGCGTGATGGTCCAGGTCCGGCCGCCATCCTCCACCACATGGCCCTCGGCCATCTGCGGCTGGGCGTTGAAGTCGCTGTCGGTCGCGTAGAGCGTGTCGAAGACGAGATAGGCGTGGTTGCGGCTGACGAAGGCGGTGGACCACAGCGGGTCCAGCACCGTCACGTCGGATTGGGGGACGAAGCGCAGGGTGCGCGCGGGCTGCGCGGTGGCGGGGGCAGCGAGACCCGCGGCGAGAGGCGTGGCGAGAAGCGCGCGGCGCGGAAGACGAGGCATCAGGATCATCCCAGGGTGTCTGGGGCGCATCCTGGGGTGTCGGCGTGACGCGCCGCAATGGGTTTGTCATGCCGGGGAAATAGAAACCGGCCGCTGCCGGCCACGACGTGAGCGGGCCTTGCGACCCCCTTCAGGAGGTCAGCCCAGGCGAGGACCGTCCACACGCCCGCTGGTCGGCGGGGCGCCCTCCATCACGGCCCGCGGGCCGGAACGGAGGTGGCGGGACCGGGCGACGCCTGGAGGGGCGAAAGCACCGGACAAGGACCTCGCCGCGAAACACGCGCGCGGCACCGGCAGCGGCCGGGAGGACGAGGGAGATAGGGCTTCCCCTCCCCCGGTTGAAGTGCAATCCACGCAGGCCGTGCCGCGCGGATTGCATGGCGTCAGCGGATCAGGTTTTCCGCGATGTAGGGCGGCAGCGCGAAGGCGCCCACATGGATCTCGGGCGTCCAGTAGCGGGTGGCGCCCGCGATGCCCGCGGCTTCGGCCCGCGCGCGGATGGTCTCGACCGGCACGGCGCGCAGCGTGGCGTCCTTGGCGGCCCAGCCCAGCGTCATGAAGCCGCCCACATAGGTCGGCACGGCGGCGACATAGGCCCAGGTATCGGCGAAGGCGCGGCCGCGGCGGATGTTCGTCTCGCGCAGCTCGTCAGCCTGCATGAAGGGCACGCCGCACTGGTTCACGATGAGACCGCGCTCGCTCAGCAGGCGGGCGGCATTGGCGTAGAATTCGTCGGTGAACAGCACCTCGCCCACGCCGATCGGGTCCGTGCTGTCCACGATGACGACGTCATAGCTGCCATCGGCGGCCTGACGGACATGGTCGATCCCGTCGCCCACGATGACCTCGGCGCGCGGGTCGTTCCACGCATCGCCCGCGATGCCGGGCAGGAATTCCTTGGCGAGACGGATCACCTCGCCGTCGATCTCGACCATCACGGCCTTTTCGACGTTGCGGTGCTGGAGGACGCGCTTGAGCACGCCGCCATCGCCCGCGCCGATGATGAGCACGCGCTTCGCCGCGCCATGCGCCAGCAGCGGCACATGGGTCAGCATTTCCTGGTAGACGAACTCGTCGCGCTCGGTGATCTGCACCACGCCGTCGAGCAGCATCACGCGGCCATGCGTGAAGCTCTCGAACACCACGATGTCCTGGAAGTCGCTTTGCACGCGGGCCAGCTCGCGCTTCACGAGGAAGCGCTGGCCCCACTCGGCGTAGAGGGTTTCGTTCACCCAGGAATCGGTCGCCATGGCATCATCTCCGGAAGCTCAAGAAGAAGGGCCGGGTGTTGCCACCCGGCCCTGATTCAGTTCAGCGGGGCGGCGGGCCTCAGCCCACCATGCCGCGCTTGTGCTCGGCGAGCTGCACGCGGTCGGGCAGGAAGCCGCGCTTCAGCGAGGGGATCGCCTTGTAGGGGTCGCAATCGCCGCACACGAAGATGTCCAGCGCCGCGTAGTCGCGCTCGGGCCAGGTGTGGATGGACACATGGCTCTCGGCCAGCACCAGCACGCCCGACACCCCGCCATTGGGCGAGAAGTGGTGGAAGTGCCCGTGCAGGATCGTCGCACCCGTGGCGATCGCGGCCTCGCGCAGCACGGCGTCGATGTGGCCGGGGTCGTCGAGGTTGGTGGCACCCCAGAGGTCGATGATAAGGTGCGTGCCGGCATAGCGCACGCCATTGCGTTCGACGAAGTAATCCTTCGCCTCACCGACCGAACCGTGACCTGCGTCACCGTGAGAAACAGTCTGGGCGTTGCTCGGGAGCGTGTCCGAGTTCATCCCCAGTCGGACGAGAGAGTCCATGGTGGTTCCCTTTCCTACCAGCAGATGACCAGGTGTATCGGCTGTGCGGCCACCGTGGCCGTCGGTTCGATCTTGGTCAGTGGGGGGGCCTTGTGGGGCATGGGGGGCGAGGGGTCAAATGAAAATGACCCCCGCGGCTTGATCTGTGCGCAGGGGGGCACGTCCTGCACGCAGGGCTCGCCCCGGACGCCTCGCGAGGACACTCAATCGGTCGCCCGCAGCGCCGTCCGCTGGGGCAGGTTGCGGAACAGGTCGAGCTCGCGCGCCAGGCGCGGCAGGTCGGCCAGGCCGCGCACGGGGTCCGTGGTCAGCGCCTCGAAGGCGGTGGCGAGCGGCGCCTGCGTCATGCGCGCGGCATAGCGGGCGCGCAGCGCGGCAAGCCGCTCATCCTCGCCCGCCAGGATGCGCAGGGCGGCCAGGCGCAGCACCTCGCGCTGCGCCGCCTCGTCGAGCGGCGCGCCCTCCTCCTGGCGGTCCAGGTGGCGCGCCAAGGCCAGGGCGGCGCCCGCATGATCCTGCGCGGCGGCGAGGATATCGGCCAGCGGCAGGTCGCCCGCGGCGCCGAGCGCGGTGAGGGCCTCGATGGCGCGGTCGGTCTGGCCGCGCAGCGCCTCGGCCCGCGCGCCCAGGATGGCGCGGCGGCGCGCCAGCGCGACCGGCAGGTTGCGCCCGGTGGTGGACGACAGCGCCTCCAGCGCGCCCTCGGCCGCGCGCCCGTTGAGACGCAGTTCCGCCAGCCGCGCGCCAAGCAGCGCCCGTGCCTCGCCTGCCGGCGTGCGTTCCAAGGCGCGCGTCAGCAGCGCATCCGCACGCGGGGCGAGGTCAAGCGCCGCCAGCCGGGCGGCCAGGCGCTCGAGCACCACGGTCGCGCCATCGCCGGCGGGCAGCAGGTCGGGCCGGGCGTCGTGCAGCGCCACGGCCGAGAGCGGCGCGTCGGTGTCCAGCGCCTGCAGGAAGGCCGCCTGCAGGCGGGGGCGCAGCGCCGCCGCCTGGTCGGGGAAGAGCGAGGCCGTCTCGCGCAGCATCGCCATGGCGGCGCGCGGATCGCCGGCCTCGCGCCGCAGGTCGGCGATGCGCTGCCGCGTCACCACCTCCTGCGCGTCGCCGCGCCAGGCGAAGAGCGTCTGCTCCAGGCCGTGCGCCGCCTCGGCGGCGGTGATGCGGCCCAACTCCAGGCGACGTTCCAGCGCGTGGCGCAGCGCGCGCGCACGCATCAGCCGGTCGCGTGACTGCGCGGCGGCGTCGAACAGCGCCAGCGCGGTATCGGGGTTGCCCAGCGCGTCCGCCGCCAGGGCGCGCGCCAGGGCGAGGCTGGGGTCGGGGCCGGCCTGCTCGAGCACGCGGGTGGCGATGGCGCCCTCACCCCCCGCCGCCAGCGTCTCGGCCATCACCGGCACAAGGCGGCGGCGCAGCCCGTCCGGATAGGCCATCAGCAGCGGCGCGGTGGCGGCGAAGGCGGCGGCGGCGGGGCGCGTCTCGCCGCGCGCCGCGTCGCGCAGTGCGCGCCAGAGCAGCACCTCGTCGCTGGGGGGAATTTCGGCGTCGAGCGCGCCGGGCGCCGGCGTGCGGCCCGCCAGCAGCGCCGCGGCGCCGGCGAGGAAGCGGTGGCGCGGATCGCCGGCGGCCGACGGCGCTTCCTCGGCGGCGAGGCGCAGCATGGACTGCGCCTCCTGCGGCAAGCCAAGGGCGAGGAGCGTCTCCGCCACCGCGAAGCGCAGCGGCGCGCGCTGCAGGGGGGCCGCGCCGGCCACGCCGACCTGCTGCGCGCGCAGGCGTTCCATCAGCGCGGGCACGGGCTCGGCCGGGAAGTCGAAGCTGCGCGTCATCGCGGCGGCGCCCTCGGCCACCTCGTCCAGGCGCGGCGCCGTGCCGGCACCGGCCAGCAGGAAGCGCCCGGCACCGGCCCGCAGGTGGACCTGGTCGGACCGCGCGAGGATGGCGGCGCCGTGGAAGGTCTCGAGCAGCTCCAGCTCGGGCAGGCGGCGGGTCACGGGCTGCCGCCCTCCCTCGCCGCGCAGCGTGCCGAT
>JBHYDO010000114.1:0-13412 GCA_051860645.1 Roseococcus sp.
CCCCCCCCCCCCCCCCCCAAACCCCAAAACCCCCCTGGGCTCCCCGCCCCCCTCGGCCCCTTGGCAGGTGGGGTCCGGGGAGGACGGCGTCCTCCCTGGTGTGCCCCACCACAAGGCTCACGCCAGATGCGCCGCGGCGCCCATGAGGTGTTCGCGCATGCGGGCCTGCAGGATGGCGCCTTCGCGGGGCGGCAGGGCGAGGGGCAGGCTGGTCGCGTCCACCTTCACCAGGCCGAAGAAGGGCCCTTCGCTTTCGCGCGCGGCCTTGACCAGTGCGGCCACGTCGCCCGCCTCGGTCACCAGCATGGTGTTCTTGATGCCGGCACCCTGCGCCATCACGACGAGGTCCGTGCCGTGATGCGTGGCGGTCTGCTGCATCCCGGTCTCGCCGTAGTGCTCATTGTCCTGCACCACGATCGAGAGGTTCTTCGGCGCCTGGTGCGCGATGGTGGCGAGGCTGCCGATGCCCATCAGCATCTCGCCATCGCCCGTCAGCACCAGCACGCGCCGTGTGGGCTGGGCGAGTGCCAGGCCCAGCCCGATCATCGCCGCCCCGCCCATGCCGCCCCACAGCGGCAGGTTCTGCGGGCCGTCCTCCACCGCCGTGATGTCCCAGGCCGGCGCGCCGAGGCCCGCCACCACCAGCATCCCGCCACGATCGGTCAGCAGCGCGCGCGTCAATTCGCGCCGGTCGATCTTTCCCGAAGCCGCCAGCATGGCTCAATCCTTCCCGAAGGTCTTGGCGCCCAGCACCCGCTGGCCGATCAGCGTCGCGGTCGGGCGGAAGGTGTTGAAGGCGAGCTTGAGGCTGGCTTCCACCGTCGGCAGCACGTCTTCCGGGCGGTCGGCGCGGTGGACGAGGGTGCCCATGGCCTCCAGCACCGTCTGCGTGGCCTGGCCCATGGCGACCTGCGCCGGATTGAACTCGCCGAAGTCGCCGCGCATCGTCACGATCATCGGCATCGGCGTACGATGGATGGACGACAGCGAGAGCATGTTGATGCAGTTCCCCACGCCCGAGGACTGCATGAGCAGCACCGAGCGCTCGCCGCCCAGCCAGGCGCCCTGCATGAGGGCGATGCCCTCTTCCTCCGTGGTCAGCGTCACCACCCGCAGCGTGTTGTCCGCGAGGCACCGCTTGATGAGGCGCGAATGCCCCGCATCGGGCACCAGCGCCACCTGGCGGATTGAATACTGCTTGAGCAGCGCGTAGATGCCATCGGGCCAATCGGCCGAGGCATCGGGCGCGGTCTCGACCGTGCTATGACTCATGAACGTCCTCCGTTGGCGGGGAGTTTCCGGCCCGCGCGGGAAGATGGCAAGCGGGGCGGGGCATGGCATTTCGACAATGCGTGGCGGGCACGACCCATGTGTTCCCGGATTTGCGGACGCTGCTGGCGCGCGCCACGCCCTTCCGCTCGGGCGATGCGCTGGCGGGTGTCGCGGCGCAGAGCGGCGCCGAGCGCGTGGCGGCGCAGCGGGCGCTGGCCGACCTGCCGCTGAAGCACTTCCTGAACGAGGCGGTGATCCCCTACGAGGCGGATGACGTCACGCGCCTGATCATGGACGGGCATGACCCGAACGCCTTCGCGCCCATGTCGCACCTGACGGTGGGGGGCTTGCGCGACTGGCTGCTGGCCGCGCCCGCCGAGGCGCTGCCGCCGATCCGGCGGGGGCTCACGCCCGAGATGGTGGCCGCCGTCTCCAAGATCATGCGCCTCAGCGACCTGGTGGTGGTGGCGGCCAAGTGCCGCGTGGTCACCCGCTTCCGCAACACCCTTGGCCTGGAAGGGACGCTCTCCATCCGCCTGCAACCCAACGACCCGACGGATGACGCGCGCGGCGTGGCGGCGGCCGTGCTGGACGGCTTGCTGCTGGGCGCGGGCGATGCCGTCATCGGCGTGAACCCCGCCACCGACAATGTCGAGCAGGTGATGGCGCTGCTGGAGATGCTGGACCAGATCCGCACCCGCTTCGACATCCCGACCCAAAGCTGCGTGCTGTGCCACGTGACCACGGCGCTGCTGGCCATGGAGCGCGGCGCGCCGACGGATCTGGTCTTCCAGTCCATCGGCGGCACCCAGGGCGTGAACGAGAGCTTCGGCGTGACGCTGCCCCTGCTGGCCGAGGCGCAGTCGGCGGCCCTGGCCCTGCAGCGCGGCACCGTGGGCCGGAACGTGATGTATTTCGAAACCGGCCAGGGCAGCGCGCTCTCGGCCGACGCGCATCACGGCGTGGACCAGCAGACCATCGAGGCCCGCGCCTATGCCGTCGCCCGCGCCTTCGACCCGCTGCTGGTCAATTCCGTGGTGGGCTTCATCGGCCCCGAATACCTGTTCGACGGCAAGCAGATCGCCCGCGCGGGGCTCGAGGACCATTTCTGCGGCAAGCTGCTCGGCCTGCCGATGGGGGTGGATGTCTGCTACACCAACCACGCCGAGGCCGACCAGGACGACATGGACGCGCTGCTCATCAACCTGGCCGTGGCGGGCGTCACCTACATCATGGGCGTGCCGGGGGCGGATGACGTGATGCTGGCCTACCAGTCCACCAGCTTCCATGACGGCCTGACGGCGCGGGCCCTGCTGGGCAAGACGCCGGCGCCGGAGTTTGCCGCCTGGCTGGAGCGGATGGGCATTGGCGATGGCGCGCGGATTCCGGAGCGGATGGCGCCGGCGCTGATCGGCCTGTCGTGACGCTCGTCCCCGCGAACAGCCTGCGCCGCTTCACCCAGGCCCGCGTGGCACTGGGCCGCGCCGGGACCTCCCTGCCGACCGCCGCGCATCTCGATTTCCAGGAGGCCCACGCCGCCGCGCGCGACGCCGTATGGTCCGCGCTGGACCCCGCCACCCTCGGCCTCGACGCCCCCGTGGTCCACAGCGAGGCGCGCGACCGCCGCGAATACCTCCTCCGCCCCGATCTCGGCCGCCGCCTGCGTGACGAGGATCGCGCCCGCCTGCCGCGAACCGGCGGCGTGGTGGTGGTGGTGGCGGACGGCCTCTGCGCCGCCGGCGTCCAGGCCCAGGCCGCCGCGTTGATCCGCGCCTTCGCCACCCCCTGGCCCGTGGTCGTGGCGCAACAGGCCCGCGTGGCCCTCGGCGACGACGTGGGCGAGGCGATGGGCGCGGACGCCGTGGTGGTCCTCATCGGCGAACGCCCCGGCCTGTCGGCGCAGGACAGCGTGGGCCTCTACCTCACCTGGGCGCCCCGCCGCGGCCGCAGCGACGCCGAGCGGAACTGCATCAGCAACATCCGCCCCGGCGGGCTGTCCCATGCCGATGCCGCAGCGAAACTCCACTGGCTGCTGCGCGGCGCCCGCGCGCTCGGCGCCAGCGGCGTGGCGCTGAAGGACGAGATGCCCAGCGCGCCCCGGCTCGCCCCCTGATGCGCATCGTGATCGACCCCGCGCTGGTCGAGGAGGACTTCCTCCGCGCCTCCGGCCCTGGCGGCCAGAACGTCAACAAGCTCGAGACCGCCGTCCAGCTTCGCTACAACGCCGCCGCCGCGAACCTGCCCGAGCGGGTGCTGATGCGCCTGGCCACCCTCGCCGGCCGCCGCATGACCAAGGACGGCGTGGTGGTCCTCACCGCCCAGCGCCACCGCATGCGCGAGCGCAACCGCGAGGACGCGATGGAGCGCCTGCAAGCCCTGCTGGATGAGGCCGGCGCCCCGCCACCCCCCATCCGCCGCGCCACCAAGCCCACCCGTGGCTCGCAGAACCGGCGCATGGACAGCAAGACGAAGCGCGGCACCACCAAGAAGCTGCGGGGAAGCCCGCCGCCCGAATGACGCACGCTTCATCCCTCGCCCATGCCCATGCCAAGCCGGCTGCGGCATAACGTTTCCCATGCGGTTCATTGCCATCCTGCTGACGATCGGGTTCCCGGCGTTGACGGCCCAGCTCTCTGGCCCGGCTGTCGCCAGCAACGTCGTTCGGATGACCACCGTCACCCCCGAATACTGCGCCGCCCTGTCGGCGCGCCTCGCGGCCCTGCCCCGCGCCGCGGAAGAAGGCCCCCGCGCCATGGCCGAGGAGGGGCGCCGGCTCTGCGCCAGTGGGCAGGTGCGCGTCGGCATCGCCTGGTTGCGCCGCGCCTTCCGCGCAGCGTCGGGAGTGGACTGACCCCGCGGTCAGTCGGGCAGCGTGCCATCCATCTTCAGGACCTCGCCGGCCAGATAGAGGCTGCCGCAAACCAGGATGCGCCCCGGTGGCGCCCTTTCCAACAGGCGGGGCAGGGCGGTGGCGAGGTCAGGCCCCGGCTGCGCGACGCATCCGCTGGCCGCGATGATCTCCTCGACCGGCATGGCCAGATGTTGCCCCGCCTCGCGAATTGCGGTCACGGTGGTGGCGAGCGGCAGCAGCGGCGCCAGGAAGCTCTGCGCCGTCTTGCCCTGCTTCATCCCGACGACCAGGTGCAGCGGGCGGTCACGCCATTTGGGCAGGGTGGCGGCCAGTGCTTGGCCCGCGCCCTCATTGTGCCCGCCATCGAGCCACAATTCCCAGGGCGGCGGCGGGGCCAGGCGGCCATCCAGGCGCTGCAGCCGCGCCGGCCAGCGTGCGCGGGCCACGCCCGCCGCGCAGGCATCATCGGTCAGCCAGGGCGGGTTCCAGGCCCGCAGCGCGGCGAGCGCGATGCCGGCATTGTCCGGCTGGTGGGCGCCGGCCAGGCCATATCCGGCCAGGGGAACGGCGCCGCGCGCGTCGCTGTAGCCCGCGCCATCCACCTCCCACGCCGCGCCGCGCGCCAGCAGCGGCACGCCCAGTTCGGCCGCGCGCGCGGCGATCACGGCCAGCGCGTCCGGGTGCTGCGCGCCGGTGGCGCAGGGGGTGCCATGCTTGATGATGCCGGCTTTCTCGAAGGCGATGCGAGGCAGCGTGTCGCCAAGAAAATCCATGTGATCCATGGAGATGCTGGCAATCGCCGTGGCCACCGGGTCGCGCACCACATTGGTCGCGTCGAAGCGGCCACCCAGCCCCACCTCCAGCACCAGCACATCGGCGGGGGTGCGGCTGAACAGCAGGAAGGCGACAGCCGTCGTGATCTCGAAGACCGTGATGGGTGTGTCGCCATTCACCCGTTCCACCTCCTCCAGCGCGGCGCTCAATGCCTCGTCGGAAACGAGGCGGCCGGCGAGGCGAATGCGCTCATGGAACCGCACGAGATGGGGTGAGGTGTAGACATGGGCGCGCTGCCCGGCGGCCTCCGCCACCGCGCGCAGCACGGCGCAGGTGCTGCCCTTGCCATTGGTGCCCGCCACATGGATGACCGGTGGCAGGCGGCGCTCCGGGTGGCCGAGCCTGGCCAGCAACGCCTCCAGCCGGCCCAGGCTGAGGTCGATGAGCTTCGGATGCAGCGCGTGCAGCCGCGCGATGATGGGCTCGCTGCGGCCCCCGGTCAGTGCGTTCATGGCGGCGGGTTCAGGCCGCGGCGGGGCGGGGCTGGCCGCGCAGCAGCCCGACCAGCCGCGCGAGCGTGGCGCGCATGTCGGCCCGCTTCACCACCATGTCGAGAATGCCATTCGCCAGCAGGTATTCCGCGCGCTGGAAGCCTTCCGGGAGTTTCTCGCGTACCGTCTGCTCGATGACGCGCGCGCCTGCGAAGCCGATCAGCGCGCCGGGTTCGGCGATCTGGATGTCGCCCAGCATGGCGAAGCTGGCCGTCACGCCCCCCGTTGTGGGGTCGCACAGTACCACGATGAAGGGCAGCCCGGCATCCTTGACCATCTGCGTGGCGATCACGGTGCGCGGCATCTGCATGAGGCTGACCGCGCCCTCCTGCATGCGTGCGCCCCCGGACGAGGCGAACACCACCAGCGGCGCGTCCTGCAGCACCGCCAGCCGCGCGGCCGTCACCAGCGCCTCGCCGACGCCCGCGCCCATGGAACCCGCCATGAAGGCGAATTCGAACACGGCGACGACGGCGCGCTGCCCGTCCAGCGTGCCATGGCCCACCATCACGGCGTCGTCCATGCCGGACTTGGCCTGGGCTTCCTTCAGCCGGTCGGCGTAGCGGCGCTGGTCCTTGAACCGCAGCGGGTCGAGTGGGACCTTGTCGATCTCGGCGCGCTGCCAGCCCTCATCCAGGGTGGCGTCCAGCCGTTGCTTGGACGAAAGCCGCATGTGGTGGCCGCAATGGGTGCAGACGCGGAGATTGGCCTCCAAATCGTTCTGGAAGATCATTTTTTCGCAGGACGGGCATTTGTGCCAGAGGTTGTCCGGCATCTCCCTGGGGGCGCCGAACAGCGTCTTGATCTTGGGCAACGCCCACTCACTGATCCAGTTCATGTCTTCGGCCTTCAGGCCGCTGGCCTGCTGGTGGAGGCGGTCGCCCGCGTGACGGTGATGCGGCAAAGGGAATGGTGCGGCGGAGGGGCGCGGTCAAGCCATTCGCCGGCACTCCCCCTGGCGCGCGAATCTGCTAGGCTCGCTTCATGTCCCGCTCAGCGGCCCCCAGGCTGCGAACCGAGGCCCGTGCCGCCGCCCCCCGGACCAAACGGCACCCCCCGAGCGGGCCAAAGCCCCGCGCCGCCAGACCCGCCCGCCGGCACCTCGGCTGGGCGATAGCGAAATTCGCCGTCATCGCCACCATCTGGGGCGGGTTTGCCCTCGCCGCCCTCCTGCTGTTCTTCACCTGGGACATGCCGCGGGTGGACCGCGTGCTGGAACAGCAGCGGCGCCCCTCGGTCACGCTCCAGACCACCGAGGGCACGCTTCTCGCCACCCAGGGCGACCTGTTCGGCGAAATCCTTCGCATGCGCGACATGCCGGCCCACCTGCCCGCCGCCCTGCTCGCCATCGAGGACCGCCGCTTCCAGGACCATTTCGGCCTGGACGTGGTGGGCCTCGCACGCGCCGCCTGGGCCAACTGGAACGCGGGGGGGGTGGTGCAGGGTGGCTCCACGCTCACGCAGCAACTGGCCAAGAACCTTTACCTTTCCGGCGAGCGCAGCCTGCGCCGCAAGGTGCAGGAGGCGCTGCTGGCGCTGTGGCTGGAGCACCGATTCACCAAGGACCAGCTGCTCGAGATCTACCTCAATCGCGTCTATCTCGGCGCGGGCGTCTTCGGCGTGGATGCGGCGGCGCGGGTCTATTTCGGCGTGCCGGCGCGGCGCGTCACGCTGTGGCAGGCGGCGGTGCTGGCCGGCCTGCCCCAGGCCCCCTCGCGCCTCAACCCGCGCACCAACCCCGAGGGCGCGCTGGACCGCGCGCGCGACGTGCTCTCCGCCATGGTCGAGACCGGCGCCATCACCGCCGCGCAATCGGCCCGCGCGCTGGAGGAGATGCGCATCCCCCCGCGCCCCTCGCGCAATGGCGGCTGGTTCGCGGACTGGCTCTTCGAGGACGTCCCCCGCCGCTTCCCCGGCAGCCAGGACCTCACCATCCGCACCACGCTCGATGCCGGGTGGCAGGCGGTGGTGGAGGCGCAGCTGGCCGCCCTGCTCGATGGGCCGGGGGCGGCGGCGCGGGCCGGGCAGGGGGCGGTCGTGGTGCTCGATGCGGACACGGGCGCTGTGCGCGCCATGGCGGGTGGGCGCGACTTCTCCCGCTCGCCCTTCAACCGCGCGGTCTCGGCCAGGCGCCAGCCAGGCTCCACCTTCAAGGTCTTCACCTATCTCGCCGCGCTGGAACGCGGGGCCTCGCCGCTTGATCCCGTGGCGGACGGGCCGGTGCGCATGGGCCGCTGGTCGCCCTCCAACGGGCGATGGCGCACCCGCGGCAGCATCACGCTGGAGGAGGCATTCGCCCATTCGGTCAATACGGCAGCGGTGCGCGTCATGCAGCAGGCCGGCGGGGCGGCCGCGGTTTCCGAGGCGGCGCAGCGGCTCGGCCTGCGCGGGCCCTTCCCGCGCGACGGTTCCATCACGCTCGGCACCGGCGAGGTCTCGCTCCTGGAACTCACCGCCGCCTATGCCGCCCTGGTCAATGGCGGGCGGCGCCTCGCTCCCTATGGCATGCAGCGGGTCGAGGCGGCGGGCCGCGCCGCCCCGTTCGCCCGGCCGGAGCCTGCCCAGGTGCTGTCTTCCGGTGCGGCCGCCCAGATGCGCGGGATGATGCAGGCCGTCACGCGCTATGGCAGCGGGCGCGCGGCCGCCGTGCCGGGCATGGTGACGGGCGGGAAGACCGGCACCACCCAGTCCTACCGCGACGCCTGGTTCGTGGGCTTCGCGGAACTCGCTTCCGGCACCGTGGTGATCGGCGTATGGCTCGGAAATGACAACAACAGGCCCATGGACGACGTGCGCGGCGGCACACTGCCGGCGCAACTGTTCCGCGACATCGTGCAAGGCCTTCGCTGAGCGGGGGTGCGGCTGATGTCGCTGCGCTGGGACGTGCTGCTGGCCATATTGGGCATGGCCGCGGCCAGCTATGCGCTGCGCGCCGGCGGCTACGCCCTGCTGCGCGCCACGCGCCCGCCGCCCTTCGTGCAGTCCATGCTGACCTTCCTGCCCGGCTGCATCTTCGTGGCCTTCGTGACTCCCACGCTCATCGAGGCGGGCCCGTCGCGCTGGGTGGCGGCGGGCTGCGTGGTGGGCGTGATGCTCGCCACGCGCAACTACACCATCGCGATCCTGGGGGGTGTGGCGGCGCTGTGGCTGCTCAGTCTGGCTCCTTCCCTGGCGTCTTTTCCTCGATGACGCCGGCGAGGCGGCGCGGGTCGTAGAGCTTGATCCCGCGCTCATTCGCCTGCTGCTTCACGCGGCGGTTCAGCTCGCGCATCACGGCCCAGCGGCGCATCGGCGGCGTCATCATCCGCGCCCGCACCAGGATGCCCTCGCCCGAGATGCGGTCCACGCCCAGCACCTCCAGCGGCGCCAGCAGGGAGGGCGCCCAGGCCTCGTCGTCGCGCATCTCCTCGGCGATGATCCGCAGCATCATCACGGCGTCGTCGGTATCGGTGCTGTAGTCCAGCGTCAGATCCACCAGCGCGAAGGAGAAGTCGCGCGTCATGTTCGTCACCGTGGTCACCGCGCTGAAGGGGACGATGTGCACCGAGCCGTCCAGCCCGCGCAGCTTGATGGAGCGGATGGAGAGCTTCTCGACCGCGCCCGACAACCCGCCTACCGAGACGACGTCGCCCACCGCCACCGCATCCTCCAGCAGCAGGAAGATGCCGGTGATGATGTCGCGCACCAGCGTCTGGCTGCCGAAGCCGATGGCGACACCCAGCACGCCGGCACCGGCCAGCAGCGGCGCCACGTTGACACCAAGCTCGGACAGAGTGGTCAGTCCCACCACCAGCAGCAGCACGCCGCCCAGCACGGTGCGCAGCATGGGCAGCAAGGTGCGCACCCGGGCGTTGCGTGCGGCCGAGCCATCGGCGGGCAACGAGTCGAGCTGGCGGGAGATCGCGGCGTTCGCCGTCTCCCACAGCGCCACGCAGACCAGCAGCGTCAGCGCCACGGTCGTCACCGCGGCCAGCACCTGCCCGCCGAAGCGGTCCGTGTCGAACCAGGCCAGGGCGCCCAGGCCCCACACCTCCAGCAGCGCCACCAGTGCCAGCACCAGGATGACGCCCGAGACGACGGATTTCACCGCCGGCTGGTAGACGGCGGTGCGCTTCTCCAGCGAGGGATAGCGCTCGGCCAGGGCTGGCCGCACCTTGAATGCGCGGATCAGCACGCGCCGGGCGATCTCGTCCAGCGCCTTGGCCGTCCCGATTATGAAGACAGTGAGCAGCGAGGCCATGCCCAGCCGCTCGAACCCGCGGTCGATCTGCAAGGCCCAGACGGTCCATGCCGCCAGCACCCAGAGGATGACGATGACGTGCCAGATATCCGCCAGCCGGTCGCGCAGGCCGCGCAGCGCCACCCGGGCGCGGTCCGGCACGTCGCCGGGCGCAAGAGGGGGCGCGGCCAGGCGCGCGGCCACGGCGGTGCGGTGCTGCAGGATGATCATGGCCGCCATCACCGACAGCACCAGCAGGCCCACGCGCCAGATGGCGTCGCGCGCGCTCTCGGGCAGGCCGAGCAGCAGCCCGCCCTCTGCCGCCGCGTAGAAGCTGACGGTGGCGACGGCGAGGCGCCGCGTCCAGCGCGTGGCGATGATGGCCGTCTTGTCGCTGCATTGGATCAGGCGCAGGCGCTTGCGGTCGGGCGCCAGCACCAGCCGCGCCGCGGCCATGACCGCGCGGGTGGCCATGTAGGCCAGCACCAGCGCCTCCATGATGAGGCGGCTGGAGGGCCACATGGTCTGTGAGCCGATGACCAGCAGGCTGACCAAGCCGAAGGCCAGGATGGGGAGCAGGTTCAACGCCAGGTGCCCCAGCACGTAGGGCGTGAGACGCACCCCACGCAGCGGCCCGGCCACCACCGAGGCCCGGTGGTCGAGCCAGCGATAGGGGCGGCGCAGCGCCAGGTGCATCAACTGCTCCGCCACCAGTCCGGCCGCGAACACCAGCAGCAGTTGCCAGGCGATGGACAGCACCTGGGCACGCAGCAGGTCGTCATCCAGCACGCTGCGGGCCCAGGCGCGCAGCGAATTGACGTCGGCGATGTCGCCCGCCGTGTCGAATGCCTTCGCGGCCAATTCGGTGGCGCGGGCGCGCAGCCCGGCCAGCACCTCGGCCGGGGAGGGCAGGTCCTGCAGGACTTCGGCGGCCGGCGAGAGCGGCTCGGCGGGTGCGGGTGCGGGTGGCGGGGCAGGTGCGGGGGCGGGCGCCTGGGTGGCTTCCGGGCGGGCAGGGGCTTCGCCGGTTTCCAGCGCGCGGATCAAGGCTTCGCGCCGGCTCTCGTCGCGCAGCAATTCCAGCAGTGCGCCGACTTCGCGCGGCACCGCGGATGCTGGCGGAGTCGTTGGCGGCGCCGTCGTGGCTGGCGCGGTCGCCGCTGGCGCGGTCGTGGGCTGGGGAAGCGAAGCCTGGGGCGGTGTCGGCTGGGGATTCGGGGCCGGCTGGGTGGTGGGCAGGACGCGGGTTGGCGCCGCCACGGCCCCGGGCGCTGGTGCCGGGCCCACGACGGGCGCGTCGGCGGGCGCGAGGGCGGGCGCATCGGCAGCGGACGCCTGCGGGGGCGGGGCGGGAGGCGCGGCAGAAGCCGGCGCAGCCTGTGTCGGCGTCCCGGTGTTGGCCGCGGCAGCGCCCGGTGCGTCTGGCGACGCCGGGGTCGGTGCGCCAGGCACGGCGTCGGCCGGCGCGGGCGCCGCCTCGCGTCCGGCCTCGCCCGGCGGGCGGCGCTCGGGGGCCGGGGGCTCCGGTACGGGCACGGGCACGGGCACGGGCGCCGGCACGGCTCCGGGCGCAGGGATCACCGGGCTCAGCACCGACGCATCGGCCGGCGCCGGCCCCGTCATCACATCGGGCGAGGCCAAGGCCGCGGGGAGGACGGGTGCGGTGCCCTGCGCCTGTGCCCCCTGGTGAGGGGCCAGGGCCAGCAGCACGGCCAGCAGGATCATGGGAACACACTTCATGCCATCTGTTCCCCCGCATCCGGTGCCTGGGTCAAGTTGCGGCGCGCTGCTTGGCGGCGCACGATGAAACGGCGCATGACCTCACCGCCCCCCACCACATCCGCGGCCCCACCTCCTGTGGCCGCGCCATTTCCCGTCCCCGCGGGCCCTTCCATCTGGGTCGTGATGCTCGCGTTGCTCGGGACGCACATGGCCGGCATGGGCGCTTTTCTTACTATTCCCGTGCTGGCACCGGCCATCGCGGCCGAGACCGGGCTCTCCTCCAGCCTCGCCGGGGTGCACACGGCGCTGTGCTACATGGGGGCGCTGCTGTCCGGACCGCTCAGCCAGGGGTTGCTGGTGCGCCATGGCGGGGTGCGGGTGTGCCAGGCGGCGTTGGTGGGCATCGCCATCGGGCTGTCGCTGGCCGTGCTGGGCAGCCCCTGGGCGCTGGCGCTCTCGGCCTTCGTGGCGGGCGTCGCGCATGGTCCCATCACGCCGGCGGGCAGCCACCTGCTGGCGCCGCGCGTGCCGCCGCAGCGGCGCAGCCTGATCTTCGGCCTTAAGCAATGCGGCGTGCCGGCCGGCGCCATGCTGGTGGCGGCCATCGCCCCCGTGGTCGGCGGACTGTATGGCTGGCGCGCAGGCGTGCTGACGATGGCCGCCTTCGCCCTGCTGCTGGCGGCGGCGCTGCAGCCGGTGCGCGCCGCGCTGGACGCCGACCGCGCGCCCGACGCCGCCGGCCGCCTGCGGCCCTGGCAGGATGCGCGCAACAGCCTCTCTCTCCTGCGCCAGCGCGGCGCGATCCGGGCGCTGACCATCGCCTCCTGCGGCTATGGCGTGGCGCAATTCTGCTTTTCGTCCTTCTTCGTGGTCTGGCAGGTCGAGACGCGGGGGGTGGCACTCGAGGCCGCGGGGCTGCAACTGGCGCTGGCCCAGGGTGGGGGCGTGATGGGGCGCGTGCTCTGGGCATTGATCGCGGACCGCGTCGGGCCGATGCGCGTGCTGGCGGGGTTGGGCTTCGCCATCGTGGCCACCTGCCTGGTCTTTGCGCTTGCCGGGCCCGACTGGCCGGGACTGCTGATCAGCGTGGCGGCCGTGGCGATGGGGGCGTCGGCCATCGGCTGGAACGGGGTGTTGCTGGGCGAGGTGGCGCGCGTGGCCCCGCCGGGCCGGGTGGGAGCGGCCACGGCAGCGCTGGGCTTCGCCTTCGCCGCCACCATGATCGTTATGCCGGTGGCCTTCTCCCTGCTGGTGATGGCGACCGGCGGCTATGCCTGGGCCTTCGGCATGTGCGCCCTGACGGCGGCGGTGGGGACGCTGGCCCTGCTGCGGTTGCGTCCCGCCGCGGGAGGGCCAAGATAGGCGGATGCAAACGATCCTGACCGTTCTCGTCGCGCTGGCCATGCTCGCCACGCTGGGTGTCCTGGTGGCCGGCATGGTCGGCATGGCGCGAGGGGGTGACAGCGGCACCTCGCAAAAGCTCATGCGCTACCGGGTGTTGTTCCAGTTCCTGGCGCTGCTGCTGTTCGGGGCGCTGATGCTGCTCCTCAAGAGGTAGTCCGGCCCCGCGCCCGCCAGGCGCCCGCCGCCGCCCCCGCCAGCGCGCCCGCCAGAACCGGCCAGGGCTGGCCCAGCCCCGCCTTGTGCGCTGCCAGCGCCACCAGCCCCGCCACCGCCCACGGCAGCACGTCGGCCCGCCCGCGGAACAGCGGCACCATCAGCGCCAGCATCGTGGCGAGGCTCGCGAAGAACACCGGGTGACCGGCCGGCAGCCGGATGGCGCCGGCAAAGGCGTGGCCCACCATGGTCGTTGCCACCCAGAACACCCACAGCCCAAGGCCGATGCCCAGCAGCAGCGCGGCATCCCGCCCGCCGGCCCGGTGGTCGGCCACCGACATGGCGAAGCTGTTGTCCACCAGCGTGGCCAGTGTGCCCCACAGCTTCCAGCCCCGCAGCCGGTCCAGCCAGGGCGCCAGCGCGGCCCCCATGGGCGCGAGGCGCAGGTTGATCACCAGCGCGGCCA
>JBHYDO010000115.1:0-13369 GCA_051860645.1 Roseococcus sp.
CGGCCAACGATCCGTGCTGGGGATACTATCGCCCATGCGGCCGGGCGGCGCGCGACGACATCGCTGGTGTGCAGGGGCGCGTGGGAAGGGCACAGGGGTGGGTGTCGCGGCGCGGCCCCACCCCGGTCCGGCCGCACTGTTCAGGGGAGAAACGGCGAGGCCGGAAGGGATGCACAGGTGGCGCAGGCGGCGCCACGGTGAGCCGGCCGCGCAGGCGCATCACCGGCGTTGCGAGGGAAAGCCCTGCACTTCAAGAGGGGGGTGGTGCCCAGGAAAGGACTCGAACCTTCACGACCTTGCGGTCACTGGCACCTGAAGCCAGCGCGTCTACCAATTCCACCACCTGGGCACGATGGGGTGAGCGGCGAGATAGACGCGGGCCCTGGGGCCGTCAATCCCACTCCCGGTGCTTTTCCAGGGCTGCATTTCCGCGCAGCCGGGGGCCGCGCGGCGGCGAACCCCCTGGCCGTGCCGGCCACGCCCCCATATGGTCCGGCGCGACGGAAGGATCGGGTGCGATGCGCAAGGTGGCGACAGTGTTCGGCGGGGCGGGTTTCCTGGGGCGCCAGATCGTGCAGCGCCTGGTCCGGGAGGATTGGGTGGTGCGGGTCGCGATGCGCGACCCGGTCAAGGCGCATGGCATGCACACCATGGGCCGCGTGGGGCAGGTGGCGGCGCTGGCGGCGGATGTGACGCGCGACGCCGCGGTGGCGCGCGCGGTCGAAGGCGCGGGCGTGGTGGTGAACTGCGTCGGCATCCTGCATGGCAATTTCGAGGCGGTGCAGGCGGAGGGGCCGGCCCGCATCGGGCGGCTCGCGGCCGAGGCGGGGGTGGAGAAGCTGGTCCACATCTCGGCCATCGGCGCCGATGCCGGCAGCGAAAGCCGCTACGCGCGCAGCAAGGCGGCGGGCGAGGCGGGGCTGCTGGCGGCCTTCCCGCGGGCCACCATCCTGCGCCCTTCCATCGTGTTCGGCACCGAGGATGCCTTCTTCAATCGCTTCGGCCAGATGGCGATGGTCCTGCCCTTCATGCCCGTGATCTGCGGCGACACGCGCTTCCAGCCGGTGCATGTGGGCGATGTGGCCGCAGCGGTGATGGCGGCGCTCGTGCGCGAGGATGCGGCGGGGCGGACCTACGAGCTGGGGGGGCCGCGCGCCCGGACCTTCCGCGAATTGCTGGCCTTCATCGTGAAGGAGACGCACCGCAAGCGGCCGCTGGTGGAAATTCCGCTCGGGGTGGCGCGGCTGCAGGCGCGGGTGGCGGAACTCCTGCCGACCCCGCCCATCACGCGTGACCAGTTGATCCTGTTGCAGAAGGACAACGTGGTGGCGGAGGGGGCGCTGACGCTGCGCGACCTGGGCATCACGCCGGCGCCGGTGGAGGGATTGGTGCCGGGCTACCTGGCGCGGTTCCGCCCAGGCGGAAATCGCCGTACGCGTCCCGGCGGCATTTAGATCCGTATCGGCCATATTATGCGCTGCTTGGTGGCGAGGGCAAATCTGTCTTTGCTGACTTAGAGAATAAAGAGACAGGTTTGCTGACCTTTCTGTTGATTTTCCACTGGCGCTAGGCGAAACAATCCATTAATCAACCCGCACGGACCGCGGGCACGCGGCGGCGCGCCTGCGCTCTGCCACGCGCCCGATGCCACACCCCACCACCAGGCCGGCCCTGCCGGACCCCAGGTTTCGAGGAACGCCCATGGCCGAGCGCATGCTGCAATTCGTCCGCCTGCAACAGCAGACGCCCGACAAGCGCCCCGCCAGCACCCGCCGCGAGGATTTCGGCGAGATCTACGCCCGCTTCGATCCGGAGCGCGCGAAGGAGCAGGCCAGCCGCTGCAGCCAGTGCGGCGTGCCCTTCTGCCAGGTGCATTGCCCCCTCCAGAACAACATCCCCGATTGGCTGAAGCTGACGGCGGAAGGCCGGATGGAAGAGGCCTACGAGGTCGCCGCCGCCACCAACACCTTCCCCGAGATCTGCGGCCGCGTCTGCCCGCAGGACCGGCTGTGCGAGGGCAACTGCGTCATCGAGAAGGGCTTCGAGAGCGTCACCATCGGTTCGGTCGAGAAGTACATCGTGGACACCGCCTGGGAAAATGGCTGGGTCAAGCCGCCCACCCCCACGCGCGAACTGCCCTGGTCCGTCGGCATCGTGGGTGCCGGCCCCGCCGGGCTGGCGGCGGCGGAGCGCCTGCGCGTGCAGGGCTTCCAGGTGCATGTCTATGACCGCTACGACCGCGTCGGCGGGCTGATGATCTACGGCATCCCCAACTTCAAGCTGGAGAAGGAGGTCGTGCTGCGCCGCTGGGAGCAATACGCGGCGGGCGGCATCCATTTCCACATGAACGTGGCGGTCGGCCAGGACGTGACGCTGGCCGAGCTGCGTGAGCGCCACGATGCCGTCTTCATCGCGACCGGCGTCTACAAGGCGCGCGACATCGAGCTGCCCGGGGCGGACCTCGCGGGTGTGGTGCCGGCGCTGGACTACCTGACCGCCTCCAACCGCCAGAACCTGGGCGACGCCGTTCCCGCCTACGAAAGCGGCGCGCTCAACGCCGAGGGCCGCGAGGTGGTGGTCATCGGCGGCGGCGACACCGCCATGGATTGCGTGCGCACCGCCGTGCGCCAAGGTGCCAGCTCCGTCACCTGCCTCTACCGGCGCGACAAGGCCAACATGCCCGGCTCCATGCGCGAGGTGCACAACGCCGAGGAGGAGGGGGTGCGCTTCCTCTGGCTCTCCGCGCCCGAGGCCTTCCTCGGCGCCCAACAGGTGACCGGCGTGCGCGCCGTGCAGATGCATCTCGGCCTGCCCGACGCCACCGGGCGCCAGCAGGTGGCGCCCATCGAGGGCAGCCATTTCGTCGTCCCCGGCAGCCTCGTCATCAAGGCGCTGGGCTTCGACCCGGAGGACATGCCCGCGATGTTCAACGAGCCCGCGCTGGCCGTCACCCGCTGGGGCACGCTGAAGGTGGACCACCGCAGCATGATGACCGACCTGCCCGGCGTGTTTGCCGGCGGCGACATCGTCCGCGGCGCCTCGCTGGTGGTGTGGGGCATCCGGGATGGCCGCGATGCGGCCGAGCAGATCGCGCAATACGTGCTGGCGAAGGCCAGCGTGCAGCAAGCGGCGGAGTGACCGACATGACCCAGGAAACCGGCCTCGAATTCGTCGAGCGCTACGCGCGCAACCAGGCATTGCTGAACGACGCGGGCATCGACACCACCGAGCATGACGCCTGCGGCGTGGGCCTCGTGGCCGCGCTGGATGGAAAGGCGTCCCGGGCCGTCGTCCAGGCGGGCATCGACGCGCTGAAGGCCGTCTGGCACCGCGGCGCCGTGGACGCCGACGGCAAGACCGGCGACGGCGCAGGCATCCATGTGGAAGTCTCGCAGGAGTTCTTCGCCGAGGCCGTCCGCAATGGCGGCGACAGGCTGCGCCCCGGCCCCATCGCAGTGGGGCAGGTGTTCCTGCCCAAGACCGACTTCGGCGCGCAGGAACGCTGCCGCCAGATCGTCGAGACCGAGATCCTGGCCATGGGCTACGGCATCTATGGCTGGCGCCAGGTGCCCATCCACACTGCAGTGATCGGCGAGAAGGCCAACGCCACGCGGCCCGAGATCGAGCAGATCCTCATCCACGATCCCGAGCTGCGGGACGTCGAGACGATGGAGCGCGACCTCTACGTCATCCGGCGGCGGATCGAGAAGCAGGCCATCGCGGCGCAGATTCCCGAGCTGTATCTCTGCTCGCTGTCCAGCCGGTCCATCATCTACAAGGGGATGTTCCTGGCCGAGGCGCTGAGCGAGTTCTACCCGGACCTGCAGGATGCGCGCTTCACCTCGCGCTTCGCCATCTACCACCAGCGCTACAGCACCAACACCTTCCCGACCTGGCGCCTGGCGCAGCCCTTCCGGATGATCGCGCACAATGGCGAGATCAACACGCTGCACGGCAACGTGAACTGGATGAAGGCGCACGAGACGCGCCTCTCCCACCCGCTGCTCGACGCCTACCTCGATGACATCAAGCCCGTGATCCAGGCGGGTGGCTCCGACACCGCCAGCCTCGACAATGTGTTCGAGCTGCTGGTGCGCGGCGGGCGCGACGCGCCCATGGCCAAGGCCATGCTGATCCCCGAGAGCCTGGGCAACAACGCCACCATGCCGCCGGCCCACCACGACCTGTTCCTCTACTGCAACGCGGTGATGGAGCCCTGGGACGGGCCTGCCGCGCTCTGCGGCACCGATGGGCGCTGGGTGGTGGCGGGGCTGGACCGCAACGGGCTGCGGCCGCTGCGCTACACCGTCACCGATGGCGGGCTCCTCATCATCGGCTCCGAGACGGGCATGGTGAAGGTGCCCGAGGACCGCGTGACGGCGAAGGGCCGCGTGGGCCCCGGGCAGTTCATGGGTGTGGACCTCGACACCGGCCGCCTCTATCTCGATGGCGAGCTCAAGGACATGCTGGCCGCCCGCAAGCCCTTCGGGCAGTGGGTGAACCGCACCACGCGCATCGACGGCCTCGTGAAGGCGCAATCCGCCGCCCCCGCACCGATGATGGGCGAGGCGCTGCGCCGCGCCCAGCTCGCCGTCGGCTACACGCTGGAGGAGCTGGAGCAGATCCTGCACCCCATGGTGGAGGACATGGCCGAGGCCGTGGGCTCGATGGGCGACGACACGCCGGTGGCCGTGCTGTCCGCGCAATATCGCGGCCTGCACCACTATTTCCGCCAGACCTTCAGCCAGGTGACCAACCCGCCCATCGACAGCCTGCGCGAGACGCGCGTGATGACGCTGCGCACGCGGCTGGGCAACCTGGGCAACATCCTCGACGAGGACCCGACGCAGTGCGACATGCTCATGCTCGACAGCCCCGTGCTGTCGAGCGCCGAGTTCGGCGCCATGCGCGCGCACATGGGCGCGTCCGCCTGCGAGGTGGACTGCACCTTCCCCGTCAGCGAGGGCGAGGCCGGGCTGCGCCGCGCGCTCGACCGCATCCGCCGCGAGAGCGAGGACGGCGTGCGCTCCGGCTGCCAGCACGTCATCCTGACCGATGAGGCCCAAGGGGCCGAGCGCGTCGCCGTGCCGATGATCCTGGCTGTGAGTGCCGTGCACACGCATCTGGTCAAGACCTCGCTGCGGACCTTCACTTCCCTGAACGTGCGCAGCGCGGAATGCCTGGACGTGCACTATTTCGCGGTGCTGATCGGGGCGGGGTCCACGACCGTCAACGCCTACCTGGCGGAATCCTCGGTCGCGGACCGCCACCGCCGCGGGCTTTTCGGGGAACTCACGCTTGACCAGGCCATCGCGCGCTACAAGAAGGCGGTGGACAAAGGACTGCTGAAGGTGATGTCCAAGATGGGCATCTCCGTCCTCTCCTCCTATCGCGGGGGCATGAACTTCGAGGCAGTGGGCCTCTCGCGCGCGCTGATGGCCGAGTATTTCCCGGGCGTGCCCTCGCGCATCTCGGGCATCGGCCTGGCCGGCATCGCACGGCGCGTGATGGCGCTGCACCGCCGCGCCTTCGGCTCCGAGGTGGTCACGCTGCCGGTGGGCGGGCTCTACAAGCTGCGGCTGAAGGGCGAGGCGCACGCCTTCGGCGGCACGCTGATCCATATGCTGCAAAAGGCGGTGGATACCGACAGCTACCAGACCTTCAAGCGCTACACCGACGCCGTCCGGCGCCAGCCGCCCGTGGCGCTGCGCGACCTGCTGGACTTCCGCGCCGAGGGCCGCACGCCCATTGCGCTGGAAGAGGTCGAGAGCATCACCGAGATCCGCAAGCGGCTGGTGGCACCGGGCATTTCACTGGGCGCGCTCAGCCCCGAGGCGCATGAGACGCTGTCCATCGCCATGAACCGCATCGGCGCGCGCAGCGACAGTGGCGAGGGCGGCGAGGACCCCGCGCGGGCCAAGCCGCGCGCCAATGGCGACAACGCGAACAGCGCGATCAAGCAGGTCGCCTCCGGCCGCTTCGGCGTGACGGCCGAGTATCTCAACAACTGCCGCGAGATCGAGATCAAGGTGGCTCAGGGTGCGAAGCCCGGCGAGGGCGGGCAGCTGCCCGGCTTCAAGGTGACGGGGCTGATTGCGAAGCTGCGGCATTCGACGCCCGGCGTGACGCTGATCTCGCCGCCGCCGCACCACGACATCTATTCCATCGAGGACCTGGCGCAGCTCATCTACGACCTGAAGCAGATCAACCCCGAGGCCACGGTCTGCGTGAAGCTGGTCTCGCGCAGCGGCATCGGCACCATCGCGGCCGGCGTGGCGAAGGCCAAGGCGGATGCGATCCTGATCTCGGGGCATTCGGGCGGCACGGGCGCCTCGCCGCTGACCTCCATCAAGTATGCGGGCCTGCCCTGGGAGATGGGGCTGTCGGAGACGCACCAGGTGCTGCTGCTGAACCGGCTGCGGCACCGTGTGAAACTGCGCACCGATGGCGGGCTCAAGACCGGGCGCGACGTGGTCATCGCCGCCATGCTGGGGGCGGAGGAGTTCGGCATCGGCACGGCCAGCCTCGTCGCCATGGGCTGCATCATGGTGCGGCAGTGCCACTCCAACACCTGCCCCGTCGGCGTCTGCACCCAGGACGAGGCGCTGCGCGCCAAGTTCGCGGGCAGCCCGGAGAAGGTGATCAACCTCTTCAGCTTCGTGGCGGAGGAGGTGCGGGAAATCCTGGCCGGCCTCGGCGTGCGCAAGCTGGAGGACGTGATCGGCCGCACCGACCTGCTGAAGCAGGTGAGCCGTGGCGCGGAGGACCTCGACGACCTCGACCTCAACCCGCTGCTGGTGAAGGCCGACAGCGGGCCCCACGCGCCCTTCTGCACCCTGGTCGGCCGCAACGAGGTGCCCGAGACGCTGGACGCCGACATGCTGCGCGACGCCGCCCCGCTGTTCGAGCGCGGCGAGAAGATGCAGCTCGCCTACAACATCCGGAACACCCACCGCGCCATCGGCACCAAGGTGTCGTCGAAGATCGTGCGGCAATACGGGATGACGGGGTTGCAGGAAGGCCACCTGACGGTGCGGCTGCGGGGTTCGGCCGGCCAGTCGCTGGGTGCCTTCGGCGTGCGTGGCCTCAAGCTGGAGGTGTTCGGCGACGCCAACGACTATGTGGGCAAGGGGCTTTCCGGTGCCACGATCGTGGTGCGGCCGGCGCCCTCCTCGGGCCTCGTCTGGAATGAGAACACCATCATCGGCAACACCTGCCTGTATGGTGCGACCGCCGGCGCGCTCTACGCCGCGGGCCAGGCGGGCGAGCGCTTCGCCGTGCGCAACTCGGGCGCCACAACGGTGGTGGAGGGTGCCGGCGCCAATGCCTGCGAGTACATGACCGGCGGCACCGTCGTGATCCTGGGCGAGGTGGGCGACAATTTCGGCGCGGGCTTCACCGGCGGCCAGGCCTTCGTGCACGACCCCTCGGGCCTGTTCGAGCGGCGGGTGAACCCCGACACGCTGCTGTGGCAACGCCTCGAGAGCGCGCATTGGGAGGGCGAGCTCAAGCGCCTCATCGAGCGCCACGTGGCCGAGACCAACAGCCGCCACGCCGCCCGCCTGCTGAACGACTGGGCGAGTGAGCGCGGCAGCTTCTGGCACATCGTGCCCAAGGAATACGCCAAGTACCTCGCGCGGCCGATGCGCGAGGTGGCGGAAGCGGCCGAGTAGCGTCCTTCACGGACAAGGGGCGAGATGGCATAGAGTCGCGCGTGCGGATTCTCCACCACCTCCCCCTCTCGCCCTACTCCCGCAAGGTGCGCCTCGCCCTTGCGGAGAAGCGCATCCCCTTCGAGCTCAAGACCGAGCGCGTGTGGGAGCGGCGCGACGAATTCCTTGCCATGAACCCTGCCTGCACGGTGCCCGTGCTGGTGGAGGAGAACGGCTTCGTCATCGCCGACAGCTACGCCATCTGCGAATACCTGGACGAGGCCTATCCGGATGTGCCCCTCATCGGCCGCACCCTGGGCGAACGGGCCGAGGTGCGCCGCCTCGTCGCCTGGTTCGACACGCGCTTCGCCGAGGAGGTGACGCGCAACCTGATCTGGGAACGGCACCTCAAGCGCGCGCTGGGCAAGGGCAACCCCGATGCGGCGGCGATCCGCGCGGGCTATGCGAACCTGAAGCCCCACCTGGACGTGATCGGCTGGCTGGCGGAGCAGCGGCCCTGGCTGGCGGGAACGAGCCTCAGCCTCGCGGATTTCGCGGCGGCGGCGCATGTCTCGGTGCTGGACTACGCCAATGACGTGGATTGGGAGCACAACGCCGCCGCGCGGGACTGGTACAGCCGGGTGAAGTCGCGGCCGGCCTTCCGGGGGCTGTTGGTGGATCGGGTGAGTGGATTGGAACCGCCGAAGCATTACGCGGATCTGGATTTTTAACTCTCCCCACGAAATCGCTGTCGGTGTTTTCCCGGGGGCCCCGGAGGGGCGCTGACCCTGCCGGGTGGTTCCGCCTGCCGAAGCGAAGCCTCCGCGGGGCACCAAGGCGGAAAGCGGCGCGAGGTCTCCACGCTGTCGGGCCTGCCGGCAGCTACTCGGCCAGCTCGATCCACACCGGCGCATGGTCACTTGGGCTTTCCTCCGCCCGCGCCGCCGTGTCCACGCCACACGCCACCAGCCGCTCCGCCAACTCGGCGCTCAGCAGTGCGTGGTCAATCCGCAGCCCGCGGTTCTGCTCGAAGGCCGAGCCGTAATCCCAATAGGTGAAGGGCGTCTCGCTGGGGTGCAGCGCCAGCAGCGCGTCGGTCAGGCCCAGATGCACCAGCGCCCGCCAGCGGGCCCGGCTCTCGGGGTGCACCAGCGCGTCGGTAGGGGGCAAGGCACCCGGGGCGAGGTCCGCCGCTGTCGGGCAGACATTGAAGTCCCCCAGGATGGCCAACGGCTGGAAGGCGTCCAGCCGCGCCGCGGCCCAGCCGCGCAGCCGGTCCATCCAGCGCCACTTGTATTCCATGCCCTCGGCGCCGCCCGAATTGCCGTTGGGCAGGTAGATGCCGGCCGCGACCATTCCCTGCGTCTCGATGGCGAGGAAGCGGGCGTGGCTGTCCGCGTCCTCGTCGGGCAGCGATTCGGCCAGCACGGTGAAGGGCTGGCGCGACAGCACGGCCACGCCGTTCCGCCCGCCGGGCTGGCCGACCACATGCAGGGCATAGCCGCTGCCCTCGAATTCCAGCGCGGGAAACTCCTCGGTCTTGCACTTGAGTTCCTGGAGGAAGACGACATCCGGCCCATGCCGGTCCAGGAATCGCCGCAGATGCGGCGCGCGCCGGCGGATGGAATTCACATTGAAGGTGGCCAGACGCAGGGAGGAGGGGCGCATGGGGCGCGATCATCCCCGGGCCCGGCCCGGGCGCAAGCCCCTCGTGCGGCGTTACGCGACGGCGAAGCTCGTCCCGCAGCCGCAGCCGCTGACCGCCTGCGGATTGCGCACCACGAAATGCGCGCCGATCAGCGCCTCGTGCCAATCCAGCTCGGCGCCGCGCACGAAGTCGAGCGAGACCTCGTCCACGAAGAGGGTCACGCCGCCGACCTCCACGACCACATCATCATCCTGGCGGATATCCTCCAGCGCGAAGCCGTATTGCAGCCCCGAACAGCCGCCGGCCGAGACGGTGAGCCGCAGCCCGGCCCCGGGCCTGCCCTCGCGCTGGGCGATGGCGGCGATCTCCTCGGCGGCGCGGGGCGTCATGTTGAAAGCCCCGGGGGGGATTTGGGGGGCGGTGCCGTCCGGCATGGCGATCTCCTTGAGTGCCCAATGTAGGCCGTCGCACAAAGGATTTCCACCGCTGCCGCGTGGCTGATACGCAGGCGCCATGCTGGACGCCCCCCCCGCCGAGTCCAAGGCCGGCCACGCCGTGCGCGCCACCCGCGGCCGCCTGCACCCCGAGCCCGAGGACCACAGCCGAACGCCCTGGCAGCGCGACCGGGACCGCATCATCCATTCGCGCGCCTTCCGCCGGCTGCAATACAAGACGCAGGTCTTCGTCTTCCACGAGGGCGACCATTTCCGCACCCGCCTGACCCACAGCATCGAGGTGGCGCAGATCGCGCGCAGCCTGGCCCGCCGCCTGCGCCTGGACGAGGACCTCGCCGAGGCGCTGGCGCTGGCCCATGACCTCGGCCACCCCCCCTTCGGCCATGCCGGCGAGGAGGCGCTGGACGGGCTGATGCGCAGCCATGGCGGCTTCGACCACAACGCGCAGAGCCTCAAGCACGTGACCCTGCTCGAACGCCGCTACGCGGCCTTCGACGGGCTGAACCTCTCCTGGGAGACGCTGGAGGGGCTCGCCAAGCACAACGGCCCAGTGCGGCGGCCGGCACCCTATCTGGCCCGCTACAACACCATCCAGGACCTGGAACTCGGCACCCATGCGAGTGCGGAGGCGCAGGTGGCGGCCCTGGCCGACGACATTGCCTACAACAACCATGATCTCGAGGACGGGCTGCGCGCCGGCCTCTTCACCGTGGAGGAGGTCGCGGCCCTGCCCCTGCCGCGCCAGGCCCTGGCCGAGGCGCGTGCCGCCCACCCGGACCTGCCCGCCGATCGCGCGGCGCCGGAGATGGTGCGCCGCGTCATCGCCGCCATGATCCATGACGTGGCGCATGAGACGGAGCGGCGGCTCGCGGCGCTCGCACCGACCAGCGTGGATGCCATCCGTGCCGCACCCGAACCCGTGGTGGCCTTCGGCGCGGCCATGCGTGGCGCCAATGTCGAGATGCGTGAATTCCTGTTCGAGCGCATGTACCGCCACTTCCGCGTGAACCGCGCCACCCAGAAGTCCAGGCGCGTGGTGCAGATGCTGTTCCAGCTGCTGCATGGCGGCCCGCAGATGCTGCCCGATGAATGGCGCGCCCGCGCGGGTGAGGCCGGCAGCCCCCAGGCGGCGGAGACTGTGGGCGACTATATCGCCGGCATGACCGACCGGTTCGCGTTGGAGGAATACCGGCGGCTGACGGACCCGCATGTGGGAGGGTAGGGCCCTCCCGCCCAGCCCTTCTGGCCGAAACGCCCCCCTTGCCGAAACGCATCCGCGCGCCGCACAACCCGCGGCATGAGCCTGCCCCCCGCCCCCGCCGACATCTTCGCCCATATCCGCACCCGCACGGTGGAGGCGTTGCGCACCCTGCTGCCCGATGTGCCGCAGGACGCCTTCGCCCGCGTCACTGTCGAGCCCCCGCGCGAGGCCGCCCATGGCGACATGGCGACCAACGCGGCCCTGGTGGTGGGCAAGGCCGCAAGGCTGGCGCCGCCCCGGCTGGCGGCCGACCTCGCCGCGCGGCTTGCGGCGCTGCCAGAGGTGCAGGAGGCCGCGCCCGCCGGCCCCGGCTTCGTGAACATCCGCCTCGATGAGGGCTTCGTCCGCGCCCAGCTCGGCGTGATCCTCGCCGCCGGCGAGACCTATGGCCAGGGCGCGCCCAGACCCGGCCGGATCAATGTCGAATATGTCTCGGCCAATCCGACCGGCCCCATGCATGTCGGCCATTGCCGGGGCGCGGTGGTGGGCGATGCGCTGGCCGCACTCCTGGCCAAGGCCGGCCATGACGTCACGCGGGAATACTACATCAACGATGCCGGGGCGCAGGTGCAGGCGCTCGCCTATGCCGCCTACTGGCGCTACCTCCAGGCGCTGGGCACCACGCTGACCGAGGACGAGTTCGCCCAGCTCATCCCCGGCGGGCTGCAATACCGCGGCGAATACCTCATCCCTGTGGGCGCGGCGCTGGCCCGCCACCATGGCGATGCCCTGGCGGAGGCCGGCACCGCCCACGGCCCGGGCCTTGCCGGCCCCGACCGCTGGTTCGCGACCGTGCGCGAGACCACCGTCGCCATGATGATGGACATGATCCGCGAGGACCTGGCCGCACTCGGCGTGCAGCATGACATCTTCATCAGCGAGGCGGCGCTGGTGGCCGAGGGCAAGCTCGACCAGGCCGAGGCGCATCTGAACGCCCAGGGCCTGATCTACCGCGGCGTGCTGGAGCCCCCCAAAGGCAAGACCCCGGAGGATTGGGAACCCCGCGAGCAGACCCTGTTCCGCGCCAGCCAGTTCGGCGACGACACCGACCGCCCGCTGCGCAAATCCGACGGCTCGGGCACCTATTTCGCCAACGACATCGCCAACCACCTGGGCAAGATCGAGCGCGGCTTCGACGCGCTGGTGCATGTCTGGGGGGCCGACCACGGCGGCTATGTGAAGCGCATGCAGGCGGCGGTGGCGGCTCTCTCGGACCGGCGCGTCAGCCTGGACGTGGTGCTGGCGCAGATCGTGCACGTGGTGAAGGACGGCGCGCCGGTGCGGATGTCCAAGCGCGCCGGCACCTACATCACCCTGCGCGACCTGATCGACGAGGTGGGCCGCGACGCCGTGCGCTTCACCATGCTGACCCGCAAGTCCGACGCGCAGATGGAGTTCGACCTGGACCTCGTGGTGCAGCAGTCGCGCGACAACCCGGTCTTCTACGTGCAGTACGCCCATGCGCGCTGCCGCTCGGTGCTGCGGGCCGCGGGCGAACCCGCTGATCTTGCTGGCGTCTCGCTCGCCCCCCTGACCGACCCCGCGGAACTCGCGCTGATCCGCCGCATGGCCGGCTGGCCGCGCGTGGTCGAGGCCGCGGCGGCGGCGCGCGAACCACACCGTGTTGCGTTTTTTCTGAATGACCTCGCGGGCGATTTTCATCTATTGTGGAACAAGGGCAGGGAAGAATCCTCCTTGCGCTTCATCCAGGAAGGCGACCCCGAGGGGACACGGGCGCGCTTGGCCCTGGTGGCGGCAACAGCAGCCGTGATCAGGTCCGGGCTTGGCGTGATGGGGGTCGCGCCGGTCGAGGAGATGCGATGAGTGACACGACATTGCCCTCCTGGCGGGTTCGCCCGCCGGAGAGGGCGCGGGCGGGATGGGGGATCCCGCCCTTGGTCTGGCTGCTGGGGAGCGGCCTGATCGGGGTTGGCGCGCTGGGCGTGCTGCTCCTCTGGGGCAGCGGCGCGCTCTCGCCGGGCGGCGTTCCGTTGATCCAGGCGGATGACCGGCCCTTCCGGGTCCGGCCCGAAAACTATGTGGCCAGCGCCACCCCGCCGCCGAGCGCTTCCATCTTCGAACGCCGCGGGCCAGGGCAGGACACGCCTGGCGGCGCACGCCTCGCACCTGGCCCGGAGCGGCCGGTGCCCGAGGGCTGGCGCCAATTGGCGATGCCCGCGCCACGACCTCCGGCGAGTCCGCCTGCCGAGCCCAGCCTGCAGCCGGCGGTGACGGCCCGGCCCGCGCCTGCCGCCGCGCCGCCGCCCGCCGCCGCGCCGGCTGTATCCGGTGGGGGCGTCCAGGTGCAGCTCGGCGCCCTGCGCAGCGAGGAGGCCGCGATGGCGGAATGGGC